>JBDTSF010000299.1:0-6384 GCA_039931295.1 Nitrospirota bacterium | reverse complement strand
TCGCAAGGATGGCCGGATCGAACTGCATCCGGCGAATGCCGCGATGAAGCCGATCGTCGTGTTGGCACAGGATGAGTTTTCTATTCAGGGCATTGTCGCGGGCGTGATCCGCCACTTTAACGAATCGTGAGGTGTGCTATGGCTTTGGTGCAGCAGCAGGCGATGGAGCTCCCGTTGTGTACCGACGATGGCAGTGCGGTCATCGAAGCGCCTCGCCATCTATTGGCGGCGTTGCGGCGGAGTGCGGTGTCGATCGATCAGCCTAAGGGGTTGGTGCTGTTGTCCGGACCGTCGTCGGTCTATCGACTGGGCCTCTGTGCCGCAGTTGACCGCGCGCTGGCCGGCGAACCGGTGCTGTATCTGGCCGGCGCCAATGTCTTTGATCCATTCTTGGTGGGCCGGCTGGCCCGTGCAAGTCGGGTGGCGCCGGCTCACGTGCTGCAACAGATTCATGTCTCACGGGCCTTCACTTGTCATCAGATGGTCCGGTTGGTCACGGATTGTCTCCCGTCGGCGTTGCGCACCTATGATGCGCGATTCGTCATTCTCGCCGGCCCCCTCGACACCTTGTACGACCAGTCGGTGCCGGAGCCTGAAGCGACGCGTCTCTTTCGTGCGATGACGGAGGCCTTACAGCACATGGCCGAGCAGGGCATCCAATTATTATGCGTGACCACGCTCGCGCCGTCAGAATCAGGCGGGCGCAGTCGATTTGTGGCGGCACTCCGTGCGCAGGCGCGCCGGGCGATCGACTTGTGCGAGGCTGAAGATGGGCTGTGGCTCCAGGAAGAGGGAGGGGCTGAGCCTAAGCGCTGGATGATTCCGCGCCAGCTCTGGAATCGGTTGTAAGTATGGGGCGCACGCTTGCCACCTTCACGCAATTGGTCCAGCAGGAAATCGACTCATGGAGCCGCTACCGGCGTGCGTTGCGTCGTGAGGATCAGCAAGCACTCGATGTGCTGTTCGCCGCCGCCCGCCACCATGCATCGGCTGGCGCCTATCTCGCGCGTGAGACGCCGTTCGAGGTGATGCTGTTGTCCATGTTGATCGAACAACAGAAACACGTCGTCATGTTGCAACAGAAAGTCATGACCCTTGAAACCCACATGCTCCACGACTCGACTCACGGGGTGGCTTCTTGATGTCTACCCGGTGCAAGAGGGTATGGTCGTCTGGCTCCTCGGCGAGGACGGTCGCCGTGTCAGAGCCGTCGATCCCTATGTGCCGACCTGCTATCTGGCTGCTTCGCCGGCCATCCTCCATCACGCATCCCGGCTACTCCGCCGTGCCTCCTGTCGCATCGGCACCAGAGAAGTAGAACGATACGAACTCGGCGCGCTTCGCCCAATTCCGGTGCTGGAAGTCTCGGTTTACGCCCCCGCACAGTTCTCATCCCTGACGCAACTGCTGATCCGTTCCTGCCCCGACGCGCAGTTCTTTCATGTGGATGTGTCGCTGCCGCAGCGCTACTTTTACGATCGGCAGCTCTTTCCTCTCGTCCATTGCGAAGCTGATCTCACAGCCGAGGGTTTGATTCAGTCGATTCAGGCGCTGGAGTCACCCTGGGACACGGACTATGGCCTCCCACCGCTTACGATCATGGAGCTGTCGCCGGACAGTCCGTCACCCAACCCGAATCATGGTGGAGGTGGCTCGCTCGTGGTGGGGATAGACGGGAAGGAGCGTCTCTTGGAAGGCGACGATGCCGACGTGGTCCAGCGCCTCAACCAGCTGCTCGTACGGGAGGACCCCGATATCCTCTTGACTGACTGGGGCGATTCCTATCTTCTTCCGCGTCTCATGGCCATGGCGGATCGACTGCGCCTGCCGCTCGCGCTCAATCGCGATCCCCATCGACCCATCGGCGCCAGGAAACCCCATTCGTACTTTTCGTATGGCCGTATCCTGTCCCATGCCGGAGCCCGCACACTGTCGGGGCGGCTGCACCTCGATCGGCACAATTCCTTTGCGCTGGCGGAAACGGGCCTAGCCGGCCTCATCGAGCAGGCCCGTGTCACGAAGGTCGATCTGCAGCAGATGGCCCGTACGACGACCGGCACGGGAATCACCTCGATGCAACTTGAAACGGCCTGCCGTGACGGTCTGCTGATTCCCTATCGGAAGCAGGAGCCTGAATCCTTCAAATCCGCGCTCGAACTGCTGCAGACCGATCAGGGCGGATTGGTGTTCACGCCGACCGCCGGCTATCACGAACAGGTCGGTGAGCTGGATTTTTCCTCGATGTACCCCTCCATTATGGTGCGCTTCAACATCTCGCCCGAGACGGTCAATTGCCGGTGCTGTCGAGATGATCCGACTGCACGGGTGCCGGAGATCGGCCACCATACCTGCCGCCGGTGCCAGGGATTGGTGCCTCGCACGCTGACCCCGTTGCTCGAGAAGCGCGCGCGGTACAAGAAGCTCATGGCCGCGGCGACACAGCCGGCGGCGAGAGCCGTACTCGATCAACGGCAAACGGCGCTCAAGTGGCTGCTCGTCGTCTCGTTCGGGTATTTGGGATACAAGAATGCCCGGTTCGGTCGGATCGAAGCGCACGAAGCGGTCACTGCCTACAGTCGAGATATTTTGTTGCAGGCGAAAGAGATCGCCGAGCAGCAGGGTTATCGTATGCTGCACGCGATTGTGGATTCGCTCTGGCTCGTCAAGTCCGGTTCGGTCAGGACAGACTATGACAGTCTCGCGCAGACGATTACCGAACAGACGGGACTCTCAATTGGCGTGGAGGGGCTCTATCGCTGGATTGGGTTTTTCCCCTCACGCGTCAATCCGCTCATGCCGGTGCCGAATCAGTTTGTGGGTCTGTTCGACCATGGTGGAATGAAAGTGCGTGGCATCGAACTGCGACGGAGCGATGCGCCTCGGCTCGTTAAGCGGGCACAAACGGAGGTGCTGCGCTGTCTGAGTGAGGCAGGGACGCTGGCCGAGTTGCGCAGACAGATTCCACAGGCCTTGGAGATCGTCCATACCTATCGGCGCTATCTCCAAGATGGTCGCGCGACCATTGAGGAGCTGGCCATCACGAAATCACTCTCGAAAGAGCCGCAAGCTTACCGCCACCAGACGATGTCGATGATTGCCGCGCAGGAATTGCTGGCTCGGGGCGTGCCTCTGCAAGCAGGGGACACGATTCACTACATCATGACGGATGCCGATGCGGCCTGTCCTTCAGACCGTGTGCGGGCAGTGGCAGGGATCGATGGATCCTGGAGCTACGATGTTTCGGCCTATGACAATCTGCTTCTGAAGGCGGCTCTTGTGCTGTTGATGCCTTTGGGCGTGACGCCAGCCTTGTTGAATACATCTACCGACCCTATCAGGCGTACGGCTCATGGTTCGATCAATGACGAATCCGCGAGTCTGTGATGAGAGGCCGAATGCCATTGCAATGCCACAGGTCTTTTCCCTCTCGTTCCCTGATATTGACTCATTTTGCGAAACCCGCTAGCCTCCCGTCGCTTGAAGAGTTAGGACGTTTCTAATAGGCTGCGAAAAACTCGGTTGATGCGGAAAGCATGAAAGTAGTTTTCCGTACGGTGCTGAAGTCAGAATAACCTCAGGATGCTCAAAAAAGGTGCCCAGCAAGGCCGCAGCGAGCGAAAAGGCGAGGCGTACGCTTCGGTATGTAGAGCCTCTGAGCGAAGCGAGAACGACGCTGGCGGACTTTTTCAGCATCCTGCTAAAGGAGGGTAGGCCCATGAAGTTGTGGCGATATATCGGTGTGGTGGTGTCGATGGTACTGATGCCTCTCGCGGTCAATGCTGCCTCTCTGCCGGAGCCAAAGGTGGACTATTCGGCCGATAGCACGATGGAGACAGAAGGGGGCATGACGATGAAATCCCGCGTCTACCATTCGCCCGGCAAGCAGCGCATGGAGATGGGCGGGGCGGGCGGAAACGTCACCATCATCCGGAGGGATAAGAAGGTGATGTGGCAATTGATGGGGAATATGTATATGGAGATGTCGATGGACCAGTTGGAGTCACCCGATCTCACCTCCATGGATGTGGAGCAGAGCGTTGTCGGTGACGAAACGGTCAACGGGGTTCAGACCACCAAATATAAAATGATTGCGACCAAGAAGGATGGGTCGAAGTTCGGTGGGTTCTTCTGGGCGACCAAAGACGGTATCCCGATGAAAATGGACCTCCTGTCCAAGGAGGGCGACAGGAAAATGCGCATGGCGAGCGAGTTGACCAATCTGAAAGTCGAAAAACAGAATCCGGCGCTGTTCGAAATTCCCGCCGGCTATACGAAGAACGACATGGGAGCCATGATGGGGCAAGGCGGGGCTCCGAACATTCAAGAGATGATGAAGAACGCAGGGCGGGAGAAAGACAAAAGACGAAGTAGAGACAACGCGCCGAGCAAGGGCGATGACGGCGATGAGGCCATCGATGCGGGCAAGATGCTGAAAGGTCTGCTGGGACAATAACGGAGGATTGCGTCAATGATCGTATTCAGAATTGCCTGCTGTGTCATGGCGATTTTCGCTGTGACGGCTTCCTCCATTCGCGCGGATGATCCCTGTTTGGGCGATGACGAAGAGAAGGCGGCCAAGGCGGCGATTGCCGCTATGAGCAAAGCGGAGAAGTCCGGTCAGCCGGCGGAACTGTTTGTGGCCTCTCGATTCCTTGCGGATAACGACTGTATCGATCGATTCGACAAGAATGCCCAGGCCAGAGCCAAGGCGAATGTGCCAAAGCTTGGCCGGGAATTGGCCAAGGCGGCTGAAACGAAGGGCTTCTTGTATTCACATGAGCCGGTACGGGCCGATGGGCGGACGTCGGCGTTCCGATATTTTGAAGCCATCGGTGACTTCAACGAGGCCAACCGGGTGATGCTGAAAGCGGTGCACGCGAAACCTGATGATCCGACGCTCTTCGAAACGGCCTGGGGTGTCGACCGAGGCCGCCGTGGGCCCCGCGATCCCAAGACGGACGAGACCCAGCCCCACGTCTCGCCGCCAGCCTATCATGAAGAACTGCGCCACATCGCGTCCACCAACGCCGACCAATTGATGAAGGCCGAGGAGACGGATGCCAAAGGTCTGTCCGGCAGTGCGCAGGAAGCGATGAAGGCGAGCATGGGCTCGCTTGAGAAGCTGGTGAAGGCCTCGGCCTGGATGAAGTTTCTGCCGAACAGCGACAAGTTAGCCAAAGCGAGGGCCGAGCAGCGAGGCGATACGATTATGAAGCGCGGCGACCCGATGTTCACGCAAGGTCTTGCAGGAAGATATTACGAGTTTGCCGGGTCCTCCAAGGCCAAAGAGGTACAGGCTAAGCAGGAAGAGATGGGCCGCGCGATGGGGAAAACAGCCGAGAACGTGAAAGGCGCGATTACGCAGAAAAGTGAGGCGGAGCAGAAAAAGTTCAATGATAAAAAAGCCGATCTCGAGAAAGAGCTTGGTTTTTAGCGCCACACACTTCCCCCGGCTATGATGGTTGACCATAACCGGCCTGGCAACAGTCACATGCTCATTGCCGAAACCTCTCGAATTGTAGCTCCCTTATAAGCCGACCGTATCACGGATTCTCTCGCTGAATATTTCCCACTTGACTTGGTTCTAACTAGAACTATTATACTGTTGTGAGGGAAGGGCGCGAAGTCGAGGTTCATCGGGTTTGATCGTTGGCGTAAGTAGGTGGTCGATTGGTAAGGTGATCGCAGAGAAGATCGTGTGATGTTCAAGAGAAGGAGGCGTGATCATGTTTGTGGTACTTGGAGCAACAGGACATACGGGTGGAGTGGTCGCAGACACGCTCCTCGCTCGAAAACAACCGGTGCGGATTGTCGTGCGCTCGGCGGATAAAGGTGTGGCATGGAAAGCAAAGGGTGCGGAGATCGCCGTCGCCTCGCTCGATGATGTATCTTCGTTGACCAACGTGTTTGAAGGAGCCAAGGGTGTTTATCTCTTGGTCCCGCCGAACTATGCAGCCACGGCGTGGCTGGCCGACCAACGAGCACGAATGGATCGTGCCGCAGAAGCGGTGCAAAGAAGCGCGATCGGCCATGTCGTATTTCTGTCCTCAGTCGGCGGGCACATACCAGAAGGGACGGGGCCAATCCGAGCCGCTCGCTACGGCGAACAGGCGCTTGGAGCAGTGGCGAAGAACCTGACGATCCTCCGTCCCTGCTATTTCATGGACAACTGGGCCCCGGTTGTCGGCGCAGCCAAGGGAGAGGGTGTGTTGCCGACGTTCATTGTGCCTCAGGCCATGGTTCCAATGATTTCAACCAGAGATATCGGCCGCATGGGAGCGGAGCAATTGATGGTTGGTGGAAAGGGCAAGCAGATCGTGGAACTCGCCGGGCCGGAAGAATACAGTCCGGATCAGGTTGCGGCCGCGCTCGGTCAGATTCTGG
>JBDTSF010000298.1:0-13781 GCA_039931295.1 Nitrospirota bacterium | reverse complement strand
GGTTTATCGAACTTCCGACGCATGCCATTAATGACACCCAGTAGCGTCGGCTGGCCGACCATTTTCGCCTCTAGTTGACGCTTGCCAGGGAAATCCATGAGTGAGATCCCGATCAACATCGTGAGGAGGCCCTGTCCCGGCAAGAAAAGCATGGCAAAACCGGCCACGAGGAATACAATCCCGACGAGGTTCTTGGCGATCAGCCCCGAGAGGCGCAACGCCGGATGATGGTCTTTCATCCAATGGCGGGGAGTACGCGTGTCAAAATAGTCGGATGGTAAGCGGACCAGAATCATAGGGATCGCAATCAGGGAACCGACAAAGCCGATGGCTGATGCCACGGTCAGACCGATGAGGACATCGACGGGAATCCATTGCTGAACTGTGGCTAATAAGTCATCCATGCGCCGGGCATCCTAGCATGCGACCTGGGGGCACTCAAGCCAACAACCACGCCTCAGCGAGTGTTTACGGCATGTTTCTCGACGGGCTATAATCCACCGGCGATGTGGAGTCATTCGCCTTTCACACGTCAGATCAGTACGGTACTAGGAATCGCAAGCCTGAGCATGGGACTCCTGACCTCTCCCTCTATGGTCAGCGCGTCCGATGATCTGCATGTCGAAATGACGAAGAAAGGGCTGGGCAAGCAGGTCGTCATTACGCAGGGGGCGCGCGAGTGGTTTATGCTGATCGAGGTAACGCCGGAGAATTCCGTGGTCCTCCGGCAGGAAAAAGAGCACGAAACGTATCTTGTGGATGAAAGTGAAACGCATGACCGCCCTATGACCATGGGCGAAGTCGATGCGGCCATTGCCGAATATGTGAACAGCGTCAAGACGCGCGCGACAAAGGAGTAGTGACCAGCTATGCCGACTCAACCCAAGTTCGTCATCTTCGCCCATCACGCCACCTACGATACGCTGCATCAGGTCGCAACGCTTGGGCTCACTGCCGCGGCGATGGGAAAAGACGTGATGGTGATCCTCTTGTTCTGGACGATCAAGAAGCTGGCCGAGGGAAAGATTGATCAGGTGGACTTTCCCCCTGAGTATGCCGCCTCAGCCGACGAAGTGACGCGGCTGTTGAAAGAAAAGAAGGTGCCGAAGATCTCTGAAATGTTTCAGGATGCCAAACAGGTCGGGAATTTTCGTCTGATCGCCTGCAGTGCCGGCCTGGAATACATGGGGGTCGACAGCGCCGACGTCGAAAAGAACGTCGATGAAGTGATGGGATTGCCGGCAATCATCTCCCTTACGGCAGGAGCGGAAACGACGCTGTTCATCTGACGGACGTGAAAAGTGAAACGTGAGAGGTGAAACGAGTAGGCCCCGTCAGGATTCTGACATTTCACGTTTCACTTCTTACGTTTAACGCGACTTTTTTACTCCTACCCGGTCGCAGTATTCGGTGAGTGTACACTTGCTGCAGAAGGGTGAGACTGGTTGGCAGAGGTTCTGCCCGTAGGGAACAAGCAAATCGTTGAGGGTGATCCAATGTGGTGCCGGCAATTTCCTACGCAGCGTCTGTTCAGTTTCCTCCGGTGTCTTGGTCCTCACATAACCCCAACGGTTGCAGATCCGATGTACATGAATATCCACACAGATGCCGGGCTTGCCATAACCGACCGTCACCACCAAGTTCGCCGTCTTCCGGCCAACCCCTGATAGCGTCACGAGCTCCTCGATGGAATCGGGAACCGTCCCTCCGTACACCTCCAGGAGGCGACGGCAAATGGCATGGATAGACTTCGATTTTGTCCGGTAGAATCCAACGGGATAAATGGCATGCTCGATCTTCCGGAGAGGGAGGGTCAACATGGTGGCAGGCTGATGCGCCAGCGCGAATAGCCTGCCACTGGCTTCAGATGTCGTCTTGTCTTTGGTTCGAAGGCTGAGGAGGCACGATATGAGGATGCGGAAGGGGTCTCGGTTCGACTCGCGCGCCACCACGCCGACAACCGGCTCCTCCCACTGCCGAATCTCGCGCCTCACGATTCGAAGCGAAGCAGCGATCTGGTCCTGGCGCATGGATGAGGAAGAGATTTGAAGGTCTTGGGAGAAATGCAATCGATCGAACGGGCAAACCCTTGGAAGGACGCTTACTCTGGCTTACGCTTCGACAACCACTTTTGACGCCGCCGCTGCGCTTCGCGCTCCTTCGCTTTCTTTCTGACACTCGGCTTTTCGTAAAACCGCCGACGCTTTAATTCACGGAAGAGCCCTTCCCCCGCGAGCTTCTTTTTGGCAACTTTGAGAGCTTTCTCAACGTTATTATTGAAGACTTTGATTTCCATTCTTCCCGTCTGTCTACTTTTCCAGGCGATGCCTGTACAGGTTTTTTCCTCGTGCTGCCCGGGCCCTGATTAAGGGGCGTAATGTAACACAGGCTCCTGAGTTCCTCAAGACGGATTGTCATTTGCTCAATCCGGTCGCGAAGTGATGACTTAAGTCGTTGATTGCGCTGAATGTTCATATTTTCTTCGACCGTGTGACGCCCCGCGTCGGCTGCGGCAATTGCCAGTATCAGTCCAACGGCAAGATCAGACCGAACGCGTGGCTTGACCCCTGCCGAGCAGGCATGAAGAAGCACTCCAGCCTCCGTCGCCTGTTCGGCAATCTCAAGAGGAATCTCCGTCGCCAGATGAAGCGAAGACGACAAGGCGGCAGGGCGAGTTCGGTCTGCTTTCTCCAGCTTCGTGGCCTGGATAAATCGCTGATAGGCATCGCCGTCCGCCTGCATCAGATCGCGAAGCCGTCGCCCAATTTCATTCAGCCGATGTTCCACCCCTTGTTGCCGACTCAAGCGCGCCCCCATCATCCCGAGAGAGGCCGCAAGAGCGCCCACCAACGCTGCGACCGTGCCGCCGGCAGGAATCGGAGTCGCCGCTGCGACTGCATCCAAAAAATCTGCGAGGGGTTGTGCGTGCATATCTACTGAGTCCTGTTCGCCAGACGGACCCGGTCGCGCCAAATTGCCGAATAGCCGAGTCTCCAATCTCGCTTCCAACACCTGCGTCGAGTCGAACTGTTCGAGCGCCAGGCTATGCCCGGCAGCCTGAATCAGCGCAGCTTGGGGTACAAGCCCGATCACTTCGCTCTCCGCAACTACCACACCTCTCTCAGCTGCACGAGCTCGAACCGCTTCAAACGCGGCATGGAGAGGTGTGATGATGTAATCAGTGAGATTCATGGCCACCTGAACCATCTTTCGACTGGCCAACTCCACACCGATCGCTTTGAGATGAGGCAACCCTCCGTTCGATTGGCGAATGTCTTTTGCGATGGATCGGGCCAGCGCCAGGTCCGTCGAGCGGAGATTGACATTAAAGGCGATCAAGGGAGGTCGCGCACCGATCACCACGGCACCGGCTGTCTTATGAAGTTGATGGGGGCCACAGTCTGGTCTCCAGTCCGGATCGGACGCCATGCGAAACGCGAGACCTTGAAGTCCTCCCCGGCGGACCGATTCGAGCGGGGCATGATCACGGTGCAGAGCCGCGTGTTCGTAGAAAAATACCGGAATCTCAAGCTCTGTTCCGACCCGTTGCCCCACTCGCTTCGCCAGATGAATACAATCCTGCATTGTCACGCCGCGCAACGGCACGAAGGGCACAACATCCGTAGCCCCCACCCTCGGATGGACGCCCTTGTGCTTCCGGAGATCGATGAGATCGGTCGCCACGCGAATAGCGCGAAAAGCCGCTTCAGCAACGGCGTCCGGTTCACCGGCAAAGCTGAGGACAGCGCGATGGTGATCTCGATCCATCGTCCGGTCCAACAGCCAAACCCCTTGCACCGACTCCACAGCCAGCACCAGTGCCCACACTGTTGCCTGGTTTCGTCCCTCACTGAAGTTCGGCACACACTCGACAAGTCGATCCACGTTCTGCCCCATCAAGAATGAAAATAGAGAAGCCGGAGGTCTGACTGTCAGCCCTCCGGCTTCTCTCACCACTACTCAGGATGCTGAAAAAGACCGCCAACTGCGTTCTCACATCGCTCAAGCCCTCAACGTACCCCAGAGGGTACGCCTCCGGGCCTTCACTCGCTGCGGCCTTGCTGGACGGCCTTTTTGAGCATCCTGAGGCTATGTTGACATTGAGATCGTTTATGGAAGGTTCTGGCCTGTGAAAGCTCTGTCTGTGAGCTTACTTTGTCTTTCTCACAAATGCTTTATAGATCACTCCCGCCTTCGTCTGTTCTTCTTCGAGACCGACCATCTGATGGCCTGTTGTGTCACACCAGGCAGGCATATCCTTTTTAATGCCTTCGTCGTCCGAGACGACTTCAAGAACCTGACCCAGCGTCAGTTCCTTGATCTTCTTCAAGGTCATGATAATCGGCATCGGACAAAAGTATCCGAGTGTATCGAGCTTCACATCAGCATGTGGCATTCACAACTCCCTGACGCCTGTGGTTGAGACTTCGTGTAGCCTTCGCCTCGACCTTAAATAAACAGATTCACGCTACCTTGCTTAGCTTCCGCAAGATACGTGGTCACCCCCGCGAACTGATCGATACCCTCGATCAGCGTATCCTTCGTAATGCCCATCAAGCCCATGGTCGTCGTGCAGGCAATAAAGTGAACACCGAGGTCCAGCGCGGTTTCCATGAGTTCAGGCACGCCCGGCATCCGGTTCTGCTTCATGACCTTTTGCATCATCTTCGTGCCCAGGCCCCACATATGGAACCGCGAGAGGGGAAGGCTATCTGCCCCCCCTTTGTTCAGCAAGCCGAACATCTGGCGCAACCAGTCCTTAGCAGAGCTGTTCGCGCCCTTCCGGCGAATGGCATTGAGACCCCAGAAGGTGAAAAAGACGGTGACCTGCATTCCCATGGCAGCAGCCCCTGTGGCAATGATGAACGCCGCCATTGCTCGGTCCATGTCACCGCTCAACAGCACGATCGTCACCTTGTCAGGCTTGGAGGCCCGTAGGTTGTCCAATGCGACCGCTGGGTCCATCTGCGCAGTTGTCATGACGCCCTCTTTCCCGCCAGGTTCGCATGCGTGCAGCAATTTGAATATAAAATTAACTATAGTCCCCGTTTCTTTTTCTTGTCAAGGCAACGACCTTGACCTCACCTGGCACGCCGGATATAGTTCCAGATGAACCGATGTCACCTGCCACCCCATTCTTTCCATGAACAGCGACCTCATCACCGAGATCAAACCGTCCAAGAGCGCACCGCTCTTCGGCTTCTGGTACCCCGCTTGCCTGAGCAGCGAACTCGCTCCTAATAGCCTAAAGGGAACCATCCTGTTAGGCCTCCCAATCCTTGTCTGTAAAACCTCACAGGGTCAGGTCGCGGCTATGCGCGACATTTGCCCCCATCGCGGGATGCCGCTGTCCTTCGGGAAAATGGAAGGCGACTGTGTTCAATGTGCCTACCACGGTTGGCGGTTCGATCAAGCTGGCCGCTGCCGGGGGATTCCTGCGCTGGTCGAAGGCTCCCTCATTCACGTCGACAAAATCGGCATCACCACCTACGCCTGCCGCGAACGGGACGGCTATGTGTGGGTGTTTATTCCCGATCCTCAACGACCGAATCAGACTATTCCAGATGTGCCGCCTCTTCCGCTCCCTTCGTCTCCCTATCGGATGGTTCACATTTCGACGCTATTGGATTGCACACTCGACGACGGCATCGTCGGCTTGATGGACCCGGCTCACGGCCCCTTTGTGCATCAAAGTTCCTGGTGGCGGAGTCAGGCAAGTATTCATGAAAAAGCCAAGACCTTTGAACCGCTTCCCCACGGCTTCCGCATGGTGCCGCACGCTCCCTCGAAAAACAGTGGACCCTACAAGCTCTTGAACCTGTTTTACGGAGGGCCGTTGACGACCACCATCGACTTTGTCCTGCCTAACCAGCGATTCGAGTTCGTCCAGTGCGGCTCACTCTTCGTGTCGAGCCGTGCCACAGTCACGCCGATCAGCGACCAGCAGTGCCGCATCGATTTTACTGCGGCGTGGAACTGCCTCAGCTGGGTTCCATTTTCCAAAACCATCTTCCGCTACTTCGCCAATATTTTCATGACACAGGATCGGGAGGCGATGGAGCGTCAGGCGGTGGGCTTGCGCTACAAACCTGCCTTGATGCTCATCGACGACGCCGATACACCGGCGAAGTGGTACTACAAATTGAAAGCCGCGCACCTCGCATCAGTACACACTGGGCAGCCGCTCGACCATCCGCTCAAAGAACGCGTTACACTTCGCTGGAAGAGTTAAACGTACGCGGCCCTCAGAGGTCATTTCGCGGCCTCTGCACTAACAGCTCCATCGCCTGCCGAATCTGAGCGCGCGACCCGATTAACACCACGATATCGCCCGCCATTAACCGAGTATTTTCCGACGGGTTGGCTTGCGTCACCCCGGCACGCGTCCAGGCAATGACCGAAGCGCCGGTGCGTGGGCGGAGAGCAATTTCAGCCAACGTCTTCCCTTGCGCAGGCGAATCGTCATCAATGCGGAAGGTTTCGACTGCCGCATCGGCTAATGTCCCGCCACGAAGATGATGTGCAAGCTCCGGCAATTCGCTGCGACGAAGCAAGGCGTACCCTTCACGGCGAATCTGCTTTGCTTTCTGCATCACAAATTCCTGCGGCAGCTTGTAGGTCTGGAGCACTAAAGAAAAAATCTCAATGGAGGTTTCGAATTCCTCCGGTACCACATCGTCTGCGCCGAGTTGGTGCAGCTCCTCCAATTCCCGCAGATAGCGAGTTCGTACGACGATATGGAGTTGTGGGTTGAGTCCCTTGGCCACCTGCACAGCTCGTCTGGTGATAAACGGATCAGAAATGGCGACCACCAAGACCTTTGCATCCTCGATTTTCATGTGCCGTAGCACGTTCGGATTCGTGCCATCGCCATAATAGACGGGCACTCCGTGTTTCGCTTCTCGGCTGACGATATCGCCATCGAGATCCAATGCCAGATATGGAATCTCGGTCTCGCCGAGAACGCGGGCAAGATTCCTCCCGTTCAACCCATACCCCACAATAATGACGTGATCCTTCACCCGAATCTGTTTCCCTTCGGTCTGCACGACGTGGCCGGTGGTGTGACTTGGCAACCAATGACGAAGCCGTTGCCACGCTTCTGCACGACGAGCCAAGTGGGGCGACCACTGCATGAGAAAAGGGGTCACAATCATAGAAAGCACCGAGACCGCGAGAAACACCTGATACGGATCGCCCCGCAAGAAACCGCTCTCCTGCCCTTGCTGCGCCAACAAGAAACTGAACTCTCCCACCTGAGCAAGAGCAATGCCCACCATAATCGCTGAGCGGAGAGGGACCTCCGCCAACAGGACCGCGCCGGCCCCGGCGACAAACTTCACCAACAGAACCGCGGCAAGCAGTCCGGCTACTGGCAACGGATGCGAAAATAATACCCGCCAGTCCATGAGGATACCGATCGACACGAAAAATAGACTGTTGAAACTGTCGCGAAACGGCAGCACTTCGGCCATGGCCTGATGGCTGTATTCCGATTCTGAAATGACTAATCCGGCGATGAACGCGCCCAGCGCCAACGAAAGACCGCCGAGTGAGCTGAGCCACGCGATACCAAGGCAGGAGACAATGATCGTCAGCAAGAACAACTCGCGGCTGCGACTACGGACGATGTGTCCCAACACCTTAGGGACCAGATACCAGGATGCGCCAATGACGAGCGCGACGACGAGAACCGACTCCCCCAATGTGAGCAGAATCGCCAGCGCACCTCCATCCGATTGGCCGCCAAGAATCGGCGTCAACAACATCATGGGAACGACGGCCAAATCCTGAAAGACGAGAATACCGATCGTGGCTCGGCCATGAATGGAGTCGCTGTCCCCTCGTTCCGCCAAGGTCTTTAACACAATCGCCGTGCTGCTCAATGAGAAAAGGAATCCCCAGAATACCCCCTGTTGCCAAGACAGTCCTGCAAGCATCGCCCCGAGCCACGCGATGCACAGCACGCCGCCAACCTGAATGGGCGCAGCCAAAAACATGAGACGGCGCATGGAAACTAAATGCACCAACGAGAATTCGATGCCAATGGTGAAGAGAAGCAGCACAATTCCAATCTCCGCCAATGCTCGAACCGTTTCGATGTCCGAAATGAGATTTAACCCATAGGGCCCGATGAGCGCGCCGGCAACCAAGAATCCAGCGATTGAAGGAAGTCGGAACTGATGAAACACAAAGACGACGGCGATCGACGCCGTGAATATGACGAGCAGATTTGCGAGCACACCGTAGTCGGTCATAATGGAAATTATTCAGACGTAAAGAGTGAGAAGGGGCCAAGCGAGGAAAACTCCTCGAACCTCTCACGCTTCATGTTTCAGGGTTCAAGCGGAGAATACCTTAGCAATAAGAAGGGAACAAGGCAAAGATGCTTGTTTAACTGAGCCGGCTACACAACGATGAGTTCATGAAATGATCGAGCGGGATGGACCATAGTCTGCGCCATGATGGGCCCCCGCCCCTCCAATCACTCGGCCCAGAAATGTGCTGCCGGAGACTCACTGAGTCGGCATCCGCACAGCAAAGCCATCGACGACACAGGGCCTCTCGCCGGCCTCTGCCTCTCTTTGGAACAACTGACCAAAGTACATCTCATTCCAATACATTTGGAATACGCATCCTTTATATTGATCGAACCGAAAATCCAGGCCAATCGGCCATCGGAGCCATCTTGCCGCCACCAACATCTGCAGCAAGACCCCCCTCGAAAGATGCATAGACAGCTTTGGCTCTGACAGAATAGTTTGTCAGCACCATCGGTGAATACGAATTCGGACAGGTGACCGATGAAACAGACCCTGTCTATTTCACCATCTCGGGGGAGGCACTTTATGCAACCTGCCCATCTGCTCATGGTCGCCGCAACGACCCTTATCCTCTCCTCAACGCCGGTATTAGCCGATACCACGATCCCCTTTGATCCATTCCTGATGCGAGAATGCTCCCAAGCCGATGGGAGCACCCTCTATACCAACAAGGATGTGCCAGGCTGCAAACTGATGACGCTGAAGGAATTATCGGTTGTCCCCTCTCTTGAAAATATGCCCACCTATCGCCCTACCGTGGCTACGGCTCCTCACTACGATAGCCCCCTGTACCCGGACCGCAGTCATACCGGCGTGGCTAGCGGAGGGCAGGCCGTCCCTGATTGGGCGAGCGATTGGCATGCCAGCATCGCCTCCTCCGGGTCCGTTCAATCTGAAGTCTGCTCCATGTTTGGAGAGTGGCTCCACCTCAACCAGAAAACCCGTGGCGGATTCTTTTTTGGGACAGATCCCTCGTATGGCGGAGATCCTTCCGGAAGAAATCAGCGGGGGGCGAGCTATTCATTCGAGAACAATGCGCGGTACAAAGCGCTGGCAGGAGTATTCGGGCGTGGTTTTATACCGGTCGGTTGTCCGTAACGAGTTAGTCCAGAGCGAGAGACTGTGGGTGCCAGGCTATCCGTATGGCTTGGCGCCCTTTATTTTTTGTAGAACTCCTGATACCACCGCACAAACCGCGAGATCCCTTCTTCAATCGGCGTCGCTGGAGCAAACCCGACGTCCCGCGTCAGATCTTCGACGTCCGCATACGTCGCCGGTACATCGCCCGGCTGAATCGGCAGCAACTTCTTCACCGCTTTCTTTCCTAACGCCTGCTCCAGCACCTCGATGAAGTGTAGTAGCTCCACCGGCTGATGATTGCCGATATTGTATATTCTCGCCGGCGCTGAACTCGTCCCTGGATCCGGCTTGTCGCCAGACCAAGCCTGGTTCGGCGTGGCTGGATGATCGAGAGTCCGAATCACGCCTTCGACGATGTCATCAATATAGGTAAAGTCGCGGCGCATCTTCCCATGGTTGTAGACCTCAATCGGTTTTCCCTCCAAGATCGCCTTCGTGAATATGAAGAGCGCCATATCGGGTCTTCCCCAGGGCCCATACACCGTGAAAAACCTCAGCCCCGTGCAGGGAACCCGGTACAGATGCGCATAACAATGGGCCATGAGTTCATTGGCCTTTTTGCTGGCCGCATAGAGAGAGACCGGGTGATCGACGTTGTCATGAATTGAAAACGGCATCTGCGTATTGCCGCCGTAGACGGAGCTCGACGAGGCATAGACGAGGTGCTTCACCTTCGCGTACCGGCAGCCCTCCAATATATTTAAGAACCCTTCAATGTTGCTGTCTGTATAGGCATGCGGGTTCACCAGCGAATAACGCACACCTGCCTGCGCCGCCAAATGGACCACGCGTCGGATCGGATGCTTCGCGAACAGCTTCTTCATCCCAACCCGATTGGCCAGATCGAGCTTCGTGAACGAAAACGATTTGAACGGCTTGAGTTTCGCCAGTCTCGCCTTCTTCAGTCGTACGTCGTAGTAGTCGTTGACGTTATCGAGTCCGATCACCTGCTCACCTCGCTCCAGCAATCTGATCGCGGTATGGAAGCCGATAAATCCTGCGACACCGGTGACGAGGATAGGATCTTGCTGCTTCTTACGTACGGTCATAGTTGGTCCTTTCGATTTATCGAGATGGCACAGTGTGACTGTTCGCCTTAATAAACGGTGGATCACCATGGTCAAGCCGGTGGAGAGACAGGGGCGTCAGAGCTTCCCCGGTGGTCAACGGTTTCACCTGCCCATCAGTCGTGCGACGAAACAGATCCAACGCATGACTGTAATGATACTCGCATCCCTGCGTCACGAGAAGCTCCTTGAGAGCTTCAGGTCGTTCCCAATGAGCCGTCAATAGCGCGGTGCGCGCTGGATTCCGCCGGCTGAACATGAACGAGAGATGGTCCGGATACCACTCTGCGCCACCGGTGGCATAGGACACGAAGAGCTTGGCCTGTGCCGCCGCGCACACATCGGCAAGATACGCGTTCGTCAGATAGCCGTTTTCTCCCACGTCGAGCCATTTCCCGGGATGAGACAAGGGTGCGTGGGCCGCATGGCCACGAACTTCGAGCAATTGTTGTTGTGAGGCGAACAGCAGTGGAATCGATCCGTGCTTCTGCACGAGCGATTGGATCACGCCATCCTTGAGGACTGACCTGCCGCTATTTGTCGGCCCACTGTCCGCATGCACGAGCACGTTATAGCCGCGATCGGCGATGAGATAGCAGTTGCGCGGCATCTCCAGGTCGCAGGGATCTTCGCCGTAGAACGGCACAGAATACACAGCCCCTCCATCGAACGCCCAACTATCTCCATGCGCCAATTCGATCACATGTCCGAACCCCAGTTCCCGCAAGAGCGATAGATAATCGTAGGAGAGCGTACGCCGATTCCTTCGGCTCGGCACGATGATCGGCGTGTCCTTGGGCAGGTGCAAGAGGGTGCGAGGATCCACATGATCGTCATGATCGTGGGTCAAGAAGACGGCGGACGGTTTGGGCAACAGCGATCCCCAGAGCGACGGAACGGAGGACTCCGCAAACCAGGGGAGCAGCCAGGGATCGAACCACAGCACGTGGTCCCGTTGCCGATAGAGCAGCGCGGCATGGCCGAGGTGGATCATGTCTTGATCGTGTAGCGTTTCCAACCAATGGGACCTGACGGAGGAGGTACTCGAACTGACCAAGCACTCATGCTGGTGGAGGGATTCGATTAATCGCGTGAGCAATTGTTCTCCATCTCGCCCGGAAGTCGCCACCACCGTCTTGATTTCGTCGGTCTGATGCGTACCGTCCAAGAACCCCAAAACTTTTCCTACCGCCGGCCCCAGGTGCCGCTGGTCAAACCCGATCGGAATGGCCTGTCGCTTCACGGAGTGGAAGATCCGAAGCCCGCCATTTGCGACCGTGGAAGATTGGGTGGAGTCGGTCGGAAACTCCCATTGAAACGTCCCATCTGGCTTCCGCCCACAACGAATGTGCTGCTGGAGATAGGGACGGGTGCTGATCGCCTCCGCATAGGCATCCTCCAATCGCCGTTGACGATCGGGATCGTCGAGAAGGGCTCGTTTAGAAAAAACATCACTGATGGCCGTATCAACTGCGCTAGCGAGAAGCCCATGGGCTTCGTGGAGGCTCGCGACGACTTCAGGCGCGATCCCTGCGATAAAGGGAAAGGGTCCGGGTGGGTCCGTGCTCTCCAATTGAACCCACGCCCATGGCGCGAGGCTCAGATATTTTTTTTTCGGCAGACTGTCCCAGATCTTCATGCTCGTGAGAGGTGAGACGTGGGGCGTGAAAGATGCGTGATCGGCTGACCTTTCACGACTGACCTTTCACCCACTCCAGTTTACTAATCATAGGTTCATACAACGCTTGAATGACCGTTCCGTCAGGATCGGAAAAATAAAAGGAATAGCTGCCGTCGCGATGTTGCTTTGGTGGTGTCACAACCCGCCCACCCAGCTCCAGCAGGCGCGGTTCGACCTCCCGATACATTCGGTCGACTGCCTCAGGGCTCTCAAGAATCACGCCGATGTGATCCAGCGATTGCCCCTTCAAGGGTTGATACGAGGAGAGCTCGGAGACTGGAATCTGGTGCAACGCGAAATTATCCGGTCCGGAGCTGAAATACACGTTATCAGGATCTGGCTCCCACACGACCTTCATTCCTAACAACTGTTCATAGAACGTGCGAGAACGCGCGAGATTCACGACGCGCAACGCCACATGACGTAACCCTCGATGGAGCGGAGCACTCATAGTCGCCCTCAATTGAATTTGTATAGTAGGGAGCGAGCTCGGTTCCGTCAAATGAAAATCCTTGGCAGGATGCTCAAAATGTCCGCCAGCAGGAGAGGAAGCTGCCAGGTGCCATTTTTGCTCGCAAAATGCGCACGATAAGAATGTGCTCGTTCGATGCGCGCAGTAATAGGCAGCCTTGGCCGCCCCCTTTAAACGATGTATATGAAGTCGGAGGATACTCATCGGTCACGCGCACTGGCCAATTATGGTACGATGCCCACGTTCCCCATCTTGAATAAACAGTCCACTGTGCCTTTTGCTTCAAACCCATAATGACTACCGCTGGCTTTAATGGTCTCGCCGTTGCCGCCTTCGAGAGCCGCATGGCGGCTGAGATCGCCCGGCTCATTGAGCGCCATGGAGGAGTTCCTCTCGTCACTCCTGCTCTTCGTGAGATTCCCCTGGATGACAATTCCGCAGCATTGAAGTTTGGGGTTCAGCTTACGACCGAGCGAGTCGATATGCTCATCCTGTTGACCGGCGTAGGCACCACCGCGCTGTTCGATCTCCTCAAGACACGCTATCCCTGGCCGTCGATTGTGGAAGCCCTCAAACAGACCGCCCTCGTAGCCCGAGGACCCAAGCCGGTCGCAGCCCTCAAGGCACTCGGTCTCCAACCGACGTTGACAGTGCCCGAACCGAACACCTGGATCGATCTGGTCTCGACGTTGGATGAGTACAGGCCGGTGAAGGGATTGCGCGTCGCCGTGCAGGAATATGGGGTGTCGAATCCCGATTTACTAGAAGCTTTGAAACAACGTGGAGCCGAGGTCTTCCAGGTCCCTATCTACCGCTGGGCGCTCCCGGAAGATCTGGGACTGCTCAGACAAGCGCTTGACAAAGTTATCGCTGGAGAGGTGCCCCTGCTCCTTATCACCAACGCCGCCCAAGTAGACCATGTCATGCAGGTGTTGGAGAAAGACGGAAAGGTAGAGCCCTTCCGTACAGCGCTCAAGAAGATGGTCGTCGCCTCCATCGGCCCCACCGCCAGCGAATGCCTCCGCCACCACGAGTGGCCGATCGACTTCGAACCGTCGCACCCGAAAATGGGCGTCTTGGTCAAAGAACTCAGCGAA
>JBDTSF010000297.1:0-3430 GCA_039931295.1 Nitrospirota bacterium | reverse complement strand
CGAGACGTGTGAGAAGGTGTGATTCGAAGTGCGGAGTTTGAAGCGCTGAATACGTTTAACAGTTGAGGGTAAACGTTCCTCCGTTGCGTTCGTTTTACTGGCTTGGGCGGGTTAGTGATGGGGGCTAACTAAGCATGATGGTTGCAATTTCGGTGTGGTCGGTATGATCTGCCGACTGCATTCCCGTCAAACGTCGGCTCCGTTGTTGGAACCAGATATCGCCAGGAGGCAACCGAAGGGGAGATACCAGCAGCGGGTCAAACTTTTTCCAAGCTGCTGGAGGGAGAGATTCTGGAGAGCCTGAAGGGGCTTGCTCTAGTCCGAGGATAAGAGCGACCGATGCCGCCTCTATCGCCTCAGAAGAGAGAAGGGCTGCGGGCCGGCGTTCTCCAACCAATTGAATTTGTACGTGGGATAGGCCTCCCTCCATCATTCCTAGCCGAACGGCAGCGCCATGCGAGAGATCTAGGATTCGGTTGTTAATGTAGGGGCCACGGTCGGTGATTCGTACATGGAGATACTTCCCGTTTGCTAAATTCACGACTCGGACTACACTCCCAAGCGGAAGCGTCCGATGGGCTGCCGTCAATGCCTCCATGTCGAACAACTCGCCGTTGGCTGCCTGCTTGCCATGAAACGATTCGCCATACCAGGAGGCTACCCCACGCTCCTCAATCCCTACATCCAATTGAGAGACCCCTTTGGGAACCCACGAACAGGCGCTCAGAAACATCCCTAGGCTGAGACCCATTGCCCAGAACAGTTGCCGGCTGCTTCCATGAATTCGAATGGCCATCTGGTGCTACCTTTTGTTCCTGGTTGAATCGTCTGGCACGCAAGAACATGGTCTGTGTGCCCTCACCATACGGTTCAGTCCAAAGTCCTACAATACCGAATGGGTAGCCCTGCCCCATACTTTAGGCTGAACAAAAAAAGAACGACGAACAAGGAGCTCTACGTCAATGAACCGAGAATCTTGGCTGGCCTACCCACCTATATAGAAGAAAGTACGTGTGTCAGTCAACCCATGAATCGTATGAACACAGACGCCTTGATGGGGCAGGTGTGAAACCGGCCTATTACTTGCCGCCTCGAAGACAACCCTTGGGTTTCGGCTCAGTAGTATCTCTGCATGGAGGGTATGGCCGTCATAGCCTGAGTTGAATGGGCTACTGGGTCTGAATAATTTGAGCAAAGACTCCGTCCCGCTGTTTGATATAGGTCAGCCACACCCGTTCCCCTATACGGATGGCCTGCAGTGCGATTCGTTTCCCTTTTCGTATAATCTTCGTTTGGGAGGTGACCTTAGCCCCCACAGTCATGTCGTCATGTGTCGTCAGCGGTGTCTTGACGACAATCATATGGGGTGTTTGGGTGATGTTTACTGCAATCACTTGGCCATGAACCCGATAGGTCCGTCCACTGGCTGCCGCATTGCCTGACGGTATGCAGAACAGTAGTACCATCAATGCAGCGATGGTGAATAGTGCTCCGTTCGTTCGACCCATCGTGTTCCTCAACAGATCTCTTCTGGCAGGCCTGTCTACGCGCGTGAGAACTCTAGCAGGATGGAGAAAACGAGTAAAGCGATAGACGTCTGGAGGGCGACCGATATTGACTGACCTAATCCGACTGAGTAAGATGCCCGCCTGTTGCCTGTGAGGGAACAACGATCAACTCGACGGCAGCACTCCCCAACGCAAGCGATCCACTCACCACATATGATTGAAGTCCAACAGATCACGAAGCGGTATGGACAACATACCGCCCTCGATCGCATTAGTTTCTCGGTTGCCAAGGGCGAGGTATTGGCGTTTCTGGGCCCGAATGGGGCTGGTAAAACCACCACCATGCGTATTTTGACTTGCTTTATGCCGGCCACTGAGGGCATTGCACGGGTGGCGGGGTTCGATTGTGCCGATCAGCCGATGGAGGTCAAACGCCGGATCGGTTACTTGCCGGAAACTCCGCCGGTCTATCAGGAATTGACGGTGACAGAGTATCTTCGGTTCGTAGGCCGCCTCCGCGGTTTGACAGGCAACATCCTTACGTCCTCCATGCAGCGTGAAATAGAACGGCTGGGACTTGGCACGGTGCAACGCCGACTCATCGGAAATCTGTCTCGCGGATATCGCCAGCGCGTCGGCCTGGCCCAAGCGCTGTTGCACGACCCACACGTATTAATCCTTGATGAGCCGACCGTGGGGCTGGATCCGAAGCAGATTATTGAGATCAGAGAATTGATCAAGAACCTCGCTGGATCCCATTCCGTCATCCTGAGCACCCATATCCTTCCTGAAGCGACTGCCGTGTGCCAGCGCGTTGTTATCATTAGCGGTGGGCGTATTGTGGCCGAAGATACACCGGAGCAACTTTCCGCGCGTCTGCGCCAGTCCGAAAAGATCTCGCTGACCCTCAAATCTCCCACCGTGGATACCGAGAGCCGATTGAAGGGAGTGCAGGGTGTTCAGAACGTATTCGCGGGTGGCGACTCCGGTACGTTTCTTTTGGAATCCGAGCTTGGTCGGGATGTGCGTGAAGAGATCGCTCGTCTGGCGGTCACAAGCGGGTGGGGTCTACTTGAACTGAAAGCGATTTCTATGACGTTAGAAGACGTCTTTCTCCAACTGACTCGACATGAGGAAGGCCTCGTACAGGATCCAGTGCATACTTCAGTGGAGTCGACAGGGCAACCAGCATGACACCAGTCCAGGCCATTATTGCAAAAGAGCTGCGTTCGTATTTCGTGTCGCCTGTGGTGTATGCCGTGGGAGCCGTGTTTCTGCTGATCGTGGGACTGCTCGCCTATCTCTATGTGGTCTTTGCAGGAGCCCAGGCGATTCAGTTGATGCAGGTGCAAGGAAGCGCTCAGATCAATCTGAACGATTTGGTCTTCCGGAATCTGTTCGCCAGCACACGATTTATCCTTTTGATCGTCCTGCCGATCCTGACGATGCGCCTCTTCGCTGAAGAGCGCAAACTGCGCACCTTCGAATTTTTACTGACCTCTCCGGTCGGCATCAACGAGATCGTCGCAGGGAAGTTCATGAGCGTCTTTCTTCTGTTTCTGGGGTTACTCGGGCTGACCGGTCTGGTACCGCTCGTGCTTGCCCTCTTCTGTGATTTCGATTGGTATCCCGTGCTGACTGGTTACCTGGGACTCGTCTTGCTGGGCGCCCTCTTCCTCTCTGTCGGTGTGCTGGCGTCGGCCCTGACTGAAAACCAGATCGTTGCGGCGTTTGTGAGCATTGGCCTCTTACTGGTTTTGTGGCTCCTTTCAGGCTTGGGCTCGCTACTCGGGGATACAGCTATGGGACAATTCGTCACGTATCTCTCATTCATGGAGCACTACGACCATTTGGTGCGCGGGCTGGTCGATACAAAAGACCTCGTGTATTTTTTCAGCAGTCTTGCGCTCATGCTCTTTTTA
>JBDTSF010000296.1:0-5939 GCA_039931295.1 Nitrospirota bacterium | reverse complement strand
GCGCGAGGGGGGCAAGACGGTCGGCTCCGGCGTCGTCACCGAAATTCTGGCATAGAGAGCCGTGAGGAGTTAGGCGTAAGGGGACAGTGTCGAGAGCCGGTTCTTACGCCTCACGTTTCACGCCTCACGCCTAACGAGGAGAGCGAGATGCGAGAGATCATTGATTTGGCATGCACGATCTGCAAACAGCGGAACTACTCCACTATGAAAAATAAGAAGAATGATCCGGATCGGCTGGAGCGAAATAAGTTCTGCAAGTTCTGCCGGAAGCACATTGCCCATAAGGAAGTGAAGTAGTTGGGCGGCCGGCTCAATGGTAGGGTTGCCAGCTGTCGTAGGGGCATGGTGTCAATGGTAGCACATCGGTCTCCAAAACCGAGAGTCTGGGTTCAAATCCTAGTGCCCCTGCCAATCGCTGGGTAGTGGATGGGTCAGGATCAATACCGACGGTAGATTGCGAGTGGCTCTGTAGCAAGTAGGGAAGTTAGGTGAGATGAGGGAGCGGAAGGCGTCTTCTTTCTCAATGGGGATGTGAGGGGCACATGTTCAAGAATTTTATAAATTCCATTCAAGAATTCTTCAGCGATGTGCGTGGAGAGCTAAAGAAAGTATCGTTTCCGACACGTGCTGAGACGATCGGGTCCACAACGGTGGTCATTGTCTTTTGCATCATCATGTCTCTGTATCTGTCGTTCGTCGATTCGATTCTTGTATGGGCCGTGAGTAAGATTCTATGAGTCGGGTATCTGGATGTAAGGGCCACCGATGACACGCAATCAACCAATGATCCGAGGGTAGGGCATGGCAAAAAATTGGTACGTCATTCATACCTACGCAGGCTTCGAGGGGCGGGTGAAGACCAGCTTGCTGGAGCGGGCCAATCAGATGGGATTGGTGGAAAAGCTGGGACAGGTACTCGTGCCGACGGAGGATGTGATCGAGATCAAGGACGGCAAGCGCCGAACTTCTCGTCGGAAATTTTTCCCGGGATATGTGATTGTGGAGTTGGAGTCCCCAGTCATCGATGAAACCTTGCAAATGATCAAGGAGACACCTAAGGTCACAGGGTTTGTCGGCGCCGGTGCGCAGCCCACTCCCTTATCGACGGATGAGGTCGAGTCGTTACTCAAACAGGTTGATGTGGGGGCATCCGGGCCACGCGAACAGGTGAAATTCATCAAGACCGATAATGTGCGGATCATCGATGGACCCTTTCTTGGATTTAATGGTGTGGTGGACGAAGTAGATCAGGACCACGGCCGGCTGAAAGTTCTGGTCAGTATTTTTGGACGTTCCACTCCGGTGGAACTTGGGTTTTTGCAAGTGGAGCGGATTTAGTCTTTGAAATGGTCGAACGTGCGTAGGAGTGTAGGACATGGCTAAGGAAGTTTCGGCGCAGATTAAATTGCAGATTCCAGCGGGGAAAGCAAACCCCGCTCCCCCGGTCGGGCCGTCGTTGGGTCAGCACGGTGTTAACATTATGGAGTTTTGCAAGCAGTTTAACGCAAAAACACAGAAAGAGGGCGATAGCATCATCCCGGTGGTCATCACGGTCTATAAGGACCGGTCGTTTACCTTTGTGATGAAAACTCCTCCGGCGTCTGACCTCTTGAAGAAAGCAGCTGGAATCATTAAGGGCTCTGGCGTGCCCCAGAAGGACAAGGTCGGCAAGATCACAAAGGCGCAGTTGCGCGAGATTGCGCAAAAGAAATTGACGGACCTCAATGCTGTGGATCTCGAAGGCGCGATCAAGATTATTGAAGGGACGGCGCGCAGCATGGGAGTGGTGGTTCAAGGGTAATCGAAACGGAGTGTGTGGGCGTCTGTACTGTGGGTTGCGCAGGATGAAATGGAGAGTGTCATGGGAAAGAAGATGAGAGCAGCAGTAGAAAAGCTTGAGCCTCGGGCCTACGCGTTGCGCGAGGCGGTCGACGCGGTGAAGCGGTCGGCCTTCACCAAGTTTGATGAATCTGTTGATTTGGCGCTTCGATTAGGCGTCGATCCGAAGCGGGCGGACCAAATGGTGCGCGGCACAACCTCGTTGCCGCATGGCACGGGGAAGAAGATCCGTGTATTGGTTTTTGCCAAGGGGGAGAAGGAACAGGAAGCGCGACAAGCCGGCGCTGATTATGTCGGGTCCGATGATCTGATGGAGAAGATCAAGGGCGGGTGGATGGACTTCGATTGCGCGATTTCAACGCCGGATCTCATGGCGGCCGTCGGGAAGCTCGGAAAGGCCCTTGGGCCGCGTGGGCTCATGCCCAATCCGAAGACCGGGACCGTTACCTTTGATGTTGGCAAAGCCGTGTCGGAAATTCGGAAAGGCCGAGTGGAGTACAAAGTTGAAAAAGCCGGGATCGTGCAAGTGCCTGTCGGGAAAGTATCGTTTAAACCTGAGCAGTTGTATGACAACGCCGCAGCCGTTCTCGAAGCGGTGATCAAGGCAAAACCTGCCTCGTGCAAAGGACGCTATCTGATGAGTGCGACTCTTTCCAGCACGATGGGGCCTGGAGTGAAGCTCGATGCCATTGCGTTAGCCAAAGAGTGGAGTTAGTTGAGGTGTTGTTGCGCGGAAGGGGAAGGGTTCGATTATGAATAAGGACGAAAAAGCCACAGCCGTTGCAGAGTTAACGGAGACATTCGGTCGTGCACGACTTGCCATCGTCACCGAAAGTGCCGGGCTCTCCGTCAACCAAGTTACCGAACTTCGCAAGCAATTGCGTGGTGCCAAAGCCGAATACATGGTCGTCAAGAATACGTTGGCTGTCCGTGCTGCGGGAGGCACGATCCTTTCCGGGGTGACGACCTACCTAAAGGGACCAACAGGCTTGGTGATCGGTTATGACGATCCGGTGCTTCCGGCTAAGATCCTTCGGGATTTTATTCTGGCGGAGAAGCGTGAGCAGAAGATTAAAATTACCATCGGTGTGCTGGAGGGTAAGGTCGTGCAGCCGGCTGAATTGGCGGCTGTGGCGAAGCTGCCGAAAAAGGAAGTTCTCATTGCGATGTTGTTGTCGGCCATGCAAGGACCGGCGCGTGGCTTGGTGTATACGCTCAGTGCGGTCTTGTCGAAATTTGTGAGAGTCATTGCAGCCATTCAGGATAAACGAAAAGGAGAAGGGGATATGTCAACGACTACGACGAAATTATCACAGGAAGACTTAATCAAGGCGATCGAGACGATGAGTGTGCTCGATTTGGCTGAGCTGGTGAAGGGGTTAGAGACCCGATTCGGTGTCACGGCTGCCGCACCGGTTGCTGCTGCGGCTCCTGCCGCGGGTGGAGGAGCGGCAGCGGCCGCTGAAGAGAAGACCTCATTCGATGTTGTGCTTGTCTCGGCCCCTGCCGACAAGAAAATTCAAGTGATCAAGGTTGTCCGAGAACTTACCAGTCTCGGGTTGAAGGAAGCGAAGGATCTAGTCGAGGGCGCGCCAAAGCCGGTGAAGACTGGTGTCACGAAGGAAGAATGCGACACCATGAAAAAGAAACTCGAAGAAAGTGGCGCAAAGGTCGAGATCAAGTAGCTTCGATTCGACCAGTTTCTAGCATCTGTGTGTACCTGCTGTAGGCGGGCGCTCAGACATGACCATTGTAGCGGAGGACCGGCGAATGTCCGAAACGACTCTCCAAGAGTTCACCGAGCGGAAAGACTTCTCTCGTATTCACAGTAGTATCGAAATTCCTGATCTGATTGAGATCCAGAAGCACTCCTATGAAGAATTTCTTCAGCGGGAGGTTGCGCCTGAACGTCGCAAGGATCATGGGCTTCAGGCGGCCTTGGCGAGTGTCTTTCCGATCCCGGATTACAACAATACAGCCGTATTAGAGTTTACGAGCTATACGCTCGGCACCCCCAAATACGATGAGCGCGAATGCCTTGAGCAGGGGATGACCTTTGCTGTTCCGCTCAAGCTTCGGGTGCGTTTGGTCGTGTTCGATAAGGAAGACAAGGGCTCCAAGAAAAAAGTGCTCGATGTTCGG
This sequence comes from Nitrospirota bacterium, assembly GCA_039931295.1. Lineage (GTDB taxonomy): Bacteria > Nitrospirota > Nitrospiria > Nitrospirales > Nitrospiraceae > Palsa-1315. The sequence continues at coordinate 1,958 of JBDTSF010000296.1, read as the reverse complement.
GAGCAGGAAGTCTACGTCGGCGAGCTGCCGCTCATGACGGAGCGGGGAACCTTCATTGTCAACGGCACGGAACGCGTGGTGGTCAGCCAGTTGCATCGGTCTCCCGGTGCGTCCTTTACGCACGATAAGGGCCGGACGCACTCCAGCGGGAAGGTGCTGTACTCTGCCAGGATCATTCCCTATCGAGGATCCTGGCTCGACTTCGAGTTCGATTCACGAGACATCCTCTATGTACGCATCGACCGTCGGCGGAAAATGCCGACAACTATTCTGCTGAAGGCCTTCGGATTTTCGAGCGACGATTTGCTCAAGATGTACTATCCAGTTGAAGAAATTCGGGTCCTCAAGGGCAAGATGCTGCGAAAGCTCGACCCTGAGATCCATCAGGGTCTACGCTGCTCGGCGGAAGTACTTGAAAAGGGTGGTAAGGAGCCTCTGATAAAGGAAGGTGCCAAGCTGACGAAGGGGCTTATCGCAAAGCTCAAGGCCGCTGGTGTGAAAGAAATCCCGCTTGCATCAAGTGAGTTGATCGGTCGTGCAGTCCTGACCGAACTGGTGGATTCAAAGAAGAACAAGATCGCCGAAAAAAATCAGCGGCTCACGGCTGAGATCGTCGAAGCGCTGCTCGAGAGTGACATCGAGGAATTCAAGGCGATCTATTTTGATACGGTCACGTCTACGCCAGTGATTATGGACACGCTAGAGATGGATAAGACTACCTCGAAAGAGGAGGCTATGGTCGAGATCTATCGTCGCTTACGGCCGGGAGAAACGCCCTCTGTCGACACGGCACGCGCGCTTTTCGACAATCTGTTCTCGAACTCCAAGCGGTACGATCTCTCGCCGGTAGGGCGCCTGAAATTGAACAAGAAATTGGGCCTCGATCTGCCGCTGGAGCAACGGACGCTGACAGCGCAAGATATGGTCGAAGTGATCCGTTATCTCGTGAATTTGAAGCTGGGTAAAGGTGAAATCGACGATATCGACCATTTAGGCAATCGCCGGGTCCGTTCGGTTGGCGAGTTATTGGAAAATCAATTCCGATTGGGACTCGTCCGCATGGAGCGCAGCATCAAGGAGCGGATGAACCTGCTGGATATGGAAACGGTGCTGCCTCATGATTTGATCAATGCAAAACCTGTGGTCGCTGCCGTAAAAGAATTCTTCAGCAGCAGCCAGTTGTCTCAGTTTATGGACCAAACGAATCCACTTGCAGAGATTACCCACAAGCGGCGGCTGTCCGCGCTCGGCCCTGGTGGATTGACTAGGGAACGGGCAGGGTTCGAAGTTCGCGACGTCCATCCCTCGCACTATAGCCGTATTTGCCCGATCGAAACACCGGAAGGTCCGAACATCGGCTTGATTACGTCGCTGGCGACCTATGCGCGCATCAATACGTTCGGGTTTATCGAAGCGCCCTATCGGAAAGTGGTAAAGGGGCGGGTCACTGACGACATCGAGTTTCTTTCCGCAATCGAAGGGGATAAATATATCATCGCGCAGGCGAACTCGAAGGTAGATGCCTCCGGGCGGTTGGTGTCAGAAAACATCTCGGCGCGAGCTGCTGGAGATTTCGTGACAGCCACTGCGGACAAAATTGAATACATGGATGTGTCGCCGAAACAGGTGGTGAGCGTGGCCACGGCGCTGGTGCCGTTCTTGGAGCACGACGATGCCAACCGTGCCTTGATGGGATCGAACATGCAGCGGCAGGCGGTGCCGTTGCTCAAGTCGGAAGCTCCTTTAGTCGGGACGGGAATGGAAACCGTGGTTGCGCGCGATTCGGGCTATGTCGTGCAGGCTCGGCGGGCCGGTGTGGTGGAAAGCGTAGATGCCACACGGATCGTCGTTCGTGCCGATTCAAAAGAAGGTCGGAAAAAGAACGATGCTGGTTTGGATGTATACGATCTGATCAAGTTCCAGCGATCGAATCAGAGCACGACCATCACGCAGACGCC
>JBDTSF010000295.1:0-2259 GCA_039931295.1 Nitrospirota bacterium | reverse complement strand
GTAGGCGGTTCAGGGGGGACGACACCCTATACATGGAGTCTCGCGAGCGGATCTCCTGCCCTACCGGCAGGCCTCTCACTGAATGCAACAACCGGCGCAATCGTTGGCACACCGACGGCCCTTGAGACGACCACTCCGATATTCCGATTGCAAGATGCATCATCGCCGGCTGGGGTTATCCAAAAATCCTTGACGATCTCGATCTTGACTACCCCGCAGGCACTGTCGATAACAACTGCCTCGCTTCCCAGGGGTGTGGTCAATCAACCCTACCCCAATACGACATTGGCCGCGACAGGCGGTATCCAGCCCTATAGGTGGTCGGTAAACCCTGCATTGCCGAACGGATTACAATTCAATGTCGTCTCAGCCGGCACGATCAGTGGCACTCCGCTGGCTGGAACGGAAGGCACCACGAGCCATTCCTTCACCGTGATCGACTCCGAGGTCCCAATCAATCAAACCGACAATAGGCAACTCTCTTTGACGATCAATTCAACTCCACCACCTCTGGCGATCACATTCCCTACGGGTGGTAGGTTGCAGGATGCCAGAGAGGATGAACCCTATAGTCAAACCCTACGAGCCTCAGGGGGTACCCCACCCTACACATGGTCCGTCTCCCCGGCGTTGCCCTCATGGCTCCAACTAGACCCCACGACAGGGGCGCTCACGGGCACACCACCGAACGACAACGATTTCACTCGTACGTATACCGTTCGCGACGCCACGTTGCCCACTACTCTCACCGATTCACGATCGATTTCGCTTCGGATCAGGAACTAGCATATATTTTCACAGCACTCCCCATGCGGCTGGTTTGACTTCACTGAACCATTGGAACGAGATAAACCGAGCTGGCCTTGCCCCCTCCAAAACTTCATTCCTAACGCGTATACCATCATTTGACGTGGGGGTCTCCACTAATTCCCCATACCCATTGAAGTAGATTCATTTTATCAATGGCTTATAGTCTAATTTTCAAGTGCTAGAGTTCATATGAATCTGAGCCACCTCGATCATGTGAATGATGCACAGACTCTTCAAGTTGCCCCTTGTGATTGTATTAGTTCTGTGTACCCTTCCAGCTTGGGGAAATGATCAGTCACTGGCAGACCCTCTTGCTCAACGCTGGACAGGGTTGTTCTCCGATCCTGATCTCCAAGCTCAATCGAAACAGGCCACCCCGTCTCTCTACCAAACCAGTCTCACCATGACCTCATTTACTCCACCCACGGCCTCGCCTCGTCTGCGCGACCTCGCACCAGAGTCCCATCAAGCTCGCACGCAAGGTTTCCTGTCTTCGACCACATGGCTACATGGAATCTTGGTCACTGAAGCTGAGCTGGCCCAGAATCAAGGAGGAGCCGGGTGGCTCCAAAGCAGGATTCCAGGCGATACGACTGGCGACGCGTCACAACGCATGATCCGACTCGGTCTAACGGGCACAGCAGGGTCGATCCGTTATGGAATACTGTCCCGATCCGCAGGTCAGGCCTTCTTACAAGTGCCGGACCAGGCACGGCGTGAGGTGTGGGGAGAATGGACATCCGGGTGGACTTCATTGCGGAGCGCGTTCGGGCAACAATGGAATAATGTGATCGAAGACTCTACCAGACCTCGGCTTGAGCAGACCTATGGGAAATTCGGTGTAGCTTGGAAGCGTCCAGTCTGGCCTGAGCTCACACTAACCTATGCACACAACTCCTTGAACAGTACCCTTGACCCTCTCGGCATCGCTCCTCAACGAAACCACAGTCACAGTCTGGAAAGTGCACTCGCCTATGACGGCATGGGCTGGAATGCCCGCCTTGCATCGACCTATATCCTTGGGAACGATCTCCTTCGTGGTGGAGCAGAGTATACGGTGAGGATGCAGACGTTCACAGCGACCGTTCGTCCTTTGGATACCCTGACTATTTCTCCTACCCTAGGGTATCGAGAGGAAGTACGGGATTGGTTGGGAGTCCGAATCCATTCGCCCTCGGCGTCGGTGGCTCTGCAGTACAAGCAGAGTCCTGAGATATTGTTCAGCGCGATGGGCAACTACGCCGGAATACGCTCGAGCGATGGACTCATTGATACAGTGCACATGGGTGGAAGAGGAAGACTGGCATGGGATATCCAGAAATCACGGGGATGGACAACGCTGATCTCCTTAGAAGCCGGCTATAACCGGATGACGCATCGCGCTACATCTGCTGCAGGCACAGAAGATATCTCTGGTCTCTTACGCGTCGTTCTGGCCTCCCTCTAACC
>JBDTSF010000294.1:0-12913 GCA_039931295.1 Nitrospirota bacterium | reverse complement strand
CCAAGGCCGGCAAGGATGTGACGCTCTATGCCGATGAGTTTCGTTGCCCACTTCCGGCGAGTGTCATCGCCCGAGCCTGCTGGGAACTCGCCGGTCGTCGGCAGCCGGGCCTCTATCACCTGGGCGGGAGCGAACGGCTCTCACGCTGGGAAATCGGTGAAACCTTGTTGCCTTGGTATCCGGAGTTGGAAGGCCGGCTGGTGAAAGGCTCGGCACGGAGCCACATTGGGAGTCACCGACCCGCCGACCTCTCGCTCCGCTGCGACAAGATTCAACGGCTCCTGTCGTTTCGCATTCCGGGGTTTCGTGAATGGCTCACCGGACGCTCATCCCGAGGCTCAGACCTGTGGGATTATCCCGATGATCGTGCGTGAAACGTGAAAGATAGAGACCGGAACCTCGTTCACAATGAACCCTGCGGGTTAGGCAGCCACCGCGCGAGGGCTGCAAACAGATCCTCTCGGTTGATCGGCTTTGCAAGGCAATCGTCCATCCCAACATCCAGGCACTTCTGACGATCCTCCGGCAACACATTTTCGGTCAACGCGATGATCGGTATCCGCTGGCCCGGCGGCTCGGAGGACCGGATGCGGCGTGCCGTCTCGAATCCATTCATATCCGGCATGAAACAGTCGAGAAAGAGAACGTCATAGTACTGTTGCGCGAGCGCCGCGAGTGCCTCAGAACCGCTTGCCACCACATCGACCCGATAGCCTCGCCGTTCGAGCAACCGGACGACGAGCATCTGATTGGGCTTGTTGTCATCAGCCAGGAGAATGCGCTCAGCTTGCTGAGCGCGCGCCTCCGCAAGCGTATGACGCGTGACGAGCCCAGTCTGACGGGGGATGCGGTGGGGTAATGTACCACCGCCGATCCCTGTGTCAACGGAGAAGCCGCCGGAGCCGATCCCCCCTGATGACTGAGCCAGTACGACGCGGAGGCATTCGTACAGCTGGGCATAACGGAGCGGCTTCGCCAGGTACCCCGCGGCGCCTGCCTCCGTAGCAAGCGTCGCTTCGCCTCTCTGCCCATACGACGTCAGGATGATGACCGGAGTGGCAGCGATCAATGGATCCTGCTTGATCATGCGCGCGAGATCGATCCCATTGGGCTTCGGCATGCTGATATCGACAAGCGCCACGTCAAATGGACACTGCTGCTGCGCGGCCCACCGCAGCAGAACCAAGGCGCCCGGAGCATCCGCGGCGCTGCTGGGCTGCATCGACCACGATGTCGTGTACTGTTCGAGGACTTTCCGTCCTGCCGGGTCATCATCCACGATGCAGACTTTGCGATGGCGAAGTTCGGCAACTGGAAGTTGGCCCGACCGCTGTTGTGATGGCTGGACAACCATCGGCACGGTGATCCAGAACCGCGCTCCCTGGCCTATCGTGCTCTCGACCCCGATTGTCCCATTCATGAGCGTCACGAGCCGTTTCGCAATCGAGAGGCCGAGGCCGGTCCCGCCAAACTCTCTCGTGGTCGAGCTATCCGCCTGTGAGAAGGCGTCAAAAATCGCGACCTGCTTCTCCAGTGGAATTCCGATGCCGGTGTCGGTCACGTCGAAGAGCAGTGTCACGTTGTCTCCATGATCTTCGGTTGCTCTGACCTGGAGCACCACGCGTCCTTGCTCGGTAAACTTTACGGCGTTTCCGACAAGATTCATCAGAATCTGGCGAAGGCGACCCGGGTCCCCTTGCACCGCGATAGGCGTGGAGGCGTGAATTAACGACACGAGCTCAAGCCCTTTCCGTTGAGCCTGCTCCGCAAGCAGTTCCGTGACGGACTCGACGGCTGCGCGCAAATCGAAGTCGATCATCTCAAGATCAAGTTTACCGGCCTCCATCTTTGAGAAGTCGAGAATGTCGTTGATGAGCATGAGAAGATGATCCCCTGATCTCCATACGGTCTTGGCATACTCTTGCTGTTCGGAGGTTAAATCTGTTTCGAGGAGGAGGCCTGTCATGCCGATGACTGCGTTCATCGGGGTGCGAATCTCATGGCTCATGGTAGCCAGAAACTCCGACTTGGCCTGGGCCGCCGCCATTGCCTGATCGCGCGCATCGCTGAGATCAGTCGTGCGCTCGACGACCATCCGTTCGAGATCGCTCATTTTCAGCCGCGCCTGCTGCGCGAGGTTCCATTTCCTGGTCAGGGAAGAGGCCAGCTGATGAACTTCGATCGCGTCGAAGGGCTTGCGGAGGATGAGAAACTTGTCCCGCTGCGGCAACGTTGTGACGACATCCTCCCATGCATGATCGGAAAAAGCCGTGCAGATCACAACCTCCACGTCTGGATCGGCTTGCCACAAACGGGTGACGGTCTCGACTCCGTCCCATCCCGGCGGCATGCGCATATCGACAAAGGCCAACGCATAAGGCTTCCCTGAGCCGACCGCCTGTTCAACCAAACGGAGGCCCGCTTCTCCCTGTTCGGCACAATCTACCGAGAAGGATTCGTCGTGAGACTCCTTTTTCACCTCACCGAACAGCGACGCCCTCGCCTGATCGAGTGCGCTGGAGGTATTGGCTGATACCAGGACTTTCCTGAAATCCTCAAGGATCTCGACATTGTCGTCGATGACAAGAATTCGCCGGTTATCGAAAACCGTGATGCTCATATCACAATCTGTGGGTAAGGAAGGGCAGAAGCGGTCAACCCGCTTGTTTCAGTTCTTGGCCTCGAGAACATCTCGACACGTAAGCATACTTGAATCGCCCTCGTTTGCCAGAGATCATCCTTTTCTCAACCTGTGCGGTCTTTCGTCATTTTTCAGTGCGAACGTCTCGGGCAACGCTGCCTAATTGTAACTCCTACGAGCCGCAATTCCCCGCGATGTACGATGCGCCACCCCGACAACAAGATGCAGCGCCTTCTGTCGTGTTGCCTTCAGGAGTTTCGTGAATGGTTCAATGAATGCTCGCGCCGAGGTGTAGTGTTCTCGTCGCCCACTGTGAATGCCGAACAGGTGTGTGACAGAGATCCCTGCCCCTTGCAACGCAGTTGATCGCTAGCTTCGTGCTCGATCCAGAAACCGATTCAGCCTCGCTCGCGACGTTTCGCTTATCGTTTGGATCTCCCACCCAGCATCGCGTCCGGAAGACCAGCGAACGATAGCGGACTCGATCAAGAGGTACTTGGACTCTCTTTCACCGGGAGGCAATTCGATATACACCGGCATCACCATCCCCAGTGTGACCGGATGATCTCCCGTAGCTCGCCAGCCGGATACCGACAGATCCCAGAGATGCCCTTTCCCGTGGAAACCAGGACCATGATATACAAAGGGATGCCGGGTCGAAATGCGCTGCCCCGCTCGAACGGCATAGCTCTTGGCCACCTTACCCTCCCCTGTAATTGTGCTTCTTTGGACGGCGTCTCCTTCAACTATAGCAGGGTCATTCTAATGCGCCACCGCGGAAAACCCGTCAGGAGGAGGGACGTTTCTGAGAGGGAAACCCAGATCGCGCTGTGATCGGAAGACATGAGTGGGGGGCTGGGATGTCCAGGCAGGGCTCGCCCCCATGATTCATGAGGCTTCTGCTGCACGCGCGGCTACGATGAGCCGTCTCGCGTAGCATCTGCGCGCGTTTGCGGCAAACCTTCATACATCATGCGGCTAGGAACCGGTGTTACTTGAGTGCGGCAAGACGTGCGCGCGCGGTTTCTGCCTGTGGACTGGAAGGGTGGGAACGGACGATCTCTTCGTATAACTGCTTCGCGTGGACGACGTTGTGTTGTCGCTCTTCGAACTCGGCGGTCTCGAGCAATTCCTGAGACGTATCCCCGCTGCAGGCAACCAGGGCCAGACAGACCACCACGGCCCCGATGGGCATCCACAGTCTCATACTTCCTCCGATCACACTGACAGAGTTGTACCACCAGTGTTGGCTGTGTGTCTCGCCCGGTTGCGAGATATCTAGCAGGCTGCGGACAACTATCTCGCAGGATGCTCAAAAAGCCCGTCCAGCAAGGCCGCAACGAGAGAAGATCCCGAGGCGTACCCTCGGGGGCGCACGGTGCGACGAATAAGGAGCACCACGTCTGTGCGCGCCGCCGAGTGGTGAGGCGGCCGGGTCCCCGTTGAGGGTCTGAACGATGCGAGAACGCTGCTGGCGGACTTTTTCAGCATCCTGCTAAATCGATCCCATAGCGGGGTGGCGTGATGGCTTCGCTTCGACAATGCGGGCAGCGGCTTGGGCTCGTCAGACGGCGGCGATCACGAAAGACAAAGCTACAGTCCTGGCAACGTGCCGGGTCCAGAATGAATCGTCTCGTCTTGTCGCGTGCCACAGTTTTCACGACGTGTGCCAGATGCTCCTCGACCTGTCGCTCACGAATACCCAACATGTGAGCCAGTTGATAAGACGAGCGCCTCGTGCCCGTGATCGCCTCGATGATCCGTTGACGAGGTGTCTGTTCGGAAGGCAACATGATACGGTATCGTAGGGAATCGTGTGAGAAAAACCAAGGTCACGGTCGCCTGTTTCATACAAGATGAGTTGAACGGCGCCGACGTCTCTGCCAGGATACCGATACGATGCCCGGTCATTTTATTCCTCATCAAGACGAATTCGCAGAACTCGCGCTGAAACGCGTGGTGGCCTCCGGAGCCGACTACGGCGATATCCGACTTCTCGACAGCACAACCCAGACGATTCGCGGCGAAGACCGCCGCATTGCGTCCATTCGAGACGCGCAGGACAGCGGGTTCGGGATCCGCGTCCTCTATCATGGCGCCTGGGGCTTTGCGGCCAGCTCGGTACTGTCACTGGAAGAGGCCCCGCGCGTGGCGGACTTGGCGATCGATATTGCCAAAGGCTCCGCATCCCTTGCACGTGAACGGGTGAAACTCGCCGATGAGCCGGTCCATCGAGACCGGATCGTGACCGCAAGACGAATCGATCCATTTGCCGTGACCCTCGACAGGAAAACGGCGCTGCTCCTCGAGACCATGGAGTCTATGCATCGTCAACCCGGCATTGTGCGGAGCAGTGCCAGTCTGTGGGCTCGTCGCGACCGTAAACTGTTTGTCTCGACCGAAGGGTCTCGCCTGGAATTCGACCTCCTGGCTCTGAGCGGCGATTTCGATGCCACGGCCGTTCATGACGGGCGATTCGCCTCGCGGAGCTTCAATACGCCGCATCTTCGGATGGGCTATGAATTGATCGACGACGCCAATTTCCTTGCCATAGCCCCACGCATCGCATCTGAAGCCGTCGAGAAGGTGAAGGCGCCGACCACAGATCCCGGGCAGTATGATCTCGTCCTCGATCCGGAACATCTGTCGCTCACCATGCACGAATCCTGCGGCCATCCGACCGAGCTCGATCGTGCGCTGGGGTATGAGGCCAACTATGCCGGCACCAGCTTTCTTACGACAGACACACGAGGAACCTTCCGATACGGCTCCTCGCACATCAATCTCGTGGCCGACAACTGCGAACCTGAGACCCTTGCTGCCACTGGCTACGACGACGATGGCGTGACCTGCCAGCAATGGGACATTGTGCGTGACGGGATCTTCGTCGGCTATTGTACGAACCGCGAGGTCGCGCCGAAAATCGGCGAGACGCGCTCGCGCGGCTCCAATCGTGCAGACAGCTGGGGCACCGTGCCGATCGTGCGTATTGCCAACATTGGACTTGAGCCAGGCTCCGCCACCCTCGACGAGCTGCTCGCCGATGTGAAGCACGGTATCTACATCGAAGGCCACGGATCCTACAGTATCGATCAACGTCGATATAACTTTCAGTTCGGTGGTGATGCATTTTGGTTGATCGAGAATGGGAAGCGGACCCACATGATTCGTGATGTCGTCTACCATGGAATCACGCCGGAGTTCTGGGGCAGTTGCGACGGAGTCGCCGATCGGTCACACCGTCGCCGGTATGGGTTTATTACATGTGGAAAAGGTCAGCCGGCCCAATCTGGCTGGATGACCCATGCGGCCTCCCACGCGCGGTTTCGCAACGTCAACGTCATCGGAGGGCAGGCGGGTTCATGAGTGCGACAAGTCACAAGACCTGGCCAAAGTTGACGAGCCAGGATGAGTTCCGATTTCTCATGGAGTTGGTGCTGAACCGTTCGACCGGCGATCACACGCTGCTATCGTTGCATGATCAGCAGAGCGGAACGACGCGGTTTGCGAACAATCAGATCGTCCAGAACGTCGATATGAGGCGTGGGTCTTTGAGTGTGACGGTGGCGTTCGGACAGCGGCATGGCACCGCAAGCACCACAGACTTTACCGCAGGAGCGGTGCAAGAGACTGTCGCCAGAGCGATGCACATCGCAGAGCGATCACCGGACGATCCGGAATACCTCCCGCCGGTGGAACCACAACACTATGTGACGACTCCTACCGCACGACCCGAAACTGCCTTCGCAGGGCCGTCCCGCCGGCTGGAATATACCAGCGAAGCGATCGGACAATGTCGGATGGAAAACCTGGGCGCAGCAGGAATCGTGTCGTCAGCGATGGCGACAGTCGGCGTGGCCGCAAGCACTGGACTCTTTGCCCATGAAGCACGGACCGATGCACGATTCAGCCTGACGGTTCAGACCGGAGACGCCACCGGCTGGAGCGCCGCCGCTCATCGGTCCATCGATCATCTGAAGGTCCAAGAGCGGACACTCACCGCGATCGATAAAGCCAAGCGGGGCCTGGAGGTGCGCGAGCTGCCGCCGGGTCGCTATACCGTCATTCTTGAGCCGGCTGCCGTCGCAGGACTGTGGTCCTCGTTGCTCCGGGCGCTCGATGCGAAATCCTACGATAAACACACGAGTGCATTCTCAGGCAAATTGGGCCAGCCGATCGTCGACAAGCGATTGACTCTCCGCAATATGCCAATGCACGAGGATCTCTTGGGCATCGGATTCACCACAGATGGATTGCCGACTGTGGCATCCGACTGGATTACCGACGGAGTGCTCACACAGCTTTCCTATGATCGGTTCACGGCGAAGTCGCGGGGAATCGATAAAATTCCTACGCTCGATGCCCCGTGCCTCTCAGTCAGTGGGTCACCTGTGCCGATGCTACAAGAAATGATCAAGCACACGGAGCGCGCCATCCTCGTGACAAACTTTTGGTACATCAGAACAGTCAATCCGACCGATCTCACTCTGACCGGCATGACGAGAGACGGCACGTTTCTCATCGAAAACGGGGCCATTGTATCGGCAGTGAAAAACTTTCGCTTTCACGAAAGTCCGCTACGAGTGTTCAACCGGATCGAGGCTTTCACCAATCCCACGGAAGCCATCACGTCCGAAACAGGCAAGCTTCTTGTGCCGGCGATGACACTCAGCGACTTCAATTTTTCCAGTGTCACTCGATTCTAACGTTCGTCAGCCATGCGGGATACTTTCCCATCCATTTGTTGACTCGAGGGGAACTCACGGGTAGACAAGAGAGGAGGGACATACATGGAAATGATGAAATGGTGCCTGATGACTGTGCTGGGAGTGAGTCTGTTCGTAGCCGGTTGCAACGGGACGAGAACGTCGGGGCAAGAGGACCTTGGGCAAGGGATCGTGCGGGGCACGCTTGGCGCCCAATTGGCCGGCGATGGGCGCCTCCCCATTCCACCACATGTCGTGGCGTTAACCGGCCAGGTTACGGCGGTGGAGGGCGGCGCCTATGTGATTCGAGAGGCCAGCGGCATCGAGCAGCGCGTGGCACATGACGAAAATACTCGAATCGATCGACCCGCTCATGTCGGGGACCGAGTTGAAGCCTATATCGATCGCAAAGGGCGTGCGGTGCTTATTCAGAACATTGAGCAGCGCGAACGAGTGCGGTAAATCAAGCCGAGGACGGAGAACGAGCTTCATGTGGGTGAGGGGAGGATCGATGGTTGCCACACGCTTGGTTATCGGTATCGCCTTTTGGCTCATGATGTGCCCACCGTCTCACGCTGCGCCTGCTGATCAGACCGATGCTCCGCCGCTCTTCGATAACCTCGGCTCCCTCCACCATCCTATCACCACCACATCGGAACAGGCCCAACGGTATTTCGATCAAGGGCTGCGACTCGTGTATGCCTTCAACCACGAAGAAGCGATCCGGTCATTCGAGGCAGCGATCCAACAGGATCCGCAGGCGGCGATGCCCTATTGGGGGGTGGCGCTGGCACTCGGCCCCAACATCAATAGCGCCATGGGAAAGAAAGCCGAACATCGGGCCATTGACATGATCCAGAAAGCTCGACGACTGGCCGACCACACCAGGCCCGAAGAGCAGGCCTACATCGAGGCGTTGGCCGCACGGTATGTAAGTCGGAAAGCCTCCAAGCGCAAAGGACTCGATGAAGCCTACACGAAGGCCATGCGATCGGTGGCGCAGCGATTCCCGGAAGACGATGATGCGGCCACGCTGTTTGCGGAAGCGCTGATGGATTTGCGGCCTTGGGATTTTTGGAAACCGGATGGGCAACCGCAGCCTGGCACAGACGAGATCATCACGACGCTCGAGACCGTGCTTGCACGAAACCCCGATCATCCTGGGGCCTGCCACTACTATCTGCATGCGATCGAGGCGTCACTGCAACCGGAACTGGCGTTGCCTTGCGCGGAGAGGCTCCCGCACCTCATGCCTGGAGCTGGTCATCTCGTCCATATGCCCGCGCACATTTACATGCGGATGGGAAAGTACCACGAAGCGGCGGAACAGAATCAGCAAGCCGCCCACGTCGATGAGCAATACTTGGCAGACCAACATCCAACCGGCGAATACGCCGACGGCTACTACACGCACAATCTTCATTTTCTTTGGGCATCCTTGGCAATGGAAGGGCGTAATGTCGACGCCTTGAAGGTGGCTCGCGATTTGACGGCAACGATCACAGAGGAGGAAGCCCGCAAAGACCGCGGGAAGGAACTCTACCTCCCAACACCGATCTTCTCGATGATTCGATTTGGCCGCTGGGATGAGCTACTCAAGGAACCTGTGCCTCCCAAGGGATTGCGTTTATTGGAAGGGATGTGGAGGCTGGGGCGAGGGCTCGCGCTTGTTGCGACGGGTCGACTCCCTGGAGCTGAGGGTGAACACGTCGTCCTTGCAGGTCTGACAAAACAGATCCGCCGCCATCGCGCGACGGAAGAAAAGACTGAACGGGCACTGCTCAAAATTGCTGAACAGGTCCTGTCAGGAGAGATTGCCGCCCGTCGCCAACACTACGATGACGCGGTTCGGCTGTTCAAGGAAGCTATCACCATAGAAGAGGGACTGCCGTACTCGGAGCCTCCGCTCTGGCCATTGTCCGTGCGGCACCACTTGGGGGCGGTGCTCTTATCGGCCCATCGCCCATCTGAAGCGGAAGCGGTCTATCGTACGGACCTTCTGCGGCATCCGGACAACGGCTGGGCACTGATCGGATTGATCCAGAGCCTCAAGGCCCAACGGAAAGACGACCTCGCGGAGGAGGCCGAAGATCGTTTCAAGAAGGCCTGGGCCCATGCCGACTTCGTTCCAGCTTCATCTCGGATGTAATGGGCTGGCCCGCATTATTCATGAAGCTTCGCCATGAAAGCGTGCAGATGCGAAGCGAGACGAGCACTCGGAGGCGTGATGTCCTGTAGGCATACTCGTGCAGTATGTCGAAGGGCTGAACGGCGAGACTGCCCGTCACAGCCGCGTATCCGCGCTTGCAGCAGAACCTTCATAAATGATGCGGGCTAAGGAGAGGGTGCACCGGAGAGCCGGCCTTTTTCGAGGATGATGCCGGAGTTGTCGAAGGACATGCGGCCGTCTTTCAGATTGAGCCGGCCCGTGATGTCGTACGAGAGACCTTTCGCCTCGGAAAAGCTGAGAAGCTGGCGTACCACGTCGAAGGTCGAGGTACTGGTCTGAACTGAGACGACGGTATCGCTGAGTCGGGGGATTGTGATGGCGGTGTTGCCTAATCCTCGGGCCAGCCGTTTCCCGTTGAGGTTGTTGAGGGTAAAGTCGATGCCCGTCGCGAGCAAATTGAAGTCGTTCGGATTGCGGATACGAAGGTCCACTTGCAATCGTTGTTCGAACGCGGTTCCTTCTAAGGGTGTGACATTCGTGACGAGCACCTCCGGGGGTTCGCCTTTCATCAGCCAAGACGCGCACCCGACCAGAGTGACGAGGAACAAGCACGCGAGGGAATGGCCAATGGTCCGCATGATGCTGGATCATACTGGAACGTCCGAAGCAGCGCCATGCCCGTAGAACGTGTAAGAGTTCATCGCGCTAATCGACTGAATCAGTGAGGAGGGCCGTGTCATGAAAAGACAAGCTGCTCTATCCATTTTTGCCGTGACTGTGTTTCTCATCGGAGCCTGGAGTTTCGACAGTGTCCACACGACCAGCCAGGCTGCGACAGATGCCGCTCCTGGCAAGGCCTATTTTGCGGGAGGATGTTTTTGGTGCATGGAAGAAGCCTTCGAGAAGGTTGACGGGGTGTCGTCTGTAATCTCGGGATACATGGGGGGAACGGTCGCCAATCCGAGTTATGAGGCAGTATCCGCTGGACGAACAGGACATGCGGAAGCGGTCGAAGTGGTCTATGACCCGGCCAAAGTGAGCTACCAGAAGCTGTTGGATGCCTTTTGGCTGAACATTGATCCGGTCACGCCGAACGCACAGTTCTGCGACCACGGCAACCAATATCGCTCCGCCATTTTCTTTCAGACAGACGAGGAGAAGCGCGCATCGGACACATCCAAGCAGGCGATCGAGCAGTCGAAACGATTCAAAGAACCGATCGTCACCCAGATTGCCATGGCCTCACAGTTTTACCCAGCCGAGGAGTACCATCAAGACTTCTACAAGAAAAACCCTGTGCGCTACAAATTCTACAAATATAATTGCGGCCGCGCCCAGCGATTGGACGCGTTGTGGGGGAAACCATAGCGTAGGACCGGCGACCTTACGACATCGGGCCGTTCGCAAGAACCCCGCGACAAGCCTCACGCCTTCAGTGTATATTTCCATTCCAAGCAACCTGTGCCGATATCTTTACCCGGCGAGGTCCGCTCTGTGAAGAAGCCCCCTATCCGACAGTCGACCAGAAAACCAGTGATCGGTGTCATGGGTCCAGCCAAGGCTGGCGCCCAAGAATTGACTGATGCGAAAACGCTAGGAGAGCTCATCGCACGTCAAGGATGGGTGGTGTTGACTGGAGGGCGTGCGAGCGGTGTGATGGACGCGGCCAGTGAGGGAGCGAAGTCGGTACCAGGCAGCTTGACGATCGGAATTCTTCCGGATGGCAAAGCACGGGTGTCTCGATATGTGGACGTGGCGATCGTCACGGACCTGGGCCAGGCACGCAACAACGTGAACGTGATGTCCAGCGATATCGTCGTGGCCTGTGGGCTCGGCGGCACTGGAACGGTTTCAGAAGTTGCGCTAGCGCTGAAGGCCAAGAGGATCGTCATTCTGTTGGGAGCCGACAAGGACGGGGTGGGTCTCTTCAAAAGTCTCGCACCGCATCTTGTGTATGCCGCAGCCTCGCCCGAAGAGGCGGTGAAGCTGATCGGTGACCTGCTCTAGCCAACCTTGTTCATTGGGTCTATTCGGTCTGTCCGATTTGTTTGGTTGAACGAAACTAACCAGATAAACAAAACAAACCGGAAAGACCAGATGAACCATAGCCCCCGTCTCACCCGTCCCGCTTTTCCCGCCGATCTCGTGCGGCTATCCTGCAGGGCAAGCCAACAGTTCCCAAACGTCCATTCCGAGCACATTAGGCCACAGTAAGCGCTGTGGCCTATCTGCCGTTTCCCCTGTGCCATCAGCACGTTAGTGGAGACTCATCCGGGCACAGATCTTGAGCCTCCACAGGCCTCTATGAAGGTTCTCTTGTGCACAGGAATATAATCGCTCACCATGGCCACCAATACCACAAAGAACGGATCGGTCTGTTCACGCCTGCTGCGCACCATCGTTTGTGCGCTGGTTATGCTGTGTCTGCTGATCGCCGCTGCTCCCACACCGACGCGGCCCGACTACGACGGCGCCTACCCTCGGTATTCTAAACAGGAAATCCGTCGGACCATCGAGTGGTACGCCAAGAAGTATCGTCTCGATCCTGCCCTGCTGCGCGCGGTCATCAAAACCGAATCAGACTTTCGCCAGCATGCCGTGTCTCCCAAGGGCGCGGTCGGCTTGATGCAGCTGACGCCGGCTACTGCGGCTACACTGCGTGTGAGCGACGCCCACGACTCCATCCAGAATATCCGCGGAGGCGCCAAGCAGCTGCGGCATCTGCTGAACCTCTATCAAGGTGAACTTCCCTTGGCCTTGGCGGCCTATAACGCCGGGGTCCATCGGATCAAAGACCACAAAGTTCCGTGCATTCGAGAAACCCGCGCCTACGTGAGGAAAGCGCTACGGTACTATGAGGTGTTCCGCTCTCACCCACAGCCTCTTCCCAAGAACGAAAAGAAGTGAGGGCGAGGCGCTGACCAGGTCGAATTCCCATCCTCACGCGTACGAAACAGGCTACTGTTCACGGCATATTTTTTCCCCGTCAGTTCTTATGCATCGCGCTGACGTCTTGGGATTTAGAATCCTCGCTGGCGGCTGTTCTTGGCAACGAGCGGGTCGTGACACGGAGAAAGTGCGTGAGAGGGAAACATCCTCTCGCACTATGGAAAGAAGGGGAGATAGCTGGAGCGGATGGAATATCCGAGTGAGCGGCTTCTTAGCAGGCTGCGGAAAAGCTCTGTGGAAACGGCGGAAATTCAATGGCCCGCAGGCTTAGGACAATTAGGGGTACACCGCGCAGGATGCTCAAAAATCCCGTTCAGCCCGGCCGCAGCGAGTGAGGAGGCGAGGCGTACCCTTGTGGTACGTTAAGTCTCTGAGCGATGCGAGAACAAAGCTGGCGGACTTTTTCAGCATCCTGCTACAGCTTGGCATTCATAATAATGGCTCGGA
>JBDTSF010000293.1:0-4310 GCA_039931295.1 Nitrospirota bacterium | reverse complement strand
AAGAGAGGCCTTTGTTGTAACCTGTGATCCATCCACCATGACCCCGGAAGACATTCTCCACGGTCGTGTGATTTGTCTTGTCGGCGTCGCACTCGTGACGCCTGGAGAGTTCACCTTCTATCGTATCCACATCCAGCAGAACAAGTCATAGAGACTCTCTGTCTTGCAGTCCCTACCAGCTTCAATACGCCTCCCGTCGTTGGCACGTTGCGATCAGGCCTTCGACACGAAAGACTTCCACGCCACGCATAAAAGCTGCTGAATACCCAATAGGGCAGCTTCCATTCACATGGCACAACGCAATAAAGGGCAGGTGTTGATGCCACCATCGAGTTTCAAGAGGAATGAAGTCCTTAGGCTTGGAAAGATTGGTGGGGCAGTACTCGATCTGTCTGTCTGGATCAGAGAATTCGGTGGACCACCAGCCTCACAGCAACCCCTGACCTCTGTACAAATGGCAAAGCTCCCTCGGATCGACCCGAGTGTGCCGGAAACGAATCACTGCAACGGAGGAAGTTGCCGCCACACCAGAGCGAAAAACTCTTTTCTCACGTTCTATTGACCACCGACGCACGTTGCTACACTCAATCGATTCCCATGCTGCCCGCGCTACCGTTGAATGCGCAGAATAGGGCCTGCGGCGAGCCATTTTGTCGGACCCATTGCGGCCATGTGGGGAAGGTGTGCGACGTACCAGAACACGATATCTTGTTCCTGGACACCCTGATTATCTTCATCGTACCCGAGCTGGCCTCGAGCTCCGAAGACCCAGGGAACATCTTCGCTCGCGTTTGCTCGACGAATCGCCACGTCATGGTCGGCAAACCGATCCCGTTCGCCATCATCGATCAAGGGCGCATATCCCGTGCCGGGCAAAATCAAGACTCCATGTCCATTCAGTTGATCGCGAACAAACCACGTTCTACGGGTCTCGGGAATTTTCACATCATTCCGCTCGTTGGTGTACTTGCGCCAGCCGGGCCCCCAACCACTATCAGGTCCTCCGTCATCATGAACGAACACCTGATCCATGCCGTTTCCGTTGATGTCGAAATCAAATCGCCAGTAGGGATGATGCACGTGGTCGGTATTGCAAGACAACCCTCGACTTTGGACGACCGGCCGGAGCTCACCGTCTTCAGACAGGTGCCACGACTGATAGATATGATATTCACCGATCCGGGCATACGCACCGAGCTCCAGCCATTTCACGTTATGCTGGGTCGTGCTTTCAACACAGACTTTCTGATTGCTGCAGTTCACGATCGGCACAAGATCCTGCGAACGCAACCGATCCTGGAACGGGCCACAACGTCCGCTTTCCGCACGCGACCCAAACCAGGTAAACGGATTCCACCACACCATCTGCTTGACATACTTCACACGAATGACCGGCATGCTGGCCTTCGCGAGGACCGGCTCGTCCGCATAGGTGACGTCTCGAAGAGCCAGGCCGGTGTTGTCCCGAACTTCCCAGTCGAAGCTCCAGCGCCCCCAATTGATGTGTTCAGACTGAGTTTCTGCGAACGAGGGCACAGACGCTATCAAGGCAATAAGGATGATCAACCCACTCCACGCGACTCGTTTCATGTCTCTTTTCCTCTCACGAGCGAGGCGGTTCCTCTCCGGCATCGAGAACCCTATCCTCAGTCAAATCTACAACCGCCCAATATTTAGGATCGCCATCCTGTCCTTGCGAGAACGTAATCCAAATAATGCGATGCCCGTATCCCGGATCGTTCCTGAAGAAGCCCCGATCTGGGTGCATCAGCAGTCCATGCCCTTCAAGCGGCTGGACCTTCCCGGCAAGACGTGGATCTGCTTTGGCCAATTCGATCCCCCGCTGCACATCTTGCGGCCCTTCCGGGGGCAAATAACCTTCGAGGCGGGCCGTACTGAACACACTCGCCTCCTTCATGCGCACGTCCACAGCGACGTTGTTGCTGTAGCTGTAATACACGAGCCGGACAAGGCGGGCGCTATCACGACAACAGCCGAACGAGATCTTGCCCTCCGGCGGTAATCGATCGGCCTCGATGAACCCCCAGCGACTGCCTAAGAGTGCGGCAACACGGGCATCGCCTTCGGCCGCCTTCCGTAAAGTGGCAATGTCTGCAGTCGTGAGAATCGCAGAGGAATTTTGAGATCGCCGCACGGACGCGTCGAGGGCGGCGCCGGCCATTTTTGGTTTAATGTGCCCAACCGCGTCGTCACCGGTAAAATCAAGGACGTGAGGGGGCACGATCTGGCTGGGGAGTGGGGTCTTCGGAATGGCAGTGTGCGGATCCTCTGGCCCAAACGGGCCGCGGGATCTTGCCTCGAGGCTGCAGCCACAGACCAAACCGGCCAGGATTAACACAAGAAGCGTCCGCCAGTTTCCTCGGTGTCTCACAGGCTCACACCGCCAGCTTCCCGGCGATCCCAATGGCGAGTTTAGAGATTTGAACGGCAGCCTTGATGGTGGCAGCCCGTTTTTTTCTTGAAGCCGCATCGAGAATGGCCTGCTTCATGAGGTCTTTATAGGTTGAGATCTCGTCCCTGCTAAAAGGAACAATCTGCGCGATGGTCTCATTGTTGAACGTATTGGCCAACTGCACGTAGAGATTGGAGATCTCGGCCGCATAAATGCCGCGTCTGAGAGGATCGTTCTTGTAGGTTTCGAACTTTTTTCGCAAGGCAGCCACCGCTTCCAGCAGTGCTTTCTGACGAACCTTTGTCTCATCCTGTTTCCCAACAGCAAACTCTACTGCACCCAATTGGTCGACCAACACCTTGGCTTCTCCACGAGCTTGATCGACACGACCGGCCAATCCGAC
The DNA here is from genome assembly GCA_039931295.1 of Nitrospirota bacterium. GTDB lineage: Bacteria > Nitrospirota > Nitrospiria > Nitrospirales > Nitrospiraceae > Palsa-1315. The sequence goes on along the minus strand of JBDTSF010000293.1, from coordinate 1,494 downwards.
AATCTCCTGCGTCGCGCCCTCAGCAGTTTCCATCAGCTGTTTAATGAGATTGTCATTGTCCTGCAAAAAACTGACGACTCCTTGGATGCTCAAATTCATGGTGCCCTCCCCTATTGCCCGTCGTCTTTCTTAATTTTGTCCAGAAGGTCAACCAAGTCGTCCGTGAAGGTATGGGCACGCTCCAGGGCTTTCCCGCGTAGGATGCGTGCGCCTACCACTTCCTCCAACGCGTCATTGACCGTCCGTGAATGATCCAAGATCTCCATGATACGACCGGAATGCCCAGGGGCTTGACCGATCAAGGCGGCTACGAACTCCGGGTCGACGGAGCCAAGGGACGACTTGCTGGCAAAGGTCTTCATCTGCGCGTGGAGCGCCCCGGTATGTTTCCAGGAGTCGTTCAGCGCATTGGCCGTATCGCGTAAGCCGCAGTAGTCTTCTTCGAATTGATTCCACACCGCCTTTTCCATCCCAAAGTCCGCCATGTAAATCTGGCCGACCAAATAGGCGGTTGCATAGGCGGCCTCACCTTTCTTCGTGGTGATATTGCGGAAGGAGGCGAGGACGGATTGATGCTTGGCTTCCTGCATCTGCAGAGACTTGAAGCTCTCCTGCAAAGAGCTGCGCGCCTGTTCCAAAAATTTGATGCGGGCTTCCGTTTCTTTTTGGAATAGATCAATGTTCGTTTGCACCGCATCGATCTTCGTGCCTTCCACTTGAATGAGATCGCGTACCGCACCGCTGTGTATCGAGTGACAACCCACCGCGCTCACCAAAATGAGGCCCATGCACAGTATTGAGATTCGTCGTACGATCATCATACCGGTCTCCTTACACAATGGGCAGCCCATAATTATCGGCGTATTGTTCTCAAGGCGTCGGCCAGCGATTGCACATCGCCTTGGGGTAAAGTGACATCGATGTCCAAATACTGTTTGATCACCCCATTGATGCGCCGGAGTGCCTCCACATTCGTTCGGTATTGGTCGAACACGGTGAGATCTAGTGTGGATGACAGTTGCGAATCTTTTGCGACGCGTTGCTCGATTCGCGCAATGAGTTCAGGAAGTTTTTGCACGAGCGTGGTCATGTCGCCTGTGCCCGCGAGAAACACAGTCTGACCGGTGGAACCTTTTCGTTCGGGCAGCTGTTTGAGTCGCATGTCATTGACCACAGCGATGACCTCTGGGCCAAGGAGATCAGCATCGTCTTTCGTCAACTCAGCGTCAGGAACGCCGGTCAGTTTAGGGTTAGTGGTCGCCCATTGCAGCGCCAAATTCAGTTTCAAACGGGTCTGAACGTAGCGATACCACAGCTGATGCCGGGCCGTCACATTGCCAACCAGCTCCCGGTATTGCTGCATCAACCGCTCATTCTCAGCATAGGCCTGGTCTTTGGCGACCAACGCCTGCTTGACCTCAGGCGGCGTAGCACAACCGATGGAAACGAGTAGACCGAGCGCGACGAGGATGGGGGCAAATTTCATCGGGATTC
>JBDTSF010000292.1:0-3407 GCA_039931295.1 Nitrospirota bacterium | reverse complement strand
CCGGGCCCGGAATCTCTCCCCGGTGCCGTCAGTCCCACCATGCCATCATTCTCTCGAGAACGAGACCAAGCCGAACGTCGCCAGTTGACGGTGCTGTTTTGCGATCTTGTCGATTCGACCGCATTGTCTCGCCGGTTGGACCCTGAAGATCTTCAGGATGTGGTCCGGCGTTTTCTCGACGCCTGTAGCCAAGCGATCGGCCGGTTCAACGGCTATATCGCCAAATACATGGGCGATGGGATGTTGGTCTATTTTGGGTACCCCCAGGCTCACGAAAACGATGCGGAACGAGCGGTACATGCGGGATTGGCGATTCTGGATACGGTGCAGGTCCTGAATCGCAAGAATCCCCATCCGGAGTTCGGTATAGCGGCGCGCCTCGGAATTGCGACTGGCCCGGTCGTCGTCGGCGAAGTCATGGGGCAGGACATCGCCAAGGAACGGTCGGTGTTTGGGGAAACTCCGAACCTTGCCGCCCGCCTCCAAGCACTGGCTAAACCCAATCACCTGGTCATCGACCCGGTGACGAAACGTCTGGTCGGCAATGCCTTCGATGTCGTGGATCTTGGCGCTCTTTCTCTGAAAGGATTCGACACACCTGTCCAAGCCTGGCAAGTTCTGAGTATCAGGTCGTCGGCCAGCCGATTTGAGTCCGATCGATCCATCCACTTAACCAATTTCGTAGGCAGAGAACAGGAGATCGCGCTCCTGCTGGGGCGCTGGCATGAAGCTGTCGGCGGCGAAGGACAGGTCGTGCTCCTGTGCGGTGAGGCCGGCATCGGAAAATCGCGAATGACCCGTAATCTGTGTGACCGTCTCGCCGATGAGCCATATCAGAGGGTGCAATTTCAGTGTTCCCCGTACCATACCAATACCGCCTTCTACCCGGCGATCAATTTTCTGCGGGAAGCCGCGGGTCTGACGAGTCAGGACAGTGCCGATGCGCAACTGAATAAACTCGACGTCCTGGTTATTGATAGCGAAATCGATAAGCAGGACACGGTGGCATTGTTTGCGGATCTGCTCTCGATCCGAGGAGCTCACCGGTACCCGCCGCTCAATGTGTCCTCCGAAAAACGCAAGGACATGACGCTGGAAGCCCTCGTGTATCATCTACAGAAGCTGGCCGATCGCTGTCCTCTGTTGCTCATCGTTGAAGATGTCCATTGGCTTGATCCCACCACGCTGGACCTTATGACGCGCATTATCGACCGCATCCGGCAGATGCGCATGCTGTTGTTGATCACATGCCGACCCGATTTCAAGCCGGTGTGGTCGGACTATAGTCACGTGACGTCCCTGACGCTCAGCCGGCTTCCACGTCGGCAGAGCGCCGAACTTGTGGCGGCCGTAACGGGAGGAAAAGCACTTCCGCTTGAGGTGCAGCACGCCATTCTCGCGAAGGCCGACGGCGTGCCGCTCTATATCGAAGCATTGACGGAAAATGTGCTTCAATCCGGACTGCTGCCTGAGGACCATCAGGCCTTGGCTTTGAAGGGCTCACTAAAGGGATTGCCCATTCCTGATAGTTTGCAGGCGTTGCTCATGGAACGGGTGGACCGATTGGGGCCGGCCAAGGAAATTGTCCAAGCCGGGGCCGCGATCGGGCGGGAGTTTAGCTATGAGCTGTTGCAGACCACGGTCGATGCGACGGACAGCCAGTTGAGACATGCCCTGGATCTGTTCGTCGCGTCCGGGCTGATATTTCAGAAGGGCGAGATTCCCAACGCGACCTACCACTTCAAGCATGCCCTCGTCCAGGAAGCGGCCTACAGCACCCTCCCCAAGAAACCTCGGCGAGTGCTCCATGCGCGCATTGCCAATGCGCTGGAGAGCTGGTTCGCCGAGCGCGTCAAGCTGGAACCGGAACTCCTCGCCTATCACTATGAGGAGGCGGGCCTCGCCGGGCCGTCGGTGGAGTATTGGTTTCGTGCGGCCCGGAGAGATGCCGAACGATCAGCCAATATCGAAGCGCTCAATCATTTCAGCCGGGCACTCGACGTGCTCAAGAATCTGCCGCAAGGTCCGGAGCGCGATAACTCGGAGTTGGAGCTCCTCATCGCGCGCGGCGCCCCCTTGCTGACTGTCAAAGGGTATGCGTCTGATGCGATAGAACACAATTATCTCAGGGCAAAGGATTTATCGCAGGCGCACAGCAATTCCGAGCATCACTGTCTTTCCATTTGGGGATTATGGGTGTTTCATCTTGTCGGAGGACATGCCGATACGGCTCGCGGCTTGGCCGAAAATCTCCTCGCGCTGGCTACCCGCGATCAAAACCCGGATCTGCTGATTCGGGCGCACGAGAGTGTGGGGTCGAGCTACTTCTTTCTTGGCCGATTCGATGAAGCAAGAACCCATCATCTCGCCATAAAGACCCTGTACGATCCGAATCGAAGCCGGTCGCATGTCTTGCCGTATACTCAAGATCCCGGCATCACCGCGAGGATCATCCTGGCCAGGACATGTTGGATATTGGGTGAGGTTGACCAAGTTGAGCCGCTGGCACGGGAGGCCCTCGCCATGGCAAGGGAATTGGAACACCCGTTCACTCTGGTGTTTGCCTTAACGTCCCTTTCCTGGATCTATTCCACCACCCGCGATGCGCAGAGAACGCTGCAGCTCACCGACGAAGCCGTGACGGTGTCCACAAAATACTCGTTCGAATTGGGTTTGGCCTGGGCGACGGTCTCTCAAGGTTGGGCGTTGGCCGAACAGGGGCGAGAGGAAGGTCTCGGAAAATTAGTACAGGGGCTTTCCGCGATTGAGGCGACAGGTGCAAGTCTCAACAACACGTTTACCTTGGCGTTGCTTGCCGAAATATATTTACGGCACAACCGCATTGACGAAGGCTTGGGCGCCATTGAGGACGCACAGAAGCTTGCCTCAACGTGGGGAGAACTGTTTTGGCAAGCGGAACTGTTTCGGCTGAAAGGGGAGCTGCTGCTCCGGCAATCCGACCCACCGGTCCATGCCGCAGAACAGTGTTTGCGTGACGCCCTGAAGATTGCGCAGGATCAGCATGCCACCATGCTGGAGCTCCGAGCTGCCACCAGCCTGGCGAGACTCTGGAAGACACTCAATAAAGTGGACGAGGCCACAGGGATCTTACATTCGGTGTGCGCCAAGTTTCACAAAGGCGTCGACAACCGTGAGTTGAGCGAGGCAAAAACAGTCCTTGCACAGCTCCGTGTGTGACGTCGCTGCACTGGTCTGTCTGGTTCATCTGGTTAGTTGCATGCAACCAAGCACACTAGACAGACGGAACAGACCAAATGAACAAGATAGGGTGGACGGATTTTATGAACATCCTGCTATTCGATAATGGTGACGTTCGGGGGAGGTACTGCGTTCATGTCGAGACCATGTCCTGACCAGGGTTGCAGGCGCGCGCCTTCATATCGATA
>JBDTSF010000291.1:0-32702 GCA_039931295.1 Nitrospirota bacterium | reverse complement strand
ATGCTCAAAAAGGCCGTCCAGCAAGGCCGCAGCGAGCGAAGAGGCGAGGAGGTACTGACCGCACTTTGTGTGGCCGTTCGCCCCTATAATGGCTCTTGGCAAACGGAAAATCCCCTTCAGTGAATCCGATATCATATAGGCTTGCCTCTACACGTTGAGCCTCTGAGCGATGCGAGAACGAAGCTGGCGGGCTTTTTCAGTATCCTGCCCGCTAGGTCAACACCAGGCGCCAAGTCGGCAGCTGACAAAAGACTGGCTTAATGCCGCGGCGGGCGGGAGGCGGAACGAAGTCACTGGGGCAGAGGGAACCAGTGCGGAGGCAAGACTCGGTTGATCTCCCGATTGGGGTGCAGTCGGCTGAGTAGCCGTGGGGGCAGGTTCGACGTGTTCTGCCAGCAATATGGGAGGTTGTGCTCCGCCGATCTTTGCAAGCAGGCTCTTTGCCTTGCTCGAATGCGAACTGTCCGGATATTTTTCTGCCAGCAGTGTCAGTTTCTCACTGGCCCAATCGTCCGCCCCAAGGTCGTGGTAGCTGAGCGCCAGAAAGTATAGGGCATCGGGCGAGACCGACTTGTCGGGGTAGAGTTTCATGATTTGCTCAAAACGATGTGCCGCGGCGAGATAGGAACCGCGTCGATAATAGAATTGACCGACGAAGAGATGTGTTTGTGCCAACAGATCGTGACAGTCTTGGATCCGTTGGAGCGCAGGGCCGTCGTACCGACTTCCTGGAAATTCTTTCCGGACCCGTTCGAAGGCTTCGAGGGCTTTCTGAATGGGAGTGGGATCACGCTGGATTCCCTTGGTCAGCTTCAGTTGGCTTTCTCCGATCCGGAAGACGGCATAGGAGGCGAGGACATGGGTGCGATGAAGATCAAGAAAATGGGTATACTCGACGATGGCCTCCGCGTACTCCTCTTTCTCGAAGAACGCCTCCCCTCGCTTCATGATGACGTTCGGGTCGTAGTTTTTCTTGATCCCGTCGCCCAGGAATATCTGCTCGTCAGTGCCGCTCAGGGCTTTTTTCGGTGTGTCTTGGGTCTTGGGCGTGCTGGAGCAGGCGGTGGTGACAGAGAAGACCGCGACACAGAGGCCGAGGGCCAGGGTCATTCGTCGCGCAGGAATCTGGAGAGGGAAGCAGCGTATCATCACTGCCGGAAAATGTAACAGGCGCCATGGTCGAATGCAAGGTTTCGACGCGATGTGCCCGCATGATTCATAACGCGTCATCAAGCAGAAGACTATCGTCGCAGCAGATCGACGATTGCCGCAGAAGCGTTCATGAATATTGTGGGTCAAGTTGACCCCTGTCCCATCGAGACCTATAATCCCGAGGGGATTGCAGTGGACGTCAGACCATATGATACGGACGAGAATTATTGGAACGGGTTCATACCTCCCTGAACGGGTCGTGTCGAATCATGAGGTCGGGGCCTTGTTGGGCATTGACCCGGCGGTTGTCTCTCGTCTCACAGGCATTCAGGAGCGACGCAGGGCTGCTGCGTCCCAAGCGTCTTCCGATCTTGCGGTGGAAGCTGCTCGATCGGCGCTTGAGGCTGCTGGATTCTCGGCTTCAGACCTGGGGGCGATCGTACTATCGACCACCTCTCCCGATACGGTCTTTCCCTCGACCGCCTGCCATGTTCAACGAATGCTCGGCTGCTCCTCGATCCCGGCGTTTGATGTGGCGGCGTCCTGTTCGGGCTTTCTCTATGGACTCTCGATGGCCGATGCCATGATCCGGAGCGGGCAGGTGAAGACCTGTTTAGTGGTTGCCGCGGAGGTGAAGTCTCGTTCCATCGATCCCTCTGATGGCGATACCGCGCTCTTGTTCGGCGATGGGGCGGGTGCGGTCGTGTTGCGCGGCGAGCCAAAGGCAGGTGAGCTGAGCCAAGGGCTCGTGGGGCTCCGTCTCCGTGCAGACGGTGCTCAGCATGGTTTGATTACGATTCCCGCAGGCGGATCGCGTCGGCCAACGACGTTGGACACTGTCGAGACGAAAGCTCATACGTTGAGGATGCAAGGGGCGCTGCTCTTTCGTCTGGCCGTCAAGCGATTGGACCAGGTCATTCGCGAGACCATGAAAGAGTTCGGTGTCGAGCTACAAGACGTCGCGCAGGTGGTCTTACACCAAGCGAACGGGCGGATTCTCGACCAGCTGACGAAGCGGCTTGGGATCTCGCCGGAACGAGTGTGCTCCGTGATCGGACGCTATGGGAATACGTCGTCGGCGTCATTGCCTATCGCACTCGACCATGCAGTTCGTTCGGGAAACATTCATCCTCACGACATCGTTTTACTGGGTAGCTTTGGAGGCGGTGTGACCTGGGCAGCAGGGCTGGTTCGGTGGTGAGGCCTGCCTAATACGATGCTCGTGATACAAGTTGATGGCCTCTGACATTGGGGAGTGCGCGATGCTATTTGGATTGATCCCTCGAGAAGAAGCCTTCTTTGAGCTGTTCAAGAAGGCCGCACATAACATGATCGAGGGGAGCCGTCTTCTAAAGGTGATGATGGAAGACTTCCGGTCTCCCGTCGAACAAGCCAGGGAGATCAAAGGTGTTGAACACATCGGCGATGATATTACGCACGACATCGCGCGTCGATTGAATCAGACCTTTATTACACCGATCGATCGGGAAGACATTCATGACCTCGCGAGTGCCCTCGACGATATTCTGGATACCACGGAGGCGATCGCCGACCGTTTCGTGTTGTACAAGATACCGAAGCCGACAGAAAAAGCGATCAAGCTTGCCGACATTCTGTACCAAGCATCGGTGGCAGTGGGGCAAGGCGTGGACCTCCTGGGCCTTCCGCACCCGGAAATGAAAAAATGCAGTGTGCAGGTGAACAGCCTGGAAAACGAGGCAGACCGAGTCTCTCGCGATGCGATTTCCGCCCTCTTTGAGAAAGAAATGGACCCGATCGCGGTGATCATGTGGAAAGAAGTGTACGAGAACTTCGAAGCAGGAACCGACCGCTGCGAAGACGTCGCGAACATTCTTGAGCGGATCACGCTCAAACATCACTAGTTCACGTAAGAAGTCAAACGTGAAACGTGAAAAGCAGATACCAGAGAGAACATCATGACAGGTCAGTTCCCGCCTGAATGATTTCACACGTTTCACCTTTTACATTGTGCGTCTTACGGATGGGTTATGACTGATCTAACCGGGATGTTGCTCCTTGTGGTGGCGCTAGCGCTGCTGTTCGACTTTTCGAACGGATGGCATGACAGTGCCAACGCCATTGCGACTGTCGTGTCGACAAGAGTCGTGAGTCCGTTTGTGGCGGTCATGGCGGCCGGTGTGCTCAATGTGGCCGGGGCGTTCATGTCCACCGCTGTGGCCAAGATGGTGGGCTCGGGGATTGTCAATCCGGCTGTGGTGACTCAAGAGATGGTGGCGGCAGCGTTGGCCGGCGCCATTGTGTGGAATCTCTTCACGCTGTTATTAGGACTGCCGACCAGCTCGTCTCACGCATTAATCGGAGGACTGGTCGGGGCTGCGGTGACCCATGGGGGGTGGGCCATCGTGAAGTGGTCCGGCCTTCGACCGGTGATGGAAGCCATGGTGCTTGCGCCGTTTTTCGGTTTTGCCATCGGATTTTCGTTGATGGTGGCGATCAGCTGGATCTTCTTTCGCGTGACTCGGAGCGTGGCCAATCAGTTGTTCAAACGGCTCCAGCTTGTCTCCGCTTGTTTCATGGCGTTCAGCCATGGCGCCAACGATGCCCAGAAGGCCATGGGGATTATTACATTGGCGTTGCTCTCTGCGGGGCAGATTTCTTCGAACGAGGTGCCGGGTTGGGTGATCGGGGCCTGTGCGGTGGCAATGGGATTGGGAACGGCCGTGGGTGGCTGGCAGATCGTCCGTACGTTGGGAATGGGCATCGTCAAGCTGGAGCCAGTGCATGGGTTTGCTGCAGAGACCGGCGCGGCGGCTGTACTTCTCGTGACGGCGTACGTCGGGCTGCCGGTGAGCACGACTCAGACAATTACGACGTCGGTCATGGGGGTCGGCGCCATCAAGCGTTTTTCGGCCGTGCGTTGGGGAGTCACCACGAGAATCCTGTACGCCTGGGTATTCACGCTCCCTGGCGCTGCGCTTCTCGCGTCGCTCATCTACCTGGCCATGGTGAAGTTTCAGTGACCGATAGACTGGTGTGTTGAACTGGTAGCCGGACGACAAAACGGCTGCCGGTCGGGGCATTTGCCTCGACCCACACCCGCCCGCCAAGACCTTCGACGATGTGCCTGACGATCGCCAGACCGAGCCCCGTGCCCCCTAACTCGCGTGAGCGGGCTTTATCGACTCGATAGAATCGCTCGAAAACACGCGGGCGCTCCATTTCAGGAATGCCTATGCCGGTATCGGTCACGCTCAGCTCCACAGCCGTGACAATTGCGGGCTGTTCGGCATCGTCCGAAACCGGGTAGGCCGCCACCGTGATGGTGCCTTTTTCGGGAGTGTATTTGACCGCGTTATCGAGCAAGTTGGACAGGATTTGTATCAACCGGTCTTCATCGCCGAGTACCGCGGGCAAATGCTCCTCTACGAAGGAGACAAGGCGGTGCCCCTTCTTGTCTGCTATGGGCTTGAGGATGGCCAGCGTCCGTTCGATGATGCTTTGGATATGCAGCGGTTCTTGCTTGAATTGGACTTGCCCGGATTCAATCTTCGATAGCTGGAGGAGGTCTTCGAGAATCAGGTTCAGCCGGTCGCTTTGTTTGAGAATGATGTTGAGGAATTGTGTGCTCGTCTCAGGATCGTCTTTGGCGCCATCGAGCAACGCTTCGATATATCCCTTGATCGACGTGAGCGGGGTCCGCAGCTCGTGGGACACATTGGCGACGAAATCTTTCCGGATAATTTCCAGGCGGCGTAATTCCGTCATATCGTGAAAGACCAAAATTGCGCATGCGTCATTTTCTCGATCGGATTCAGTCGTTGAGGCTTCGATATGGAGACGGCGACCACTCGGGTGGAGAAGAATCTCATCTTCTTGGCTCGTACGCTTCGTCAGAACGGTAGAGACTAGGGTATCCAGCTGAGGATGACGGAAGACATCGGAACAGGGATGTCCCCGCGCCTCTATCCTGGTGACGTCGAACATTCGTTCCAGCGCGGGATTGATTTGCAGCACTCGACCTCGACGATCGAGGACCATCACGCCTTCAACCATCGAGGTCAGCATGGCCAAGAGCTGGGATCGGTCTTCGGAGAGTTCATCGATCTTGGTTCTGAGTTGGTCTGTCATCTGGTTGAGCGTGTCGGCTAAGAGCCCGACTTCATCGCGCGATCCTGTTCTGATACGAACTGCATGGTCACCCTTCGCCAGCTGTTGTGCCGCGATGACAATTTCAGACAGGGGCTTCGTCAAGCTGTGAGCGAGCCACACACTCAGTGCGACGGCAATCAAGAATGCACTCCCGAAGGCGAGGGCCAAGTCTTGGTGCAACTTGGCCACGTCGCGGTCGAACGTCGTCATCGGTAACCCTAGTCTCAGAAAGACAGTGGGCGCAGCCTGGTTCGAACCTGTAAGACGAACCGCTAAATACAACGTACGCTCACCGGTGGTGCGACTCGTTCGGAGGTCCGTTCCACGCCCTGTGGCAACGGCTTGCTGAATCTCCGGTCGTGCCAGGTGGTTCTCAAGCGTGCCGAGGAGGTGATCCGAGACGGCGCTGTCGGCCACCACCCGTCCATCCGGGGTCATGACGGTTATGCGTGCGAGGGCTCGCGTACTGAGCTCTCGTACAGCCGTGTGTAATTGAGGAGTCGAAAACAGCGCTTCCGATTGCATCAGAAACGGCTGAAGCCCGTATGCGACCAGACTGGTGCGAGCCTCCAGTATCAGGCCTGACTGGACGATCTCCTGCTGATCGAGGGAGCGAACCACCAATTCCCGGGCGATGAGAAGCCCGCAGGCGAGGACTAGCAGGGCTCCAATCGTGACCTTCCATCTGATGGAGAGGGTCATGCTGAACGATCCAATTCTTTGAGCTTATATCCCAGAGATTTGACCGACAGAATCGCGTCGCTGAGCAAAGGGAGTTTTTGCTTGAGTCTTCGGATGTGGACGTCGACCGTCCGCGTGGTTCCGTAGTAATCGTACCCCCAGACGGAATTCAGGAGGACCTCCCTGGTCAGGACTCTGCCGGGATTGCGTAGGAGATGTTCGAGCAGGCCAAACTCTTTGGCGGTGAGCAGGGCCTCTATTTTATTGACGGTGACTTCGTGCCGTGCGAGATCCATGACGAGATTGCCATAGCGGTAGAGGGCCGGGCCGTCGTCCGGTTTCCGCTCAAGCCGTCGGAACAGAGCCTTGATGCGGGCAACCAGGGTCTTGGGGCTGAATGGTTTGGTGACGTAGTCGTCGGCTCCCAGTTCCAGGCCGATGATGGTGTCCGATTCTTCGGCTTTGGCGGTCAACATGATGATGGGGAGCCTCGCGGTTTCTGGAGCCGATCGAAGGCGTGTACAAACCTCGATGCCGTCGATCTCAGGTAGCATCAAATCGAGGACGATCAAATCGGGTTTCTCCTGTTTCACCTGCCGGAGGCCTTCCATGCCGGTTTTGGCCAATACGGTTCGAAAGCCTTCTTTCTCCAAATACAGTTTCACTAGTTGGAGGATATCGTGCTCGTCTTCGACGATGAGGATTTTCTTGGTGAGAGGGCTTACCATGGTCGGTGTCGTGAGCCTACGAGGGCGTACGAACTCTGTCAAGCGAGAGGTGGAAGGAGCGCGCGGGCCAATTCAGTTGACGAGGCCCGCTGCTCTGACGTAAGGTGGATTCCGGCAATTCATGAGTCTGCGGCAGGAACGGAGCGCTCTACTGAGTTCGGGGAGAAGGAGACGGCTATGAAGATCTATCTCGCCAATCCACGAGGGTTTTGTGCCGGGGTCGACCGGGCGATCGATATCGTTGATCTCTCACTGAAAAAGTATGGGGCGCCCATTTATGTCCGGCATGAAATCGTTCATAGCCGGCATGTCGTAAACTCGCTCCGTACCAAGGGCGCCGTATTTGTGGAGGAGCTAGGAGAAGTGCCGGAAGGTTCGGTCGTGATCTTCAGTGCCCATGGGGTTGCCAAATCGGTATGGGACGAAGCCAATCGGCGGCGCCTGCATGTCATCGATGCCACCTGTCCCTTGGTCATCAAAGTGCATAACGAGGTCAACCGCGACTATACGCAGGGGTATGATCTCATTCTGATCGGCCACGCCGGCCACCCTGAAGTGATCGGGACACTGGGACAGATTCCGGACAAGTTCCACCTAGTATCCTCTGTCGCCGATGTCGAGAAGCTACATGTTGATAACATCCACGACCTCTCCTATGTCACGCAAACGACCCTGAGTGTCGATGAGTGCCGGGATATCGTCGGCGCCCTTCATCAACGGTTTCCGCATATCAAAGGGCCACATCAAGAAGATATTTGTTACGCGACGCAGAACCGCCAGAATGCGGTGAAAGAGCTCTCCAAGCTCGTGGACGTCATTCTCGTCATCGGTTCTCCAAATAGTTCTAACTCCAACCGCCTACGTGAGCTGGGAGAGCAGTGCGGAATCGCGTCTTATTTGATCGATGCCGCGTCCGACATCAATCCAGCCTGGCTTGCGAACGTGCAAGCGGTCGGGATCACAGCCGGCGCCTCAGCGCCCGAGGTGTTGGTCGAAGAAGTGGTGACATACCTCAAGACCTTTGGGAATGCAGAGGTCCGTGATTTGACAGTGATCGAAGAAGACGTGGAGTTTCTTCTCCCGAAGGAATTAATCAGTATTGAGTCTTCCAATAAATCTGCCGGGGCGCAGGTAGGATAGCCACACTCCTACTCCCAAAATGTAGTGGGCTCTTCTCTTAACTCCTACCATGGGCAGTGTTTTTCTTTGATTTCTCACACAAGTCTGTGTTAGAAATTCGAGCGATTTATCCATACGCCCTCACACGCACAATAGCTGTTGTGATTGGGCAGTCATGGGATCCTAGCTTCTGCCCCACGCCACGGCTTGAATGGGGTCGTGGCAGGAGAAACGTTCATGAATCAGGCGGGCGAAGCCCTCATGAGACAGATGCACTACCAAAGGAGTGATCGATGTATTTAAAGTCCCTTGAAATGATGGGATTTAAGTCGTTCGCAGAAGCCCGGATCGAATTCCCTAACGGCGTGACGGCTATTGTGGGGCCAAACGGGAGTGGGAAAAGTAACGTCGTCGATGCAATCCTTTGGGTGCTCGGTGAACAGAGCACAAAGTCTCTGCGCAGCGAGAAGATGGAAGATGTGATTTTTAACGGGACCGAAATGCGGAAGCCTCTTGGTTTGGCTGAAGTGTCGCTGGTGATCAGTGGGCTGGATCAGATCACGGTCGATCCGCTGTCCGGTCTCTCGAGCCAGCTGGCAGAGTATCAGGAACTCATGATCACACGCCGCCTTTATCGGAATGGCGACAGTGAATATCTCATTAATAAGACGGTCTGCCGGTTGAAGGACGTCCGGAGCATCCTGTTGGATACCAGGGCTGGGACCAAAGGGCACACGGTTATCGCACAGGGACAAATTGATCAGATTCTGAACGCGTCACCGCAAAACAGGCGGGAGTTGATCGAGGAGACCGCCGGCATTGTTCGTTACAAGAAGCAGAAAGGCGAAGCGTTGCGGAAGTTAGAGGCGACCCAACAAAACCTTTCGCGGGTGCGGGATATCATCGCTGAAGTGAAAAAACAGTTGAATGCTCTCGAGCGCCAGGCGCGGCAAGCGCGGTCGTATCAGACATTGCACCAAGAAGCGAAGTCGCTGGAGATTCAGTTGCTGGCGAACGAATATCGTGTCCTCCGAACCACGATCCAGGATGTGGAGTTGGAGCTGCGGGTGTTGGAAGAGCAGGAGTCTGAGCAGTCTGCCGAGCTGGCGCGTCTGAATGCCGAACTTGAACGGATCAAGCTCGCGATGACCATTGCGAATGAGGCGATCGGGGAGCGGCGTGAGGAACTGTCAAAGGTGGAACAGCAACAGGCTCGGGCGTTGACGGCCGCAGAGATTGAACGAAATCGCGGTGAACTCTATGTGCAGCAGCGGGGGCAGGGCAGAGAAGAGCTTGAGCGTCTCACCATGGAACAGCAGCAGGGTGCGGCGGAGGCGGCGGCCCTTGAAGAGACACTGGCCACGCTCGATCGTGAGTGTGTGGAGCGAGAGCAGGTGTTTACGGAGCTCGATCGGGAGATGAAGGAGCTGGTCCAGCAAAGAGTTGCGGCGTTAGCTGAGGAAGAACGAGGGCGCCGAGACGTTCTGAATCTGGCGGTACTGGTCGGGAATACTGAACAGACTTTGGTGCAATTGGCTGCTCGGATCCAAGAGGCGGCGGCTCGTGAAGATCGGCTTGTTCGTGAGCGAGAGGACGTTCGCCTGCAACATCTCGCGGCAACGGACAAACGTCAGGGACTCCAGCAGGCCTGTCATGAGGCAGAGCAATTGGTCGTAGATCTGCGTCGGCAACAGCAGGGAGTGGAGGAAGAGAGCGGGCGTGTGTCGGCTGAGCTAGCCGAAGTCGATCGATCGGTATTTCGCCAGTCGGAAGAGTTGGCCGCGGTGGACTCTCATCTTCGAGCGCTGCAGGGCGTGCTCCAAGAAGACATGGGGTATGGGCGGCGCGGTGACGAAGAATCGACGGCACTCAAAGCCTGTGCCGGGGTTCGCGAGGCCATTGCCGAGTGGTTGGTTGTGCCTCCCGGATGGGATCGTGCTGTGGAAGCGATCTTGGGTGAGCGGGTCAGGGGATGGTTCGTCGATGATCCCACTGCGGCGTGTGAAGCGGTTGAATTTCTCAAAGAGAAAGATCTCGGTCGCGGCATGTTCATTCCGCAGCAACCTCGCTGGACGTCTTGTGCCACGACCTCGCGCCCCTGGTGGCCTGCGATGGAGGGCCAGCCGGGTGTGGTCGGATGTGCAGTCGATTTGATCTCTGTAGCAGGCGCGCGTGAAGCGGCCCGCGACTATCTCTTCGACCGAATGGTGTTTGTCGATACCCTCAAGGCCGCCACCGTACTGTGGGAGCAGCAGGCTTGCGCGACGTCCGATGGGCCTATCTTCGTGACACGTGCGGGAGAAATTTTGGATGCAGCCGGGGTAATCATCGGTGGTCAGGCCAGTGCAACGGGAGGGTTGCTGCAGCGGCGTCGAGAGGTCCTTCATCTGGATTCCCAACGTATCTCTTTGACGGCCGCGATTGAAGAACACAAGCAGAGACAGGAACGGTTGCAGGCACAAGGACAGGAATTGCGTGAACAGAGCCGGCAACTCGGGGAGTCGTTGCGTGAGGCTGAAATGCAGGGGCTCTCACTGCGGAAAGACGAAGCCGGACTTCAGCATGTGCAGGGAGCGCTGACCTTGCGGATTGAGACTTTGATGAGCGATACGCAACGGGGTTCAGCGGATGGGCAGCGCCTTGAGCAAGAAGCGCGCTCTGTCGACGCGCAACTTGCACAGTGGAGGGCGGAGAAGTTCGGTCAGGAAGCCGGGCTGAGCCAGGTACGCGAGCGAGTCGCGCAAATCGATCACGGGATGCAGGGGCTACAGCAGCGATTCACAGACGCGCAATTGGTGGCGCAGGATACACGGACGACCCGTGAGCATCGCCATCGTGATCTTCAGCGGATTCAGCAGCAGCAGCACGATGGGATCACGCGTATTGACACGTTGACGCAGCACGTCGAAGGGCTCACGGCCTCAATCGAACAGAGCCGGGTCGAGCGTGAGGATCAAGAGGCCCGTTGTCGAGAGTTCGGTGAATCGGCTGTTCAGATAAAAGCTCAACTGGTCGAACTGCAAGAGGAGCAGGCGCGGGACATGGCGGCGGCCCACCAAGTTGATATCCGGTTGGAGGAGGTACGTCGTACGGTGTCTTCTCTTCGTGAGTCCCGCATGACGGTAGAGGTCAAGAAGGCGGAACTTCGGGTGCAATTGGGAACGGTCGAATCGACGCTCGTGGGAACGTACCAGGTGGATCTTGCGACGCTGTCGGATGCATCGGTTGTGGAGGAGGCCTCCGGTTTTGGTCAGGAGCCGATCACAGCATTGCCACCGGCGGTCGATGAGGTGGCGTTACGGGCACAACTCCAGAAAGTTCGCGAGAAACTCGATCGCTTGGGACCAATCAATTTGGCCGCCATTCACGAGCACCAAGAGTTGGATGAACGGTATCGATTCTTGACGACGCAAGAACTAGATCTGTCCACATCCATCGGCTCGCTCAAAGAAATCATTCAACGCATCAACCGCACCACGAAAGACATGTTTACCGATACCTTTGCCGAACTCCAGCAGAAGTTCAGTGAAGTGTTTGTGAAGTTCTTCCCGGGTGGCCGGGCCGAACTTCAACTGGTCGAGGCGCAAGTAGATGAGACGGTAGAAGGCAGTGGACCCCAGGAACCAGGAGTCGATATCGTCGTGCAGCCGCCGGGCAAGCGATTGAAGAGTATTACCATGCTTTCGGGCGGTGAGAAGACGTTGACGGCGATGGCGTTACTCTTTGCGAGTTTCTTGATCAGACCGACGCCGTTTTGTATTCTCGACGAAATCGACGCGCCGCTGGACGAAGAGAACATCGGACGTTTCACCAGCGTCTTGCGTGAACTGTCCGAGGGTGCGCAGTTTATGGTGATTACTCACAGTAAGAAGACTATGGCCATTGCAGATTCGTTGTTCGGTGTCACCATGGAAGAGCCCGGCATCTCAAAAATCCTCTCAGTAAGACTGGGGAACTTGCAGCCGGCCTAAGCAGGCTGGACTGGTTAAAACATCCGTACTTCAGAGGACTTCCGCGTTTCGATTTCTTGACCTTCGAGTGCGTGTCTGCTATATAGCCCAAGATGGGCTGATCTACGAGTGTGTCAATTGTAGGTCGAGCTATTATGTTAATGGGGGCAAGGCGAATCACCCGCATTGTCCTAATTCCACCAACAGTATTCTACAGATCGATACAATGAAGCTAATTCGAGCGCTTCTGGATCGTCTCTCTGAGAGCTTCGTCGTCTCCGTTTCGGAGAAGCTAGAGCTGGCGACAGAACCTTCTAACAGTCCGCCGTTGCGCCTGGTGTCGGACAAGCCTCTGCTTTCCGTGCCAGTGGACACCATACCCCGTCGCTCTGCCGGCCATTCGGTGAGCCACGTGGATGCGCTTGACGACGCAGTCAGGCGCAGTCAGGCCTGGTTTGTCTCCAGACAGGATGTCTCGGAGGGATACTGGGTTGCAGAGCTAGAAGCGGACACCACGCTGACCTCTGAGTACCTCATGCTCCGTCGATTTCTCGATCGGGTTGATCCTGAGCGAGAACGTAAGGCGGTGAGCTATCTCCGTGCCATGCAATTGCCCGATGGCGGTTGGCCGATTTTCTACGGTGGGCCGTCGGAGATTAGTGCCTCCGTCAAAACCTATTTTGCTCTGAAATTGAGCGGCGTGTCTGCCGATGAGCCCTGTATGCTTCGCGCTCGTGATCGTATCTTGGCGATGGGCGGTGTCGTGTGCGCCAATGTGTTCACCAAGATCACCTTGGCATTGTTTGATCAGTACGACTGGAAGGGTGTGCCGAGCATGCCGCCAGAAATCATGCTCCTGCCGAAGCGGTTTTATTTCAGCATCTATGCCATTTCTTATTGGTCGCGTGCCGTGCTGATTCCCTTACTCGTGGTGTTTGCCAAGCAGCCGGTCTGCCGTATCCCACGGGAGCAGGGGATCGATGAGCTCTATCTCTCGCCCCGAGCGCAGATTCACTATCGCGACGTCCCACCATTCAACAAGGAACAACGGTGGTTCACGCCGCATAATTTCTTTGTTCAACTGGACCGAATCTTGAAACTGTATGACCAGATGCCTCTCAGTTGGTTGCGCGAAAAGGCGTTGCGTGAGGCGGCCACGTGGATGTTGGAACACCTCAAGGGGAGCGGTGGCCTGGGGGCGATTTATCCGGCCATGGCGAACTCGATTGTGGCCCTTCGTTGTCTCGGCTATGAGGTCGATGACCCATTGGTGCAAAAAGCGCTGCGTGAGATTGAATCGCTTGAAGTCTACGACACGGCGTCGATTGACAATCAACAAGTCGAGACGCTGCATCTTCAGCCCTGCCACTCTCCCATCTGGGACACGGCGTTGCTGATGAATGCCCTGATTGAAACCGGGATGCCGCAGGACCATCCCTCGCTCCAGAAAGCAGGCGCGTACTTGCTCTCTCGTCAGACGACAACGGTTGGAGATTGGAAGTTTTCATCCCCCAATGCGAAGCCGGGAGGCTGGTATTTCCAGTTTGAGAATGAGTTTTACCCGGATGTAGATGATTCGGCCGTGGTATTGATGGCGCTGTCGAAAGTTCGGATAGGACAGGCTCCCGAATCGCAAGAATCTATCCGGAGAGGGTTGGACTGGGTGCTCGCGATGCAAGGCTCCGATGGTGGATGGGGCGCCTACGACAAGGACAATAATCGTATTGTATTCAACTATATTCCGTTCGCTGACCACCATGCCTTACTCGACCCGAGTACGTCCGACCTGACCGGGCGGTGCCTCGAGATGCTGGCGGCGTTGGGTTATGATCAGTCGCACCCCGCTATCGCCCCGGCTCTCCGGTTCCTCAAGCGAGAGCAGGAGCCCGACGGGAGCTGGTACGGTCGGTGGGGCGTCAATTATATCTATGGCACCTGGTCTGTTCTCGCCGGTCTTCGCGCGATTGGAGTAGATCTCTCGGACCCAGCAATTTGCCGCGCAGTCGCCTGGCTTGAGTCGAAACAGAATTCCGATGGTGGCTGGGGCGAGTCTGGCTTATCTTACGGCGACCCTGCCTGGAGCGGGAAAGGGGATAGTACGCCTTCTCAAACGGCTTGGGCCATCATGGGACTCATGTCGGCAGGGATGGCAGACGCCTTCAGTGTCGCGCGCGGCATCCAATATCTTCTCCGCCACCAAACCAAAGAAGGATCGTGGGAAGAGGTGCGCCATACCGGCACCGGATTTCCTCGAGTGTTTTATCTCCGCTACCATTGGTATTGCCAATATTTCCCCTTATGGGCTTTGGCCATGTATCGGAATCTACGGACACGCGGCAAAATGCGGGCTGACGAAGTACGTCAACAAGTATTCGCGTCCGGGTCTCATCGAGCCGATCATTGAACCGTCCGCCGCCGTCGCCCATTGACGCGTGGCAACCTCCCTCAGGATCTTCGGTGAATCCCATCGCCATCTTTGCCGCAACGCATTGGGAAATCCAGGCTGTGCAGCGTGGGCTTGAGATGGATCGTGTTGCGACCATAGCCGGAGTTCGTTGTCATATTAGACAGCGAGAGGATCGCACCTATTGGCTCATTCAAACCGGCGTCGGCCCAACGGCGGCCCGCTCGGTCGCAGAACGGGTGTTGCAGGCACAGCCCATGTCGCTGATCATGTCCACAGGCTTTGCCTGTGCGCTCGTTCCGGCTCAGGTGGGAGACCTCATTGTCGGCACATCGGTGTCTTCCGTGCATGGTGAGAGAGGCTGGATGATGGGAAGCGATTGTGTGCTCTGTGATGCTGTGGCACGACCGGGCCTTCTCGCCGTGGCGCGGGATGCAGGGCTGGTCACGCGAATCGGTACAATGGTATCGTCGGAGACCGTGGTCTGGCAGGCTGAGGAGAAGCGCCGGCTGCGGCATGTGACCGATGCAACCGGGCTCGATATGGAAAGTGCCGCGGTGGCGGGGGTGGCGCAGGAACGAGGTCTGCCGATGGTGATCGTGCGGACGGTGTCCGATCTGGCGGATGAAGACCTTCCTCTTGACTTCAATCTGTTTCTCAGGCCCACTGGCTGGATCAAAGGTATGCAGGCGCTCATCGGCCACCCTTCCAGCCTCGTGGGGCTGAATCGGCTTCGAAAGCAGAGCCGGGTGGCAGCGGATCGATTGACTGAATGGTTTCAGTGCTATGCGAAGACAGACGGTGAATCTTTTCGATTGTCCAGGTAGCCGATGATGAGCGTGATTAAACGGCTGGGTGCGTGGGCCATCATGCGCGTACGGGAGATGGGCCGCATGCTGTTGTTTATGCTGTCGGCTTTTGCCTGGCTGGTGCGGCCCCCGTTTCGATTCCATCAATTCATGAAACAGCTCCATTTCATCGGGTATAAATCCCTATTTGTCGTCGTGCTTACTGCGGGGTTTACGGGGATGGTGTTGGCACTTCAAGGTTATTACAGCTTGCGGAAATTTGGCTCTGAAGGGTTGCTGGGCTCTGCAGTGGCTTTGAGCATGATCCGGGAATTGGGGCCGGTGTTGGCTGCATTGATGGTGACGGCGCGGGCAGGATCAGCTATGACGGCTGAGATCGGTATTATGAGGATTACAGAACAGATTGATGCGCTCGATACCATGGCAATCAATCCGATGCAATATTTGGTCGCACCAAAATTGGTGGGCGGCCTGATCGGAGTGCCACTGCTTGTCGCCATATTCGATGTGGTTGGCATCTATGGCGGCTCCCTTGTCGGAGTGGATTTGCTGGGTGTGAGTGAAGGAGCCTATTGGAACTCGATTGCATCGGCCGTGGAATGGAAAGACGTCTACGGCGGCATTCTGAAGTCGATCAGCTTCGGGCTGATCGTCAGTGTGGTTTGTTGTTATAAAGGGTTCTACACAAGGCAGAGTGCTGAGGGACTTGGGCGCGCGACGACGGAAGCGGTGGTCTTATCGTCGGTGCTCATCCTCGTCTGTGACTATTTCCTTACCTCGGTCTTGCTGTAACATCATATGATCAGGTTGGTCGGGATCGAAAAGAAGTTTGGTGAGCAGTCGGTGCTGCAAGGGGTTGATCTCTCTATCCCGGTCGGCAAGTTGACGACCATCATCGGTGGGAGTGGATCGGGGAAGAGCGTGCTCCTCAAGCACATGATAGGGCTCATCCAGCCGGATCGCGGCGAGGTATGGGTCGGCGATGTAGAAATCTCTTGCCTGTCTGGCATGCGCTTAAACGATGTGCGTAAACAGTTCGCGATGCTCTTTCAGGGGGCCGCGCTGTTCGACTCACTCTCGGTCTTCGAGAATGTGGCGTTCCCGTTGAGGGAGAAGTTGCGCATGAAGGGACCAGGAGTGGCGAAGCGGGTTGAAGAGAAGCTGGAGGAAGTCGGGTTGGCGGGGATGGGGCACAAGTTCCCTGCTGAGTTGAGCGGTGGCATGCGAAAGCGGGCTGGATTGGCACGTGCGTTGGTCATGGAACCGGAGATTATCCTCTTCGATGAGCCGACGACTGGATTGGACCCTTTGCTGGCAAAATCGATTCACGATTTGATTGTTGCAATGCAACGGCGGTTCGGTTTTACCGCAGTCATGGTCAGCCATGAAATTCCTGAGATCTTCGGGATTTCCGATTGGGTGGCGATGCTTCGGAACGGCAAAATCGCATTGATGGCCACGGCTGCTGACTTCCAGCGGACCACTGATCCGGAGATTCGGGAATTCATTTCAGTCGGTGGGACT
Organism: Nitrospirota bacterium; assembly: GCA_039931295.1. GTDB lineage: Bacteria > Nitrospirota > Nitrospiria > Nitrospirales > Nitrospiraceae > Palsa-1315. Next base: position 16,204 of record JBDTSF010000291.1, on the reverse strand, counting down.
GTGGCGTTGCCTGGATCGCTCGCCGGGTAAAAGGGGAGTACCAAGGATGGAAAAAACCAAGCTGGAGATGGTGGTCGGGGTATTTGTGTTGGTCGGTTTGTTGTGCCTTGCGTATCTGTCAGTCAAGCTCGGGAAGCTCGAGTTGGTCAGCGGCGACCTCTATGAAGTCGAAGCGCAATTCAATAGCGCCTCAGGGATCAAGCCGGGTTCGACGATCGAGATTGCCGGCGTCGAAGTCGGCAGGGTCCGAGGGATTACGCTCATTGAAGATCGTGCCAAGGTCACACTGGCGGTCAACAACTCCATCAAGCTCTATACGGACACCATTGCGTCCATCAAGACGCGGGGCATCATTGGAGAGAAATTCCTGGCCCTGACTCCGGGAGGGGGTGGCGATCGGCTCAAGCCCGGGGGGACGATACGCGATACCGAGTCGGGCCTCGATTTGGAGGAACTGGTGAGTCAGTATGTTCATGGTAAAGTGAACTGACAGTCAAAGCGGGGCGTTGTCACTCAAGAAATGAGGGAGAAGAAACGACCATGTTGATTCGAAGAAGCACGATAATGGGGACGTTCCCGCAACTCCTGTGTGTGCTGGGATTGACGTTGTTGTGTTCATGGGGTTTCGTTGTGCAGGCTGCTCGAGCGGGAGAAGCCACTGATGCGATGAAGGGCACCATCGACGAAGTGCTGAGAATCATACAGGATCAGGATTTGAAACAGCCTGGGAAGTCCGAACAGCGTCGGAAGTTGCTGGAAAAGGTGGTCGGCGAACGATTCGACTATCAAGAAATGTCGCTCCGCACGCTGAGTATTTCGGAAGGCGCACCCTGGAAGAATTTGTCGGAGAAGGAAAGGGAAGAGTTCGTCGGGCTCTTCCAAACATTGTTGGTGAATTTGTATGCTGACAAGGTCGAGGCCTATACCGGTGAAGGTGTGAAATATATCAACGAACGGACGGAAAAAGACTATGCCGAAGTGCGAACGAAAGTGCTGACCGGGAAAACAGAAATCCCGCTCGACTATCGCTTGCTCAACAAAAGCTCGGTCTGGCGGGTCTACGATGTCGTGGTCGATGGCACCAGCCTTGTCCGTAACTACAGGGATCAGTTCAAGAGTATTCTTCGTTCCTCAACCTACGCCGACTTGGTAGACCAGCTTCGCAAGAAATCCAATAAAATTAAAGCTCAGTAACGCTCTCCAGGAATTTCATGACCAGCCTGCGTGGCCTCATTGCCGTTGTCCTCGTGTTCCTTGCGGCGACTGTCATCGCGCTGCCGGAGCCTGTAGGGGCCGGGGTCGAATATGTTCCGATTCCTGCCATATCCACCAGCAAAAACGATGGGAACGATATTGGGTTGATCGTTCCGATTCTGGGCACGGACCCTGATGGAGAGCTCAAATATATCGTCGCTCCGATGATCGTGCATAATTCCATCGTTGGGACGCGAGGCTCGCTCAATCTGTTTCGATATGAGCCTGGGGGGCGTCAAATTCGATTCATCGGATCCTACACAGAAGAGATCGAGCGCAGGGCGGAGTTTAGTTACGCGGATCCGGCCTTCAGTCATGGACGGTACTCGTTGAACGTTGGCGCATCGTATTTCAAGAATGCCACGCCTCGGTTCTTTGGCTTAGGGCAAGCAACATCAGAGTCAGATCAAACGAATTACACCGGGCGTGAAGCCCGGATGAACTGGCGATTCGGGATCCACGCGAACGAAGTCACCCAGATTGCCGTTGGTCAACGATTTCGTCAGGTGAGTCTGCAGCGGGGCGCAACGGACCTTCCATTTACGGTCGATGAGTTTCCTGCTATTGACGGCGTTCAGGGAGAGACGCTTATTCTCGGCCATCGCGCCACGTTTTATTACGATACGCGGAACAATCTGGTCTCGCCCACCGACGGGATGGCCGTGACGGCGTATGCGGAATTGAATCAGAATATCCGAAATGGGGATCACCCCGTCTATTCACGGTACGAGATCGATGTGAAGAAGCTGTTCCCCAGTGAATCGAAGCGCGCGATTCTCGTCGTGCGAGCCAATCTCCAGGCGACGATCGGAACGCAAGTGCCGTTCTTCGAGCAAAGTTCTTTGGGTGGGCAAAACAACCTGCGCGGATTCGGCGTCGATCGTTTCATTGACAAGCATCTTATATCGCTCAGCATCGAAGAGCGCATTCATGTGTTGCGTGCAAAGATTGCGGGCACCAGCGCGGACTTCGAAATTGCGCCATTCTTGGATACCGGGCAGGTATTCAATGACTACAGGGACGTCACATTTCAGAATTATCGGATGACCCCTGGTATTGGATTTCGTGGGATTGTTCGACCCAATGTCGTGGGGCGTGTCGACTATGGCTATAGCCGGGAAGGGGGTGCAATCTTTGCGGGACTCGACTTCCCGTACTGACGGGTGGGCGCGTGAGGTGCACTGAAACAGGGGGCTGCGCCGAGCCATTCTTGCTGCATGACTCGTCGCCCGTTCTTTCCAGCCTGTAGCCCAGGGTATCGCTACGAATCAACCCTACTGTATTTTTCGATCACCACTATGGTATCTGAGTAGGGTTCCTACTTTTTGAAGGAGAACCACGCATCCGTTGCCTGCGCTGCCCTGCCCCGAATGTGATGACTTTTAGGAAGCTAGAAATGTCTGGAAATGTTCAGGAATGTGCCGCGCACTTCCTGCTCATGGTCGTCAGTGGGCGGGGTCACGCGAGTGGATGCGTGTCCGAATACGCAGTAACAGGGCTGCAGTCCTCATTCCTGATTGTCCGGGAGCAAGGGTGGCCGTGAAAGCCCTACAATGGCCGGTGCGGTATCGAGTCGTCCTCGCTTCACTCCTTCTCTCCGTTTTCTTCGAGCCTGCGTTGGTGGGGGCGGAGGGGTTCGGCCCATTTCCGGTCAGAAACTTCCATCCCATCCAGCAGTTGGTTCTCAACATGCCGGGTGATCGGGCTGCCGTGTTGAAGCAGGGCGTGCTGGATGTTCGATTGGAACTTGCAGAAACCGCCACCGTGTTTCGTGACGAGTCGCCTCAGGCCGGCACGACGATGAAGTTTGAAACGCTGCGCTCCGGTGCGTTTCTTCGGTACGGAGCGACGGAGCGGTGGGAACTTTCCGTGGAGGTCCCCGTTCTCTATCGCTCGCGGGGATTCATGGATGGGCCTATCGAAGGGGTTGAACGCGTGACAACCGGCGTGTCGCCCGCTCGAAAAGCGCTGGGCTCCGGGTATGTATTCGACATCTCACGAGGAGGGCGCACGATCGCGAGTGGGCGCGAGGGAGTCGTGGGATTGGGCGACAGCACGATCATGAGTAAGCACCAACTATTGCTGGAGACGACATCCATGCCGGCATTGTCGATTCGTACGGCGATCAAGCTTCCAACGGGTGATGAAGGACAATTCTTCGGAAGTGGCAGTCCGGATTTCGGGTTCGGGATGGCTGCTGAAAAAGGATTTGCAGGCCGGTGGGTGGTCCACGGGAATCTGAATGGAGTGGTCCCGACCGGACGTATCGCAGGACTGGCTCTCCACCCCACGATATCCGGCATTCTTGCCGTAGAGTATTTGTGGTCGGAGAATCTTTCCATCACGGCTCAGTTCGATTATTATTCCACACCATTCCGTGGTGTCGGTACGCGAGTGCTGGACAAAGGCGTGACCGAATCAGTGGCGGGATTCAGCTACCGCCTTACATCACACCTCTTGTGGCAAGCCTACGCAGTCGAGAATCTCGACTTCATTACCGGAAGCGCCGCGGATTTCACACTCTCGACATTATTGACCTATCGAATTCAGTCTTAAGTGATGAAGAAAATTTTGTGATGGAAGCAGGCTAACCCCTTGACAATATGGGATTTACATGTGACACTCACCCCGACAAACGCCCGAGCTCACGCACTGCGTCGCCACTGCTTATCTGAGCCCAGGTTGTTGATATAAGTATAGACGCAAAGGAGTATTTGCCATGTCGATCTTGAAGACTATTCATGGCCCGGACGATTTGAAACGGTTGCCACCGGAGCAGTTTCCTGCTTTGTGTCAGGAGCTCCGGGAGCAAATTATTGGCGTGGTATCCAATGTTGGAGGGCATCTGGCTTCAAACCTTGGAGTGATTGAACTCACGGTGGCCTTGCACTATCTGCTTAATACCCCCAAGGATAAGATTGTATGGGATACGAGCAACCAAGCATATGCGCACAAACTCCTCACCGGGCGGCGGGAACAGTTTCACACGCTTCGACAGTATGGGGGGCTGAGTGGATTCACGAAGCGTGAAGAAAGTGTCCACGATACATTCAATGCAGGCCACGCTGGAACCGGCGTCTCTGCGGCCTACGGGATGGTTGAGGCGCGCGAGCAGTTGAAGCAACGGCACAAGGTCGTCTGTATCGTCGGCGATGGCGCCATGACGGCCGGCATGACGCTGGAAGGCCTGCACCATGCTGGGGGGTTGGGAAAAGACTTCCTGGTTATTCTGAATGACAATCAAATGTCCATTTCAAAGAACGTCGGAGCCATCTCCTCCTATTTGAACCGAACCTTCACCGGTGAGTTTTATGCCAAGATGCGGGAGGAAACCGGGCAACTGTTGGGGAAGATTCCCCATATCGGATCGGATATGCAGAAGTGGGCTCGCCGGGCCGAAGAGTTGGCCAAGGGCGCGATTCTCCCTGGGCTGCTTTTTGAAGAGCTCGGGTTCAGATATGCGGGACCGATCGACGGGCATAACTTCGAGCATCTGTTGCCGACCTTGGATAATGTGCTGAAGATGAAGGGGCCCGTGTTGCTCCATGTCATCACAAAAAAAGGGCTGGGCTATGAGCCCGCAATGAAGAATCCGGTGTGGTTCCATGCCTGTCCGCCTTTTGTGAGGGAAACGGGGGCGCCAGCGAAGAAAGCCGCGCGGCCGTCCTATACGCAGATTGCCATCGAGTCGTTGGTGAAGCTCGCTCGAGCGGACAAGCGGATCGTCGCGATTACTGCCGCGATGTGTGAAGGGACCGGCCTCAACATTTTCGAAAAAGAATTTCCAGACCGGATCTACGACGTGGGAATTGCCGAACAACATGCGGTGACATTTGCGGCTGGGCTGGCGACGCAGGGGCTCCGTCCAGTGGTGGCGATGTACGCGACATTTTTGCAGCGCGCATACGACCAGGTCGTGCACGATGTGGCGACGCAAAATTTGCCGGTCACATTCTGCATTGATCGCGGAGGGCTGGTTGCGGAAGATGGAACGACGCACCACGGCGCATTCGACTATGCCTATCTGCGCCACATGCCGAACATGGTCGTCATGGCGCCGAAGGATGAGAACGAGCTGCAACATATGCTGAAGACCTGCGTCCAGTATGATGGGCCTGCCTCTGTGCGGTACCCGCGCGGGTTGAGCTTGGGCGTGACGATGGATCAGGAGGCGAAGGCTTTAGCAATCGGCAAGGGTGAATTGTTGCGCGATGGGACCGACGTCGCGATCGTTGCCATCGGTGTGCCGGTCTCCCATGCGGTGACAGTGGCAAAACGACTTGAGGAAGAGGGCATTTCCACGGCAGTGGTGAACGCGCGTTTTGTGAAGCCGTTGGATCAAAAGTTGATTGTCGAGGTAGCCAAGCGCGTTCGTTATGTCGTGACGGTTGAAGAAGGCTGCAAGATGGGCGGATTCGGCTCAGCCGTGCTCGAAGCCCTGTCTGACGGTGGGGTGACGCATGTGACGACGAAGGTCTTGGGGCTGCCGGATTGGTACATCGAGCAGGGACCGCAGGATTTTCTGCGTGAACGATATGGGTTGACGGCGGAAGGGATCTATCAGAGCGTGAAGGAACTCATCGGCAAGACACCGGCTTCCTCTCGGGAAGAGTTTACGTTGGCGGCATCGATCGATCATCTGCCACATGGAGATGAGCAGGGGAGCTGAGAGAGGACGTGAGGCGTAAAGGGTTAGGGGTGAGGCGAGAATAATCGAATGCACATTACAAGACGGAAAACGCGGCAGATTCGAATCGGCAATCTCAAGATCGGCGGAGATGCGCCCGTGTCCGTGCAGTCAATGTGTTCAACCGACACACGCGATGTCGCGGCGACGGTCGAACAAATTCGTCAACTAGAAGCTGCTGGGTGCGAAGTGATCCGTGTGGCGGTGCCGGATGACGAAGCGGCGGCGGTGCTACCAAAAATCAAAGCGGCGATGACCGTGCCGCTGATCGCGGATATTCATTTCGACCATCGGTTGGCATTGAAAGCGGCTGCGGTCGTGGACTGTGTCAGGATCAACCCCGGCAACATCGGAGCTTGGTGGAAGGTCGAAGAAGTCATCAAGGCCGTGAACGAGCGGGGAATTCCCTTGCGCGTCGGTGTGAACGGCGGATCACTCGAACGGCCCTTGCTGGATAAATATGGCTGGCCGTCTCCGGAAGCCTTGGCTGAATCGGCGCTCAATGCCGTCCACGCGTTAGAAGATGTGGGATTCACGAACATGAAGGTGTCGCTGAAAGCGTCGGATGTGCACCATGCGATCGATGCCTACTGGCTGTTTGCGCACCAATCAGACTATCCCCTGCACATCGGGATTACCGAGGCCGGAACGGCGATGACGGGCGCCGTCAAGTCCACCATGGGCTTGGGGTATTTGCTTTCGCAGGGCATCGGCGACACCTTGCGCGTATCGCTTGCAGCAGATCCGGTCGAAGAAGTGAAGGTGGGGTTCGAGATCTTGAAGTCGCTCGAACTGCGCCATCGAGGGATCAATGTCATTGCCTGTCCGACCTGTGGCCGCGTGGAGATCGATGTGGTGAAGCTGGCCAACGAATTGGAAAAGAAGCTGGGTCATATCAAGACTCCGCTCAACGTGTCGGTCCTCGGCTGTGTCGTAAACGGGATCGGCGAAGGCAAGGAAGCGGATATCGGCATCGCCGGCGGCGAGGGCAAGGGCATTCTGTTCAAGAAGGGTAAGCTCGTCAGAAAGGTGCCGATCGAAGAATTGATGGATACCCTCATTTACGAGGTCGAACTGATGGCCAAAGAAAAAGATGCTGAAGGGAATGGAGAGGCCATCGCTCATTCGAACGAAGGATGGGAGTCTCTCGCGCCTGAATCCGATCGGTCGTCGACACTTGGAAAAGAAATTCCGGTTCTTTCTAGTAAACAATAGGTCTCTTCTCTCTCCTCTAGCCTCTCACCTATTGCCCAGACTATAATGCCCCCAGGGCGCCGTACCCAAGTGGTTAAGGGAGCAGTCTGCAAAACTGCGATGCAGCGGTTCGACCCCGCTCGGCGCCTCCACACCGTACTTCGTGCCCATCCGTCGCAACGATTCAACCTGAAAGCGTAGCAACCACTTCCTGCCGCCTATCGGCTCTCTGCCCTTCGAAGCCACCTGTCCGAATTGTGCCGGGTGGAAGCTTCGGAAATCCCCTCGCGGACTCGGTCAGTTTCCGCTTTCCTTCCCGGGACAATCGCGGCGGGTCCGCGCTCCTCCGGCAAGGTCGCCGATGGCCGGCAGAGGAGTATGGATTCGAGCAATGACTCCGTCTTTCCTCCCTCCACTCAAACGACCCTTCCGTCTTATCAGAAGATAAGCGTGTCCTCTAATAATTCCGGTTCAACATTCGGCGTCATACTACGATGAAGCATCTGGCGATGAATCGGTGACTTTCGGAGTGAGTGAGCATGATAGATGAAAATTGACGGACGGTGAGACCTAGTGCTAGAATCCCCAACAATTACAACCTGCTAGTCCGGCGGTCTCGCGCTGCCGTTACCAACATAGACTGAAAAGAAGGAGAGAGAGGAATGGCCGTTCCACTTTCCCAGATGGCGACTGTTACGAAGTACGTGCTCACCCAGAAGCTGAATCGGGTGAAGCGGTATCCGCTCGTGCTGATGTTAGAGCCCCTCTTCCGCTGCAATTTGGCCTGCGCCGGTTGCGGAAAGATTCAATATCCTGATCATGTGCTGGATAAGCGCCTCACGGTCGAGCAGTGCTTGGCTGCGGCAGAGGAGTGTGGCGCGCCGATCGTCAGCATTCCAGGTGGCGAACCGATGATCCATCCCGAGATGCCCGCGATTGTCCGTGGGTTGGTTGCGCAGGAGCGGTATATCTATCTCTGCACCAATGCGATTTTGATGGAGCGAAAGCTCGACGAGTATCAGCCATCGAAATTCCTCACGTTCAGCGTTCACATGGACGGCCTGAAGGACGAGCACGATTTGGCGGTCTGCCGGGACGGGATCTATGATGTGGCGGTGAAGGCGATCAAGGCGGCGTTGAAGCGGGGGCACCGGGTCACGACCAATACGACTCTCTTCGACGATGCCAACCCGGAGCGCGTGCGAAAATTTTTCGATGCGATGATGGAACTCGGGGTTGAAGGCATGATGATCTCTCCTGGGTATAGCTATCAGAAAGCGCCGGACCAGCAGCATTTTCTGAAGCGAGAACGCACGACGGAATTGTTTTCCCGCATCTTGGGAAACCCAAAGAAGGGATGGCAGTTCAACCAGTCGCCGCTGTTTCTAGACTTTTTGATGGGGCGGCGGGAGTATGAGTGCACGCCCTGGGGTAATCCGACCTATAACGTGTTCGGGTGGCAGAAGCCCTGCTATTTGCTCCAAGAGGGCTATGCAAAGACATTCCGTGAACTGATGGACAGTACAGAGTGGGATCGCTACGGAACAGGGCGGAATGAGAAGTGTGCAGATTGCATGGTGCATTGCGGTTATGAACCATCTGCCGTCGAAGATACGTTCGGCACGCTGTCCGGCTTTGGCCGAACCGTCAAGTTGACGATGCTTCCGACCTCGCGATGACAGGTTACGCGATGCGCCGGTGGCCACTGGTAGGAGCCTTCCGGCGCTCTTCTTGTTTTCCGATTTATACTTTACGTCTCATGGTTCACGCCTCACGGTTTTCCCATGACCGATACCAAGAATCATAGCAGTGGTGGCGTAGCAGGATCGCCAGAGGGTCGCCTGTTTCAACCGGCTTCGTTCGCTGAGCTCGCAGAAGCGGTAGAACTGGCGTTCGATTATCGTGGCGATGTGACGGTGTCGTTGAAATCCGGCGAGTCGATCGGTGGGTATCTCTTCAATCGCCAGGTCAGCGGTCCCGATTCCTATCTTGAGATATTCCCTTCCGATAGCGCTGAGACGCGGCGCATTCGCTATGACCACATTGCCACGATCGCGTTCACTGGCGAGGATACGGCCACGGGAAAATCCTGGGAGACTTGGGTCTCCAAGAAGGATTCAGAGCGGCAAATCGAAGTGGAACGGGTCGCAGCTGAGGCAAGAACTCGAGGGATTCTCTAAGCGCTCCACCCGCCGATCATAATCTCTTTACATCTACGCAATTTCATCGAGAATGACTTCTCCAAGTGCTTGAAAATGGGCTTGTCTTCCCGTCTTGCTTGCCCTCATTTCGTTGACAACAGGTAGGGCCTATGTTAAAAATCGCAACCTTAAGGCCAGTATGGCGTATTGGCGTTCATTACGTTCAGTTGTGCGAGGCGAGAGAGGCATTTGGCGGCGGGAAAAGGCTCGGCTCTGAGCACATGAGGCGGAGACAGATTGTGCAGAGTCAGTCGCGATGGCGGGGATGGATCATTGCCATTACCGTCATGTTGGGCAGTTTCCCATCGATCGTTTTAGCAACACATGAAGCGGACCATCGGTTTACGGTCGAAGGGTTTGTCTGCGGGGCAGATGGAAAAGGCAGCCCTGACATAGATGTGCTTGTTAAGGATACGAAAGTTTCTAATGGGCAAATCGTCAAGACCGATGGAGACGGGCACTACAAGGCGGCATTTCATCTTCACAACGATAATCTTGGCGATCCGCTGCTGATTGAAGCCAATGGGCAGCAGCAGCACCAGAAAGTCTCGTTTGATCCGAAAGATCTTGAAGCAGAACGAATCATTCAGGTCAATTTCGGAACCGGTTGTATACAGGATCGGAACAGTGTTCCGCTGTGGGTCTACCTAGGATTGGGGGCTGCGGCAGCGACAGTTGGTGGGTTCGTTGGGCTCAAACTGATTCGTTCATCGCGGAAACAGGGACAAAAACGAGGACGATCGCAGGGTAAGGGCAGGTAATAATAGAAGCAGGCCGTGGGGCTGATGCGTACCTCGTCGGACCGGTTACTCAAAATGGCAGGGGATTGCGCGTGGCCTCACATATTTGCTCAGCACCAACGCATGACAGAGTTGATCATCGCCCTCGGCACAGCGGTTTTCTGTCTGAGTCCGCGGTGTTCGTCAAGATTTATGGAGAAACAGAGGAGAAAGAGAGAGGAAGGTAGGCTTACCTAAACGGTCAGGACTATCGCTGCAAGGTATCGTCGGCATAAGTAGGAACCTGTGTCAATTAGGTGTGGACTACCGTGGGATCGAAACATTGTTGAGGTGGCGAGAATTGAAAGGTATGTACAAGGTTATGAAGCAGACGAAAGCTTTGCAGTTGACGATGGTGTTTGTGATGGGGCTCTTCATGGTGGCATGCGGAGGAGAGGGAGGGGAGGGGCCGATCGTTGCGCCGCCTCAAGCTCCAGCCGAATGGGCCGATAAACATATGCCGGCTGGTTGGTGGGCCGATCCGGCCAAGATGGAAGAAGGACGGAAGCTGTACATTGGCCAAACAAATCCCGATGTGGATTGTGGGAGTTGTCATGGCAAGGACGGCAAGCCGGTCAAGGCTGGTGCCCGTGACTTCCGAGTCGGTGAACGGATGAAGCTCTATTCCGATTCCGTGTGGGCTTGGCGGATTGCCGATGGGGTTCCCAATACGAAGATGAAGGGGTGGAAGAGCAAACTGTCAGACGAAGATGTCTGGAAGTTGGTGTTGTTTGAGGCAAGCTTCGGGATGCCTGGGAAGATATGGGATGCCGAAAAGAAGTCTTGGGTCGATGCGGCGAGTGGCTCGACTGCTCCGGCACCGGCGGGCAAGTAGACGGGCTCAGTTTAAGGTTCTGTGCGGTCGCAGCCCAGAGAAACTTCCTCCGCGCAGAGTTGCGCGGGAGTCAATTGCCATGTTCGCGTCATGATGGCTTACCATACCATGCTTGAACGAATGGTTTCTGAATACGGTCATGCCCCGATCTGCTCATTGTCCCCGTCAGTTCACGAAGCCATCGCACGATTCACGGTAACATGACGCTATCTTGTGTGACGCACAACCTCCTGCCAGCCGAGGCCTCTGGTTCCGGGCTATGAGTAGAGTCAAGAGTCCATACTACGGAACCGGAAAAGAGGATAGGCCTTGGTTGTCGTATGATACGCTGGCTCTAATTTGGATCTAATAAAGAGAACGTATGATGCAGATATATCAACGGCGGATAGCCTCCTAGCCAAGAGAGGCGTCGAAATATGATGAAAACGTGGCAGCGCAGTCTGGTCGCGGTCTGTGCATTTCTGGCGTTGTTCGGGGGGGTGGCCTATGCCCAAACTTCTGACTCGCCCCCAGTGGATTTTTCTTATACAGGAAATCGGACCGCCGTTTGGATCGTTGCTCAACTTCACACGCTGTTTGGAGCGTTCGTTCTCGGGGCCCCGATCTTTATCGTCATTTCAGAATGGTTGGGGTATCGGAAGCAAGACCTTCGGTATGATCGTTTAGCCAAAGAAGTCACGAAGGTGACCGTCATCCTTTTTAGCATGACGGCCCTCACCGGTGGCCTGTTTATTTTCGTCCTCCTCGCCGCCTACCCACAGTTTACCACGTGGTTTATTAATCAATTTTATCTCGTGTTCGCGGTGTTCTATCCGCTCTTGTTCATCAGCGGAGCCATCGTGTTGTACACGTATTTCTATATGTGGGATGCGTGGAAGGGTGAAAAAAAAGGACGGCATATTGCCCTCGGTGTGCTCTTGAATCTGATCGGTATGACCTTGCTATTTGTGATCGATGGCCCGACGTCGTTCATGAATACCCCAGTGAAGGCTGAAGGGCTCTCACCTCAAGACCTCCTTGCAACTGCAACGTTGTGGGACAAGATTGCCAACCAAACCTGGATGCCGCTTAATCTTCACCGGATCGACGGGAACGTGGCCTTCGGAGGGTTTGTGACGGGCCTGATCGGCGCCTATATGTATATGGGCGCAAAAAGTCAAGAAGAACGGGCGTACTACGATTGGATGGGTTTTTCCGGTAATCTGATCGCCGTAGGCGCAACGCTGTTTCAGCCTTTCACGGGATTACTGTTGGCCTACGAGATGTGCGATTACGATTTTTCGTTCTGCCCATACATGATGGCCGACCAGCTTTCGATGTTTTTCGAAATGCAGGGCGCGATGATCGGACTCATGTTCTTGGCCATTAACTATTACGTCTGGCTCAGCCTGAAACGCATTGAGGGGGTTGAAAAGGTCCGAATCACGATCCTGGCTCCCGTCGTGATGGTGGCCTTCCCCTTTGTGATGATGGTGGTGATGAACTACTACTGGATTCCCGATCCGATGTCGCTGGCGTTCCTCCTGCCGTTGGCTCTCTCGCCGTTCCTGGGCCGATTCATTCCGTTTACGGTGTCTGCGCGGACTGTGATTAAAATCGGTTTCTTAATGGTCCTCGTGGGCGATGCCATCTGGCTGACTCCCCACGGATTCGCCGCCACCGGCGCCAAGATGGCGGCTGAGGTAGAGCTGCCGGAGGCCTGGAACTTCCTGGGGACGATGCCGGCTAAGCTTTCCGCGATGTTTACATTGGTGTTTGTCACGGTTGTGAACTATTTCTTGTATAATCGGGCCATCAAGCGGGGCACCATCCTCTGGGGAAAAATCGATTTCACCGCTCAGTTCGTACTGATCTTCCTCGCCTTCGTCTCCATCTGGACAATGGGTTTGATGGGCGCCGTCCGCTCGCTGGTGCGGAAGTACTTCCATACATATAATTTGATACCCGACTTTTCTGCCGAGTCGTTTACACCGACGCTCTCGTATTCGGCCTGGTGGATTACGGGGATTACCGTCATGTTTTTCACCGTGGTGAGCTTTGCCGTGATTGTGAGCCTTCGGCCTTCAGAATCGAAGGGGCACATCCCTGAAGGTAGTCCTGTTCCTGCCAGGGCCAAGTAATCGCGGGGCAGAATGTCTGCGAACGAATAAGAGTTTGCATGGGAAACATCATTAAGAAGCTGGTCATCGGTTTGGTGGTGGGTGGCGCGCTGTTCCTCCTCTCGAGGTGGCAGGAGTTTCCATTCGTCTTCCAGGTCGTGTTCTTCGGTCACGCGATGTTTGGGGCTGCCGTTTTCATGTTGCTGGACGCCCCGTCAGTCAGGACCATGGGCGCAGTGAAGTCCACGATTGCCATTGTGGTGTTCTACGTCGTGCTGTGCACGGTGTTCGTGGCCGGCGCTTCGATGTGGCCTCAGTTCGATCCTGAGGATGAAAAAGGGAAGATCGCCAAGCTATTGGCGCCCAAACGCGCTGCCACTGAACAAGGAAAGGCTGAGGAGTTGATCGCGAGAACGAAGGCGCTGGATGAGCAAGTCAAGGCCCTAGAGGTACGGCTCAGGACACTGGGCGCAGATCAGCCGGTGGCAAAGCAGATGCCGGTCGTCGGCGCTCCTCCGGTTGTGGCCAAGGCGCCAACTGGAGACTTTATGAAGATAGGTGAGGAGCAATGGCAACTGCACGAATGCTATAACTGCCACAAGCTGAAGGGGGAAGGTGGGAAGAAGCGCGGTCCGGAGTTGGACAACATCGGCTCCTACCTCACGGCCGACGAGATTAAGCAGAAGATTTTCAATCCCAAGAGCTATATGGCGGAGGGATTCGAAAAGGAGTGGGAGAAGGGCAAGATGCCGGACAAGTTTAAGGATGTCATGGAGGATAGTGATGCCATGGCACTGGCCACCTGGTTGAGTACATTCAAGAATACCTCCGTGAATACGCCAAAACCCATAAAGAAGCTCTAGCATGCAGCCTCAACTGAAGTCGAAAGTCCGTTGCGCGGACCGAGAAGTCGGAGAGGTGTCCAAGGTCATCATGGACCCGCTGTCCTTTGAGGTCAGCCACCTCGTCGTATCGATGAACGGCGAGGGGGAACGGCAAGTCCCGATGGCCGCCGTGCTCACTGTCACGGACGATGTGGTGCAACTGCGGTCGTCCTCATCAGAAATCCTGTGTATGCCGCCCTTTACGCGTGAGGACTATGTCACGCTGCATGAGGTGGAAATCCCTGGCCTTGAAAGACACGTTCATGTGAACCCGGGCGAAGTTCTGGTTCCGTTTCCAGAGCTGGAGCGGAATGTCAAGCGGCGGGCATTTTTTACGAAGCTGACCTACGCCACGGGACTGTTTATCGGATTGCCGTTGGTGTTCCCCGTGCTGAAGTTTTTGATGAAGCCGATGTATGCGTCGCTCGATAACAGATGGCTGAAGATCGGCAACATTGGGAAGGTGAAGGCCGACGATGTCGGGGTCCAGTTCCAGTACAAGCGCAAAGTCAAAGAAGCGTATCTGCCTGAAGCGGAGATCGAGAAGAATGTATGGCTCGTCAAGGCGACATCCTCGGTGCTGGAGAAGGTGTATCAGGGGAAAGATATGGAATTCCGGGATGCAGCAGGGAGACCTGTTTGGACGAATAAGAAGGACATACCCTACCTCGCATTTTCCGGTAAATGCCCCCACCTTGGCTGCGCATTTAAATGGCGAAAACACAAGGTGCTTGGACAGGTTTTTCTCTGTCCCTGCCACTTGAGTATCTACGATGCATCCGGCAAGGTGCTGGATGGCCCCGCCCCGCGTCCTCTCGACTTACTGCCGATTCAAGTGTCCGCAAGCGGCGAGGTGCAGATCATCGATATGGAATTCAAAGCCGGGACGAAGTCCCAAACGCGGATCGTCTAGATGAGCGACACTCCTTCCTCTGGCGCACAGCCCACGGTTGCAGAAAAGGTCTTCACCTTTGTCGACGAACGAGTCGGGCTGAAGCTGCTTGCCGCCAAGATGCTCAATGAGGCCGTGCCCGGTGGCTCTCGGTGGGCGTATGTTTTTGGGTCAATTCTCTTGTTCATCTTCGGCATGCAGGCGGTCACCGGCGTGCTGTTGATGTTTTACTACGTGCCGACAGCCGATCACGCTTACGCCAGCACCCAATACATTCTTCATGACGTCGATTACGGTTGGTTTCTCTTGAGTTACCATTTCTGGGGCTCCTCAGCCATGGTCCTCTGCGTGTTTGCGCATATGTCTCAAGTCTTTCTATGGGGTGCGTATAAGAAACCTCGTGAACTTATCTGGCTGGTGGGGCTGCTGTTGTTTGCTCTTGTGATGGGATTCGGCTTTACCGGCTATTTGCTTCCGTGGGATCAGCGAGCCTATTGGGCCACCACGGTCGGCGTCGAGATTGTGGATAAAATGCCGGTACTAGGCGATTTTTTAGCGCGCTTTCTTAAGGGTGGCGCGACTCCAGGACAGATGACCTTGAGCCGGTTCTTCGTCATTCATGTCATGGTGCTCCCCGCAGCTCTGATCGCATTGGCCGGATTGCATCTTTTCCTTTTCCGGTGTGCAGGCCCAGCTGGTCCATTCCGTGGTACACCGACGGAGCTGAAGGCGAAGACCGACTATTTTTTTCCGCGGCAGATCTGGAAGGATGTGGTCGGGATGGCAGTAGTCTTTGCCTGCATCAGCGCACTGGCCTTCTGGGAGCCGGTGGTCTTGCTGGATGAGGCGACACCTGACCCGGGTGATTACCACCCGGAACCGGAATGGTACTTTTTGTTCATATTTCAGCACTTGCGACTGAAGATGTTTTCCGGTGAGCTCGGACAGTTCCTCGGTTCGATAGGGTTGCCAGGCGCTCTCGGGATTATGCTGATATTGTTGCCATTTTTCGACCGTGACTCAGAGCGGAACATTTTCAAACGCCCTCTTGCCCTGATCGGATGGGTAGTGCTTACGGCGTCGATCGTGCTGTTCACGGTGTCGGCCATTATCAATCGAGATTTTTTGGACTAGCAGGACGCTGAAGAAGCCCGCCAGCCTGCAGAGATCGTAAGACGTGAAAGGTGAAACGTGAGGCGTCACACGGAGATTGCCGGATCGTGTCAAAGCCGTAAACTATCGGCCTCGCCTGCTCAAGAGATGCATCTCGCCTTTGACGCGTTGCTGTTCACCAACGACAAGGGTGGGTGTTTCCCAGGGTGCCGGGTGCCGGCATGAACGATCGCATTTCTCCCACAAAACTCGGGTTCGGGATTCTC
>JBDTSF010000290.1:0-11805 GCA_039931295.1 Nitrospirota bacterium | reverse complement strand
TGTATGGAACGACCAAGTTTTTCCTCGAACATTTCGGGTTACAGGATTTGAGCCAACTCCCGCCGTTGCGTGAATTCAAAGAACTCGGCGAATCCGAGCAAGCCCTCCTGCCGATCGAAGATGAGTCACCAGAGGGAGTTGAATCCTCAGAAATGTCCTCTTCAGAAGAAATCCCTCTTGCGAGTGACCCTGCAGAAGGTGAGGCCGTGCTGGCCTTCGAGCCAGAGAGCAATGGGGAGTTGATACACGAACCGGTCGAACAATCCTAAGCAGGATGCTGAAAAAAGCTCCCAACTTCGTTTTCGGCTCGTCACAATCCTCAACGGGGACCCGGCCGCCTCACCACTCGGCGGCGCGCACAGACTTGGTGCTCCTTATTCGTCGCACCGTGCGCCCCTGAGGGTACACCTCCGGTTATGACTCGCCTGCGGCCTCGTTGGATGGTCTTTTTGAGCATCCTGCTGTGGTAGTTCCTCTTTTGTCCCAGACGTGCAGATCATCAAGGTCTCGCGTGGCAATCCAGCTTTCCTATTGATGCCGGTGGAATTGGTGGCGTGTATCATGCCGTCTCTAAGAAGCACCTTTAGGGTTATTTGAACGAGTATGTGTGGCGGCGTTCTTCAGATTCTTGAAGAAGTCGCCCCGTTTCGGGATGGGAATTTCCGCATCTTTCGATGTCTTCTGTTTGTTCTTCACAGCGTGATCCTCCATGACCCATCTTTGTATTTTCTGTGGTAGCCGAGTCAACTCTGATGAGCATGTATGGCCTCAGTGGTTGAGGCGATTGACTGAGACTTGGCCAAGTGAAATCAGACTGATGAAGGCCACTCAGCTTGATAAAGCTGGAACACCAAAAACATGGGAGATCGACCACCCAACCATTGTTACCAAGGTCGTATGTAAGACTAAATGTAACGGTGGATGGATGAGTGATCTGGAGAAATTGACCGAGCCTGTTTTGACCCGATTGATAGATGGCAGACAAACAATTCTTACCATCGATCAACAAATAATTATTGCGCAATGGATGATCAAATGTGCAATGGTCTTTGACGGCATGGTTAAATTTGATGGAGTTAAAACAGGCACCTTTTATGACAAATCTGATCGATTTCAATTTCGCGATACCTTAGAGCCCAGTGCGTGGACGTATATTTGGCTTGGCCATTATGCCGGACCTAATTTGCAGTTTTTTACTAGAAGCGGGACCAAGTCTAATCGGAAATCCACACCCCCTTTTGAGCACTATATAATCACAATGGCCTTTGGGCGCCTGGTCCTTCAATTGTTGGACCTCAAGTTCTTCGATGACCAAAATAGGGAAGGTGTCAGGATTCGACCAAATGGACAGTGGAGCTTGCATACCATTGAGCTCTTGTCCAATGGAACCAGACCTATCGAATGGCCTCCCAGACTCAGTTTCGATGATTCTCATTACACGTTTGATAAGTTCTCCGACCGATTTGGCAGGCTGATTTGACTTCTTGCCAGCCTTCTTTTTTGTTGGCCTCTTATGCATCAGGCTAACCTATACAGAAGGTTCAGTTGCGATGCGAACTAATGCGTGGAGATGACGAGGCTATTGTTTTCGATCTTGACGGGTCCTATCTGAGGTGGAAGCTGGAATTTGTCGCGATTGGTCGGCGGACGACACGGTTGAGTGTCAACGATGGAATGGGCCATGAGCCAAAGTTCAGAGAAGCATGTGGCGCAAAGAATAGTTCGAAATAGCCAGGTGGGGGTATCATGAATAGTTCTTCATCCATCTGAATGATCACTCCGAGCTCGCTCGTTGTCTCTTAAGGGGTGGAGGCTGAATGATCTTCCACCGCGCGCGTTGGACGAGCACATTCTTATCGTGCGCGTTCCGCGAGCACAGAAGATCATCAGCCTCCATCCCCGTCCCCCGTTGACTCTCTTTCCGCCGCTTTGTTAGACTCTGAAATCCAATTCTAAGTCGTTGAAAGACCCCTCATTTCTTCTAAATGAGCTGCTGTAACACAGAAAGCACCACATGATCAAAGCCTGGCTGCTCGACGAGATGTTTCGTTGTGATCGAGCGCATCTGACCATCGATGGAACCCTGGGCGAAGAATGGGGTGCCGGCGATTCGATCGCCGCTGAAGAAGAACTTCCATCGCCTCCAGCGAACGTGGCCGCAAAATCGGGGAACGGTCGGGTCACCCTCACGTGGGATCCTGTTCCCGATGCCATGTACTACAATCTCTATTTCCAAACCACCAAGGGCGTGATGATCAAGTTCTCAGAACTTACGCGTCCGATTGCCGGTGACGATGATTTCAAAGCCGTTATTGGAGTAAAAAAAGAGAAAGGCACCTGCCTGGAAGGCGTTCAGAGTCCGTTTGTCCATGACGATCTGGCGAACGGGACCTGCTATCACTATGTCGTGACCGTGGTGACGCAGAAGGGGGAGAGTCTCGAATCGCAAGAGGTCATGGCGATTCCCTCACCCTATCTGTTGGCTATGTGCATCGGCCGGGAAGGGGTGGACGACGGGGAGTTCAGCTCGCCCACGGGGATCACGCTCGACAAGGACGGCAATATCTACGTCGCCGATACCGACAACCATTCGATTCAAAAGCTCGACAAGTCCGGGAAGTTTGTTGCGCGATGGGGCGGCGATCCTTCTTCACAGGAAGGGAGCTTCTACTATCCGCGTGGATTGGCCGTCGGGCCGAATGACGTGTTGTATATCGCAGACAGCGGCAATAACCGCATCCAGAAGTTCGATCTCAACGGCAATCCCATGCAGGCGTGGGGTAAGTTTGGATTTGCCTGGCGCGGGGCCGATCTGGGCAAGTTCGATGTGCCCTGGGGCCTCGCGACGGATGCGGATGGAAATCTCTACGTCTCCGACACGAGCAATGCGCGCATTCAGAAGTTCACATCTGATGGGCAGCCTCTCCTCAAGTGGGGCCGTGATGGGAGTTTCGACGGTGCCTTCTTTTTCCCTCGCGGCGTGGCCGTCGACTTTGTCGGCAATATTTTCGTCGCCGATGAAAGCAATAATCGCATTCAGAAGTTCGACGCCCGTGGGAGCTTCCTGGCCAAGTGGGGTCGAGAGGGGGCTGGACCAGGACAGTTCAAGTCTCCATGGGGACTCGCCTGCGATGCGCTCGGCAATGTCTATGTCGTCGATACCGGCAACCACCGCATTCAAAAGTTCGACGGCAACGGGACGTTCCTCTGTGCCTGGGGAAACCGTGGACGAACAGAAGCGCAGTTGAATTATCCCTATGGGATCGCGGTCGACAAAGAAGGTGCGGTGTATGTGGTCGACAGCGGCAATGGGCGCGTGCTCAAGTATGTGCCGACGGAAGAAGAACTCAATCGGGGGAAGGATGAGGCTTCAACCAGTCAGGCGCCGAGTGAGACTCCGCCGCCTCGCAGCGTCGCGGTCAAATCCGGGGATACAGAAGCCTTCCTGAGTTGGATGGAGGTTCCTGGCGCTCAGTCTTACAATTTGTATTTCAATACCATCCCGAAGCTCACAATCCAGACAGCGACAAAAATTGAAGGCGTGACGAATCCCTATACGCACACCGGCCTTTCGAACGATACTCCCTACCACTATGCTGTGACAGCGGTCTTCGAGACCGGCATCGAAAGCGAGTTGTCGAATGAAGTGATGGCGACGCCAGTGCTCATCGATATCACGGCACCGCAAAATCCCTATGCCGTCATCAATCATGGCGCCTTCATGACGAACACGCCGGAAGTCATCGTCACGGTTTCAGCCAACGATGTCGATACCGGAGTGGCGGCTTACTTTGTCTCCGAGGCGCCGATGACTCCCATGGCGGGAACGCCGGGATGGGTGGATGTGACACCGGCTACGAAGTTCGGCGCAACGATCCCATTTATTTTGTCGCTGGGAGACGGGCAGAAATCGATCTACGTGTGGTTTAAGGATGTGGGAGGGAACGTCTCGACACCCGCGAGCGCTACAATTCTGGTCAACACGTCGGGATATCTCTGCGTGGCTGAATGGGGTCGCACAGGCCGTGGCGCATCGTTGCTGCATGGCGGCGAGTTCATGGCTCCGATCTACGGACTCTGTGTCGATCAACAAGGCTCCCTGTTCGTCGTCGACAACGGCAACAATCGAGTGCAGAAATTCGACAATGCCGGCAACTTCATCATCTTGTGGGGGAACTTCGGTTCGGCTAATTCGAACTTCCATAACCCCACCGGAATCGCGTGCGACGGCAAGGGCGATGTCTGGGTGGTCGATACGAACAACCACCGCGTGCAGAAATTCGACGGCAAGCTCGGCGGCTATCTTATGAAGTTCGGGTCGCGCGGTAACGGCGAAGGGCAGTTCAACTCACCGTGGGGCATTGCGGTCGATCGGGTGCGTGGGTATGTCTACGTGGTCGACAGCGCCAACTTCCGCGTCCAGAAGTTCGACATGAACGGCGAGTTTATCATGTCCTGGGGAAGCTTCGGGAATGGAGACGGCCAATTTTACTTCCCGCGCGGCGTGGCCGTGGACCAGACAGATGGGTTTGTCTATATCGTGGATATGGGGAATCACCGGATTCAGAAGTTCGACACCAGCACCAACGTGCTCCCTCAGTTGCTAGCCAAGTGGGGGGGGAGTGCTGAGCCTGGCCACGCCAGCAGTCCGCTCGCGCAGGAGGCCGGTCAGCTGCGATCGCCTTGGGGCATTACGGTGGATGGAGCCGGTGATGTGTTCGTGACGGACACCGGCAATCACCGAGTCGAAAAGTTCGATAAAGAAGGCAATTTCATCACGCAGTGGGGCGGGTTCGGGAACGGCAAAGGGCAATTCAACTTTCCCTATGGTCTCGCAGTGGATGTAAAGGGAAGTGTGTTCGTCGTCGATAGTGGGAACACCAGAGTCGAACAATTCATGCCGGCAGACGAGGGAAGCGAGCGGCTTCAGGAAGTTGCCGAATCTGTGGCAGAGATCGAGAATCCGCAAGGCACATCACGGGCATAAGCAGCCACGAAGCTTTGACAGACTGCGGAGAAACGAATTCGTGACGTTAGAGTTTTGATGTCCAGCGTGTGTGATACAACAGGAAAACATTCCCGTTGGATGCTCAAAAAGGCTGTTCAGCAAGGCCGCAGCGAGTGAAGGGCCGAGGCGTACCCTCTGGGGTACGTTGAGGATCTGAACGATGCGAGAACGCTGCTGGCGGACTTTTTCAGCATCCAGCAAGTGAGGGACGATATGCTCGATAAAGAACCCCGCTTAGGACTGACGTACGACGACGTGGTATTGGTTCCGGCCAAGTCTCAGATCGTACCGAGTGATGTCGACATGCGCACGAGACTGACTCGCCATATCAAGATCAACATTCCCATCATCAGCTCAGCCATGGATACCGTCACGGAGTCCCGTTTGGCTGTTGCCATTGCCCGCGAAGGCGGTCTTGGGGTGATCCATCGCGTGTTGTCGCCGGAAGATCAAGCGACTGAAGTAGACCGCGTCAAGAAATCCGAGAGCGGCATGATTCTCGACCCAATCACGATCTCGCCCGATCAAACGATTCGCGATGCCCATGCGTTGATGGAGAAGTACCGAATCTCCGGGATTCCCGTAACCAAGGACAAGAAATTGGTCGGTATTCTTACGAATCGCGATCTGCGGTTTGAAACCAGGATGGACTTGAAGGTCTCGCAGATCATGAAACGAGACAAGTTGATCACGGCGCCTGAAGGCACCAGTTTGGAAAAGGCCCGCGAAGTGTTGCACGAACATCGGATCGAGAAACTGCCGGTTGTGAACAAGCATTTCGAGCTCAAGGGACTGATCACTATCAAGGATATCGAAAAACGCATTATGTATCCCAACGCCTGCAAGGATGGGCATGGCCGGCTGTGCGTGGGCGCGGCAGTCGGCGTGGGGCCGGAGACGGAAGATCGAGTGGCGCGGCTCAAGAAGGTCGGAGTGGACGTGATTGTGGTCGATACCGCCCACGGGCATTCTCAAGCGGTGCTGGATACGGTCAAGATGATCAAGAAACGTTATCCGGAGCTCGAGCTCATCGCCGGGAATATTGCCACCGCCGAGGCGGCGAAGGAGTTGTTGAAGGCCGGTGTCGATGCCGTGAAGGTGGGCGTGGGGCCTGGCTCCATTTGCACAACCCGGATTGTATCCGGCGCCGGGATGCCGCAGTTGACGGCGATAGCCGATTGCGCAAAAGTCCTCGCAGGCAGCGGGGTTCCCATTATTGCAGACGGCGGGATCAAAAACTCGGGAGATATTACCAAGGCCTTGGCGGCAGGTGCTTCCTCGGTCATGCTGGGAGGACTCTTGGCTGGCACAGAAGAATCGCCGGGGGAAACAGAACTGTACCAAGCCAGAACCTATAAAGTGTATCGCGGTATGGGTTCAATCGGCGCGATGGAACGCGGTGGTGGAGATCGGTATGGGCAGGGTGGGCGTCCGGTGCAGAAGTTGGTTCCAGAAGGCATTGAAGGGCGTGTGCCCTATAAGGGGAAGCTCTCAGCCGTTATCTATCAATTGATCGGTGGCGTGAAGTCCGGCATGGGCTATTGCGGATGCAGGACGATTTCGGACTTACAGCAGAAGGCCACATTTATCCGGCAAACGGTCGCAGGTCTCCGTGAAAGCCACGTGCACGATGTCATCATCACGAAAGAAGCGCCGAACTACCGGATGGATTGGGAGTAGCCGACGTGAAAGGTAAAAGGTAAAACGTGAAATGTTGTTTCGTACTTCTGTCATCTCCCTCGTGTAACGTCTAACGTTTCACTGTTCACGCTTCCATGGAACTCTGGCACAATAGAATCCTGGTCATCGACTTCGGGTCGCAATACACCCAACTAATCGCACGCCGCATTCGCGAAGCCCACGTCTATTCACACATTCTCCCTTGCACGGCCCCCTTGGCGACCATTCTGGCCTATCGCCCACAAGGTATCGTCCTGTCGGGTGGCCCCTCCAGCGTGTATGAAAAAAAGGCGCCGAGCCTGCCGAAGGAACTCTTCGACCAAGGGATTCCCATTCTCGGTATTTGTTACGGCATGCAACTTGTGACGCATCTCTCGGGCGGGGAGGTGGCCAAATCCAAGCACCGGGAGTATGGCCGAGCCGATCTCACGATCGACGATCGCAGCAATCTCTTTAAGGGCATCGGCGAAGACGGATCGACAGTCGTCTGGATGTCGCACGGAGATCGTATCGAGCGAATGCCGCCGGGCTTCCGATCCATTGCGCACACAGCGAATTCACCGATTGCGGCGATGAAGCGCGACGACTCCAAGAGTCGAATCTATTGCCTCCAGTTCCATCCGGAAGTCGTGCATACGCCGGAGGGAACCCAAATCTTACAGAATTTCGTCTACGATATCTGTGGCTGTCAGCCGACTTGGACGATGCAATCCTATGTAGAGACGGCGGTGCAGCAGATTCGTGCGCAGGTCGGCAAAGAGCGTGTGATCTGCGCGTTGAGCGGTGGAGTGGATTCGTCGGTGGCGGCAGCCCTCACTCATCGTGCCATCGGCGACCAGCTGACCTGCATCTTCGTCGACAATGGGTTGCTTCGGGCGGGAGAGAAAGAACAGGTCAAACAGACGTTTGCAAACCAGCTTCACCTGAACTTGCGGCTCATCGATGCATCCGGGTCGTTTCTTGCCAAACTCAAAGGGGTGATCGATCCTGAGCGTAAACGGAAGATTATCGGGAAGCAGTTCATCGAGCAGTTCGATGCCGAGGCGAAGAAGATGGCGGGCGGCGTCAAGTTTCTGGTCCAGGGAACGCTGTACCCCGATGTGATCGAGAGTGTGAGCTTCAAGGGCCCGTCAGCTACGATCAAGACCCACCACAATGTGGGTGGTCTGCCGGCGCGGATGAAGTTGAAACTGATCGAGCCCTTGCGCGAACTCTTCAAAGATGAAGTGCGGGTGCTGGGTAAAGAGCTCGGTCTGCCGGACGATATTGTGTGGAGGCAGCCATTCCCAGGACCTGGCCTTGCTATTCGAGTGTTGGGAGCGATCACCAAGGAGCGACTGACCATCCTGAGGGCAGCCGAGTCCATTCTCGATCAGGAGATTCGCGCCGCAGGTTTGTATCGGGAGATTTGGCAATCGCTTGCTGTGCTGTTACCGATCAGGACCGTGGGCGTCATGGGCGATCAGCGGACGTATGAACATGTCATCGCGCTCCGTGCCGTCACGAGTTTGGATGGCATGACGGCCGACTGGGCCAAGATTCCCAATGACGTATTGGGCAAGTTGTCGAACCGTATCATCAATGAAGTGAAGGGCGTTAATCGGGTGGTCTACGACATCAGCTCGAAGCCGCCCGCCACGATAGAATGGGAATAGCGGGGAGTGGCTCAACTGTGTCCCCTGCTCGCAGAACCCGCACGATAAGAATGTGCTCGTTCGATACGCGCAATAGGGCCCAGTCGAGCCACCCCCCTCAAGGGAGACATAACAAAGAATTATGGAAGTGAGATTGCAAAAAGTCATTGCCGGGACCGGGCTAGCTTCACGGCGGAAGGCCGAGGAGTGGATCGCGGCTGGGCGCGTGACCGTCAACGGCAAGGTGGTGACAGAGCTTGGCACCAAGGTCGATCCGGATCGCGTTCACATCAAGGTGGATGGGAAGCATCTGAGCTCCGCACAACCCTACGTCTATCTGTTGCTGAACAAGCCGAAGAACGTGATGTCGACATTGAACGATCCTGGCGGCAGGCCGACGGTGAAGGATTTTCTCCGTGGGATTTCGGTGCGGGTGTTTCCCGTCGGTCGATTAGACTTCGACAGCGAAGGATTGATGCTCTTGACGAATCACGGCGACTTAGCCCAGACGTTGCTCCATCCCCGCTACCATGTGCCGAAGACCTATCTCATCAAGGTCAAGCAGGTAGTGACGGATGACCATATCCGGCAGTTGGAACAAGGCGTGCAGCTGGAAGACGGCATGACCAGCCCGGCTATTGTGAAGAAGGTCAAGAAGGCCAAGCTGAATTCATGGCTGGAGATTACAATCCGCGAAGGGCGCCAGCATCAAGTGAAGCGGATGATGGAGGCGGTGGGGCACCCGGTCTTGAAGCTGACGAGGATAAAGATGGGTCCACTCTTGTTGGGCGATCTGGGGCCCGGCGAGTTCAGGTACCTGACCGACCGTGAAGCGAACGCGTTGCGCGAACTTGCCGACCAGAAGCTGGCTTCAGCAGAGGACAGCAAGCAACAGGTTCCACGGCCAAAGAAACGAATCAGTCGGGTCGGATGGGCTCGTTCCAAGAAAGCGAAGGTGGTATGAAGGTCAGAACTCATCGGTGCGGCGAACTTACGAACGCAGCCGTGGGGCAGACGGTTGTCTTGAACGGCTGGGTCCAGAAGCGGCGCGACCACGGCACGGTCATGTTCATCGATTTGCGGGATCGGACCGGGATCACGCAAGTGGTGTTCAACGCCGAGCGTAATGCAGCAGTACACCAGGCCTCCCACGCCTTGCGGAGCGAGTGTGTCGTATCGGTGACGGGCCAAGTGATGGCCCGTCCTGAGGAGTCGAAGAATCCCAATTTGCCCACGGGTGAGATCGAAGTCTTTGTGGATGCCGTAGAGGTTCTCAACGAGTCGAAGACGCCGCCGTTCGTGATTGAAGACGAGGCCGAAGTGACGGAGTCGATCAGGCTGAAGTATCGCTACCTGGATCTTCGGCGCCCAAGGATGCAGCATCTCCTGAGTCTTCGGCATAACATCATGCAGGCCGTCCGTGGATTTCTAAATGCTGAACACTTCCTTGAGGTGGAAACGCCGATTTTGACCAAGAGTACTCCGGAAGGCGCGCGGGACTATTTGGTGCCGAGCCGGGTGAACCCTGGCCAGTTCTATGCGCTGCCGCAATCGCCGCAGCTCTTTAAGCAGGTGCTCATGGTCAGTGGCGTCGATCGGTACTATCAGATTGCACGCTGCTTCCGTGATGAGGATTTGCGCAACGACCGGCAGCCTGAATTTACACAGATCGATGCTGAGCTGTCCTTTGTAGATCGTGAGCAGGTCATGACTGTGATGGAGCAGATGATCGTCACGGTGTTTCGTGAGGCGGGTGGTGTTCAACTGCCGAATCCTTTCCCGCGCATGACCTATGCCGAGGCAATGGGCCGCTACGGGTCCGACAAGCCGGACCTGCGTTTCGACATGCCGCTGCATGATGTCACCGCCTTTGCAGCTGCCAGTGAGTTCAAGGTGTTCAAGGAGGCGGCGACCAAGGGCGGGATTGTGAAGGCGCTGATTGTGAAGGGTGGAGCGGCCACGCCGCGAAGCCGGATCGATGCGCTCGGTGAAATGGCCAAGAGTTTTGGTGCGAAGGGGCTGGCCTGGTTGAAAATCACTCCAGAGGGGCAACTGGAGTCCGTGATAGCCAAGTTCCTGGATGCCAAGGCCTTCGCATCGGCCCTTCCTGACGCGAAGCCGGGCGACCTCGTCCTCTTCGGCGCCGACAAGGCTGCGATTGTTCACGATGTGCTGGGCCGCATCAGGCTCTTGTTGGGTGAAGAACTGAAGCTGATCGACACGACTGCCTGGAAGCCGCTGTGGGTCATTGAGTTTCCCCTGCTGGACTATTCGCCTGAAGAAAAACGCTACATCTTCATGCACAATCCATTTGCTGCGCCGATGGACGAGGATGTGGCGTTCTTGGACTCGGAGCCGCTCAAAGTGCGGGCGAAGGCCTATGACATGGTGCTGAACGGAAGCGAAATCGGCGGCGGGAGCATCCGTAATCATCGGAGTGACATTCAGTTGCATATTCTCAATCTGCTCGGCATCAACAAGGAGCAAGCACAGGCGAAGTTCGGGTTCTTGCTCGACGCGCTCGACTATGGGGCGCCTCCGCACGGCGGCATTGCCTTCGGGCTCGATCGGCTCATTATGTTATTGGGGGATACGGAGTCGATCCGCGACGTGATTGCGTTCCCCAAAACGCAACGCGCACAATGTCCGTTGACCGATGCGCCGTCCTCGGTGAGTCCTGAACAGTTGAAGGAGTTGCGGATCAAGCTGGATTTGGTCGAGTAATATCTATGGCAGGCAATACGTTCGGCAGAATCTTCACCGTCACGTCTTTCGGCGAAAGTCATGGGCCAGCCATCGGCTGCGTGGTCGATGGATGTCCGCCTGGTCTCGTTCTTTCTGTAGAAGATATTCAGCACGATCTCGATCGGCGTAAACCAGGCACGTCACGCCACGTCACGCAGCGGCAGGAATCCGATACCGTCGAAATCCTTTCCGGTGTCTTTGAAGGTCAGACCACCGGCACCCCGATTGCGCTGCTCATTCGAAACGAAGACGCCCGCAGCAGGGATTATGGCAATTTAATCGATACCTTTCGGCCTGGCCACGCGGACTACACCTATTGGCAGAAGTATGGGATACGCGACCATCGCGGTGGCGGGCGCGCGTCTGCGCGTGAAACAGCTGTCCGAGTGGCGGTTGCGGCCATTGCGAGAAAATGGCTCAGGGAGAAGTATGGGATCGTGATTCATGGTTACCTGAGTCAGCTTGGCCCGCTTGAAGCGCCGTTTACGAGTTGGGATGAAGTCAGCAAGAATCCATTCTTCTCCGCAAATGCCGATGTCGTGTCGAAGATCGAGTCGTTCATGGACGAACTGCGCAAATCCGGCGATTCGGTGGGCGCAAGGATTACCACGTTGGCCGAGCATGTGCCGGTCGGGTGGGGCGCACCGGTTTATGGGAAGCTGGATTCAGATTTGGCCGGCGCCATGATGAGCATCAATGCGGTGAAGGCCGTCGAGATAGGGTCAGGCTTTGGCTCAG
>JBDTSF010000289.1:0-3072 GCA_039931295.1 Nitrospirota bacterium | reverse complement strand
GCACCGGAGGCGTAGCCTCTGGGCTACGTTGAGGATGCTTTCGAGGGGAGAACGCTGCTGGCGGACGTTTTCAGCATCCTGTTAGGGTTTCGCCTTGATACATTCTATCTCGAGCCGTATCTGAACCTCGTCGCCGACGACGAGCCCGCCGCTATCCAGCGTCTTGTTCCAGACCAAACCAAAGTCTTTTCGGTTGAGCTTCCCCTCCGCGCTAAAGCCAGCCCTGGTATTGCCCCAGGGATCCTTCATTGCCCCGTTAAAACGACCTATCAGGGTAACTTCTTTGGTCACGCCACGCAGCGTAAAATCCCCTACCGCCGTAAAGCTCTCTGCGGTTTTCTTATAGCTCTTCAGCTTGTAAGTCATTGTCGGATACTGTTCCACATCGAGAAAATCGGCATTCCGTATGTGGGCATCGCGTTTTTCATGATTCGTATTGACAGACCCTGCCATGATCGCGGTCTCAACGGCCGTGATAGTGCCAGTTTCGGCATCCATGTCGACAAAGCCTGTATAGTCAGTGAATCGGCCGGTGGTCTTCGACACGACCATGTGTGCGACGCGAAACTCGATTGTCGAATGCTCAGGGTCCAAGTTCCAACGGGCTGGTTCTGCGTGCACCACCAACGGAGACCAGACCATCGCTCCGAGCAGCAAGAGCGCACGCCAATTTTGCACTCTTTTCTTCAGCATGGGTGACTCCTACCGGTTAACCGATTGCGGATGGCCCTGAACAGGTGCGCCCTACCTTTTCGAAGGCTGGCCTGACGCGTCAGGCTTGCTGGTTGACCGGCTCCCGACCGACTGTATCTCAAGAGACCGCCCCCGACTACCGGTTCGCATCCGGACGTGCACATCCACCACGTCCTCTCCCAACTCGCTGGGGAACGGCAAGAACGGTTGGGCATTAATCACCGCGTAGATTCCGGCCTCGTCGATTTCTCGTGTTCCGGATCCTTTCTCAATCTCGACCAGCTGGGCGCGGCCGTTGGGAAACATCTTGAACAGGACCTTCACCGTTTCACTGCTTGGCGCATGCCTGATTCCGCGGACCTGGCGAGCCCAACTCCGGCTGATAAGATGACTCACATGCTCCCAGTACGCCTTCCCCTCCCCGGGGGAGGGAAACGGGACCAGATCTTCCTCGGCTAACGCACCGGTCGAGACCGGGTCTACGGCCGGTTTCACTTCATCTAAAATGACATCCTCGCTCTGCGATTCTTCTGGACGAGCGGGCGGCAACTCACTATTTTCATTGGCTGGCTCCGAACGGTCCATCGTCACATACACGATCCGCCGCATGAACCGTTCGAGTTTGTCCGGGCGGGACCGCGAAAACGTCACTTGCACTCGCGCCGCCCTGGGTTGCACGGAAGTCCGACTCATGAGAATCGGTTCGAGCGTCACCGTCCCTTTCAACACCATCGACTCAGCGTCCGGTTCGAGCGTCACCGTTTGGGCTTGAAACAGAATCGATTCACAGGTCGCCACTACTGGAGTCGCTCCAATCGGCACGCCTCCAAGAACAATCGTCAGGGTGACGGGCTTGCCGGTTTGCGGGTCCCCCGTCGACCCCGCTTGGCTCAACTCGAACTGCGCCCACCGCTTTGTGGGACCGGATGAGGACGCTGTCTGTGGCGATGATGCAGAGTGGGCTGGTGCAATGAGTCCTGGACAGAAGAGAGCCACACAACACATCCCCGCCAACAATACAAGCCTGCATGATTTATGACGGTTCGTCGCGAAATCGCTGAGCCGCGTCGCGAGACCGGCGCGCGGAGCCGTGAGGACCCGATGCGTACTCGTGCAGTACGGTGAGGGTCCGAGGGGCGAGCCCGCCGGCCGAAGGCTCGTCGTAGCAGCGGATCGGCGATTGCAGCAGAAGCGTTCATGAATCATGCGGGCGAAGCCTCGGTGGTGCAGAGCCTTCATAAGACGCATCCTACCGATCTTGTGAACCCGAGCGCAACCCACTACGGTCAAAGACAGGAGTGAGCCCGTGCGTTTACGGATCCAACCAATTGAAATTACAGAAAGCACTGTCTTGTTTCCCCATTGGGATATCCTGACTGTGCAGAGGTGGCTCGAGGTCAAATTCTCGGAAAATTATCGTGAGACAGGAGCGCGTACAGCCTCAGTTTCCCCTGGAAGGGTAGGCGGGATCGAACCCGTGGTATACAATGAATCTATGCGTGCACTCGTCAAGACAGCGGCTCAACCAGGATTAATTGCCACCGACAGGCCGGATCCGAAACCGGGCCCTACCGACAGCATCATCCGCGTCACAGCCACCTCGCTCTGCGGGACCGATGCCCATATTTACAATTGGGACCCCTGGGCGCACAGCCGCATCCAGCCGCCACGCATCATTGGCCATGAAATGTGCGGCGAGGTCGTGGAAGTCGGCTCGGACGTCACGCTTGTCAAAGTGGGCGATTACGTCGCTGCTGAGTCGCATATCACATGTGGCCACTGCTTCCAATGTCGGACCGGACAAGCGCATGTGTGCAAGAATTATCGCATTCTCGGCGTCGATCGCGACGGGTCGTTCGCGGAGTACGTGTCCTTGCCTGAGGCTGTGCTCTGGAAGACCTCGCCCACCCTTCCACCAGAACTCGCCTGCCTCCAAGAACCACTCGGCAATGCCGTCGACGCCGCTCTCGTC
This sequence comes from Nitrospirota bacterium, assembly GCA_039931295.1. GTDB lineage: Bacteria > Nitrospirota > Nitrospiria > Nitrospirales > Nitrospiraceae > Palsa-1315. Next base: position 407 of record JBDTSF010000289.1, on the reverse strand, counting down.
GAAGACCTCACCGGACAGACGATCTTGATTACAGGCTGTGGTCCGACAGGACTGTTCGCCGCCGCCGTCGCACGAACAGCCGGCGCTGCGATCATCATCGCCTCAGATGTCAGTCCGTACCGCCTGGACCTTGCCAAACAGGTCGGGGCCGATCACCTTATCAACGCCAAAACGGAGACCGCAGACCAGATCGCTGCTGCCATTCGCGACATCACTGTCGGAGAAGGTGTCGACGCGTCGCTCGAAATGTCTGGGAACCCGACCGCGCTGCATCAAGCCTTCAGTGCCGTCAAGAACGGCGGACGCGTCACGCTCTTCGGCATTCCAACCGGCCCGATCAATTGCGATCTCGCCAACGAAATCATTTTTAAAGGGATTCGCGTCTACGGCATTACAGGCCGCCGACT
>JBDTSF010000288.1:0-3231 GCA_039931295.1 Nitrospirota bacterium | reverse complement strand
AGCGGCTGTTTGTAGGCAATGATGGCAAGAGATTCGAGCGCAGAGCGAGAGAGCTTTTGCGTCGCTTTAGCTTTCTCCATCCGTTTCAACCAGAGCCCGTACTCCTGCTTTGTCACCAGTCGATACCCGCCTGCAACCTGCACCAACTGAATACCTCGCCCAGGCTGATCTAAATCGTGCGTGAGAATCTCCAGGGCCTGAATTACTTCAGCTTTTGAGACCGTCCCTACGATGGACATCAGCCGAGCGACCGGCACTGGTTCGGGCGACACGAACAAGATCGCTTCAAGAATGGCTTTGAGTTCTCGCGCATCGATGGCCGTGGCTTGGCTATTCATCGCCTCTACGACGACATCCTTGGCCGCATCGTCCGACATCCCGTTGCCCTGAATCACCGACTCAGCCTCTACGAGAACGAGGTCTTCTGTGTCTTGTTCCACGGCTAAACTCATGCTCCCCTCCATTCGGCATCGTCCAATTCTGCCGGGTCCGGTACGAGTGAAAAGGCGCGCGACACCAGAATCGGCCCGAAGTGTTCCATCTGAAACACCCGAGCCGTTCGAAGCCGCATCAGTTCCAACAACGCCAAAAATGTGACAATGATGACAAGCCGATGGGACGCTGACTCGAAGAGCTCGACGAAGTTCACCGATTCCTGTTTTTCCAATATTTCCAAAATCGCGTTCATCCGTTCCCGAACAGTCACGTTGTCAGGGAGGACCTCCATGAACTTCTTGCCGGGATTGCGATCGAGAATTCCCTGCAACACATCCACCAGTTCAAACAGGCTGACATTGTCCATCAACGACTCATCCGACTCCAATTCGACCGCTGGGCTCTGTGTTCGACTGTAAATCTCCCGCCACAACCGTTCGTGTTCGTCCAACTGCCGAGCCGCCTCTTTGAATTGCTTGTACTCGAGCAACCGCCGCACCAATTCCTCACGCGGGTCTGGCCCATCTTCTTCATCGGCGACCGTCTCATCGGCGGGAAGCAGCATCTTGGATTTAATCTGCAGCAGGGTGGCTGCCATGACGAGAAACTCTCCCGCAACAGCCAGGTTCAGCTCTTCCATTGCCTCGATATAGGTGAGGTATTGCTGGGCAATCAGATGGATGGGAATGTCATAAATATTGATCTCGCTCTTCTTAATGAGATGGAGCAGGAGATCGAGGGGCCCTTCGAAGTTCTCGATGCGAACCTGATAGGGCAATTCAGTTTGTTCGTCGGCGTCAAGGTGGTTATCCACAGGCCGACTTATACCAGACTTAGGGAGGCGGAGCAAGCGTTCATCTATTAGTAGTGGTTGGGAAGAGAAGGCTTACGCCTTTCTGCGGCGAATTCGATAGACAATCAACAAGGCGCCGAACACCAGAAGTATGGCGATCACAGCATATTGCATGAACTCGCTCTTACGACCTGAGGGCACCTGTGCGGGTGCTGATCTGTTGGCACTGGTAAACTGCGAGCCCTGTTCAAAGGACGTACTGGAAAAGTCGTCTCGCCCCTTAAACTGGGCATTAGAAAAGTCTGCCGTCGATCGAAACGTGGCTTGGTGAAAATCTGCATCTCCGTCGAATTGTGTAAAGGTAAAAAATGCCTGACCGTTGAACGAGGCCTCAGAGAAATTCGCCAGGCCTTGGAATCGGCTTCCGGAGAACCCGGTGCCTAATTTAAAAGAGGTATGCGACAAATTCACGTCCTTCTCGAAGCCCACCTCCAAAAACTCCGCCATCCCGTTGAATCCCGACTGCTGGAACGTGACCGGCCCCTGAAAGACAGATCGATGGAATCTCGTGTGTGGGCCGAACGCCGTTTTTTCAGCGACCACGTCGCGTAGGAACCGCCCCTGCACAAAATAGCTCTCTTGCAGAAACACCGCCCTTGACAGCGTCACCGGCTGCAGGAAGACCGACCGAGAAAAATCCACCAGCTGCTCAAACCTGGTTCCGCTGAACGTGACAGGCCCCTGTACCACCAACAGCCCTTGTACCGATCTGTGCTTGATGGTTCCGCGCACGACAGAATCCACGATCATCATGGAGCCGGGAACCACACGTATTTCATGACCCTGCAGCTCCTTCATCCCGTCCAGCTCCGGTGGCAGCTGGCTCACAGGCAACGTGTCCAACATCAGGTCGCCGCGTACAATCACCCCTGAGAGGTCGATCCCCCTCCCTTCCTTAAACGCCTGCAGCAACTGCGCCGCATCCACCGCTTGCGCCTCTCGTTCTTGTTCCGTGCAGCCGGCGCTCAGATGGCGCGTGAACGCCGTTCGTGACTCTGATGTAGGCGCGGGCACCTGACAGTTCGAGGCGCCAGCGCCAGGCGGGAACCAGAAAATGGTCAGCCCGCCCACAACAATCCAGGCACATATTCGATTCATCATGTAGCCCTTATACGGAATGCCCTGGCCCAACGCAAGGCAAAGACCGCTCTCTTGCTTTACTGCATACCGACATTTGCTACACTTTGATAAGCCGTGAAACGTCAAAGGTTAAAGGTTTCGGATAAGAGCACTCGACAACCCTACGTTTCACTTTTCACATCTTTCTTTATACGTTTTTTTGAGAGAGGAGCCTCACCGTGTCACGCCATCTTGCTATTCTCTCTCTCCTGATTGCCATCCTGCTGTGTGGAGTCTCAGTCTCGACCTCGGCGGATACGGTCATCGAGCTCCCGGTCCTGGCGGCCATTCGCCAGAATAATTTGGGGGTCTTCGAAATCCTGATGATGTGGTGGGACAAGAAACCAGAGCCAGACCCCGTTCAATTGCAATGGCTTTTCGCAGGCGTGCGACTAGGGAACACGCATCTGGGAGCTATGGATCAGGCCTTTACCTATGCGGTCGAACGCACACCATCCGTCCAACATAGCGGAACCGTCTCGGTACAAGGAGTGGCCTACCAACCTACAGGGAGCGACGGCCCAAGCGCCGGTGCGGCCATGGCTGTGGGGTTCATTGCCCTGTTCAAGGGCGACCATATTCAGCGAGGCATAGCCCTGACCGGAACCATTGAACCTGGAGGGCAAATCGGTCCGGTAGGCAGCATCCCGGATAAGATTCGTGCCGCCGTCCGAGAGGGCTATCGTACGGTATTAGTTCCAAGCGGGCAGATGCATGACCCGCGGTGGAATTTAATCGAATTAGGATTTCAGCTCAATGTGGCGGTGAGGGAAGTCGAGACGGTTGATGAGGCGTATCAGCTCATGACAGGCCAACGAATCTAG
>JBDTSF010000287.1:0-1726 GCA_039931295.1 Nitrospirota bacterium | reverse complement strand
GTCAATATCAAAAAGTGAGTGTTTTACAGAGAAGGTTTACGGGATTTTAGGAGTGAGGAGAGACCGGCTAGAGGGAGATCCTCTTGAGCTTTTGACTCGAGGTTGCGAAGAATAACGGAACCGCGCGTGGCTTCATCGTCACCCAGGAGAATGGCGTAACGGCACCGTGATCGATCAGCTTGACGTAGATGAGCCTTCAGCGTGGTGGCACGATAATCACAGAGGGATGAAAGTCCTATTCGACGGAGTTCGTCGAGCAACACAAGTCCAAGTCTGGTTCCATTCTCTCCAAAAGCCGCGACATAATAGAGATATTCATTCAGTTTAGACGACAATATTTCAGGAAGCATCAACGATACGCGTTCAAGCCCGACCGCAAATCCCACAGCAGGAACAGAGGGGCCACCGAGCGTTTTCATGAGACCGTCGTAGCGGCCACCGGCACCTACAGCATTCTGAGCTCCTAAGTGAGTCGAGGTAATTTCAAAACTCGTCAGGCAATAATAATCCAGCCCTCTCACTAAACGAGGATTAAGTCGATAGGGCACACCGATAGCTGTGAGACCTGCAAGGACGTGGTCGAAATGTCCTCGGGCCTCGGGAGAGAGATGGCTGGTCAGTTGAGGTGCCTCCTCAGTCGCAGCCCGACATTCAGGAACCTTACAATCCAGCACGCGCAAGGGATTCGTCTCCATACGGCGGCGGCAGTTTGCGCAGAGGTGTGATTCCCACTGAGAGAGAAATGAGCGCAAGATGGGTGTATACGCGGCACGGTCGCCTGAGCTCCCCAGGCTATTAATCTCAAGCGTCAGGTCCGGCAGTGCTAAATCAGAGAGCAGATGCCACAGCAGCGCGATGACTTCGATATCTGCACGGGGGTCTGATGTGCCGAACGATTCAACACCGAATTGATGGAACTGCCGGAGGCGCCCCGCCTGCGGCCGCTCATGGCGAAACATCGGACCAATGTAGAAATATTTCTGTGGGAGTGGATTGGCCGCCCGATTGTGCTCAATGAAGGCGCGGACTGTGCCGGCTGTTCCTTCCGGGCGCAACGTCAGCGAAGTTCCGTCCCGGTCGGGAAAGGTATACATCTCCTTCTCAACGATATCTGTCGCCGCACCGATGCTTCGGGCAAAGAGCGCCGTGAGCTCGAATATCGGGATACGGATCTCCTGATACCCGTAACAGAGCGACCAGCGCCTTGCCGCATCCTCAATCAGACGCCATCGAGGTGTCTCCTCAGGGAGGATATCTTTGACGCCTTTAATCCCCTTGATCATATCCATAATTCAGCGACCGTCTGTCAGGATGCTGAAAAAGCCCGCCAGCGTCGTTCTCGCCTCGAAAGCATCCTCAACGTAGCCAAGGGGCTACGCCTCCGGTCTTCACTCGCTGCGGCCTTGCCGGACAGCCTTTTTGAGCATTCTGCATTGAATTTTCGTGCCACAACAGTTTATCCACAAACTCCTAGAAAGATTCGGGACTATAGCGGCGGGTTGCAGGCAAGTCAACGAAGGTTGAAGTTTGTCGTTTGCGAAATCGAAAGGTGGAAGATGATACCAACTCAAGAGGAACATACGACGAAGGCCTCCTCGCCTTCTTGCGTCGACCGGCCCGCGGGCGTATAGTTCGCGGCCTACCTGCCACGTGAGGATGTGCCATGAGTACAGATCAACCGACTCGCCGGGTCATCGCGCTTGCACCGATGCCGCCCGAGAAATCA
>JBDTSF010000286.1:0-2742 GCA_039931295.1 Nitrospirota bacterium | reverse complement strand
ACGTGGATACCATTGCAGACTTGCATTCGCTCATCACAGAATGCCAAGAAGACAACAAGAAACCCAAACAAGACCGGTCCTTCTCTATGCGAACAGCTGGAGCCATACAGCTCCTCGCGACCAGGCTCAAAACTCGATAACATAGCTGGCAATCACACCGACCATGAAAGGGATCACCGATGGCTGATCGAGTGGCACTCATCACAGGCGGGGCCAAAGGCATTGGTCGGGGAATCGCGCTCGACCTGGCAGCGCAACAATGGTCGGTTGCCATCTGTTACCGCACAAGCGAAGCAGAGGCAAAAGCCACAGCCGACGCGATCACCGGTCGTGGCGGTCGTGCGCTCTCCATCCGCTGTGACGTGTCAGATCCCCAGGCGGCCAAAGGCCTCGTGGCCCAGGTCGAACAACAGTGGGGACGGATCGATGCGCTGGTCAATGGCGCCGGCCCGTACCATCGTGTAAACCTGTTCGAGGAAACGGTCGAAGGCTGGAACGAGATGTTCGACGGTAATCTCCATCCCATCTTCTATCTGGCGCAAGCCGTCGCAACGGGAATGAAAGCTCGTAAATCAGGTCGAATCATTAGCTTCAGTATGGCCAATGCCGACCAAATGATCTCACAGCCGGACGTCACAGCCCATTACATCGCCAAGGCCGGCGTCTTGATTCTGACACGCACACTGGCCAAACTACTGGCGCCCCACGGGATTACCGTCAATGCCATCTCGCCCGGCTTCATCGATTCAGGCAGTGCGCCACCAGGAGAACTCGCCGGTATGACCAAACGCATCCCAGCCGGTTATATCGGAACCGTGGACGACACCGTGGCAGCCGTACGCTATCTCCTGAGCGACGAAGCTCGCTACGTGAATGGAGCAAACATTCAAATCAGCGGGGCGTGGGGGGTGTAGAGGGTAACCTGAGTGCCCTTCTTGCTCGCAGAACGCGCACACTCAGAAGTATGCTCGTTCGATGCGCGCAGTCAAAGGGCACCTCAGGCCACCCTCTGAGGAGTCAAAAGAAGCAATGAAGAGAAAACTTTGAGGGAAACATCATGAAATCAGAACAAGAGCGGAAAGCACATGACCGATTTGTCCAGGCTCTTCAGCATGAACATCTGACATGTGCTCAACCTGGATGCGGTGGAGCGATGAACATTACCGACCACACCCCCCATCTCGCCCGTATCAAGACGTATGAAGCCGAATGCAAACAGTGTCATGCGAAGGAGCAGATTATCGGAAAGGAACAGCCAACCCCACCGTGGGACGGCGCCTCAATCACCATGATGGCCGAAGTGCATCTCCTCCACGACCAACCCACTTGCCCCTTCGATGACACCCCCATCACCTTTACCTCCATGCCGAATCCCAGACGCAAAGCCCGTTACCGCCTCTCCTGCTTCTACTGCGGCAGACATGCGGAACTGAATTGGCCGCCGGCGGAAGCGAAAAGATGAGGAACGACACTCATGTTGGTTCCTTGCTCCCGGAGCGCGCGCCCTCAGAAGGGCCTCGCTCGACGGGCGCAGTTGAACCAAACATGGGTGTCGTTCCGGGAGAGAAAAACAAGCAAGCTTGGAAGGGCTAGTGTGTGTCAGTCGTTGGACGCGCGCAGTAGAAGATCAATCAGCCCCCATCCCTTGAAGAAATAACGAGCGAGCCTGGAAGGAGCATCATATAGAAATCGTGGTGGTCGTCTGGAAAGAGAGGCATCTCGCCGCGACAGGGCTGGGCGGGTGAGAAGGCTGCGCGCAGATGAGGTTAGCACCCTAGCCCCGCGCAGTGAGTGTGCAATGGAGAAGAGCTTGTCGAGTCGAAAAACGGTTACCAACCAACACACATGCCGAGACTTGTAGCGACCTAACGAAATTGTAGGCCCCCCTTCTTCTTTCTTTGCCTCTTGCCAATGTCTTGAATTTAGGACATACTGCATCGGTGAAGTTGATCACGTTTCATCCCAAGGCGCTGGCATTCATTCGAGCACAATCACCAGCGATCAAGCGGGAGATCGGCGAAGCACTCCGTGACGTTCAGAAAGGGATTTACCTCGGTCTACCACTCAGTAGACCGATGCCCACGGTAGCATCAGGTGCTCATGAACTCAGGGTGAAGAACCCAACGACAGCTGTTCGGGTGTTCTACTTCGTCAAATTGGCTGACACAATTGTGGTGTTTCACGGATTTCAAAAGAAGACCCAAAAGACGCCCACACATGAAATCGCCGTTGGCCAACAGCGGTTACAGGAGGTATTGCATGGCCATGTCTAAAGCTCGCAAGAGTGTGACGGTTCGGACCGCAGAAGATCTCGGCCGTGCCCTGGGTTTATCGACGGCCGACACAGCTGAGATGGAATTTCGCTCGGAGCTCACTGTCGCGTTGGCAAAAATCATTCAAGCAGGGCGGCTCACCCATGCCGAAATCGCCAAGAACGCCGGAACGTCAAGAACGCGAGTGACCGCGATTGCGAATGGCAACACCCACGGCGTATCAACCGATGTACTCATCAGAGTCCTCGCCGCGACAGGCCATCGCGCTGAAGTGCGTGTGAAGAAGGCCGCCGCCTAGTGATCTGGGTTGACTACGGTCCCTGAAATCAAGGCAGAAGTGTCAAGTCAAGCAACGACCCCAGTGATTGACGCTTGCTGCGAGAGGCCCTCGCGCCGAAGTGCGTGCGAAGAAGACCGCCGCCCCAATGACTAACCTCAGCTCAGGCGTGGGGTGAGCGCGGTAACGACA
>JBDTSF010000285.1:0-6994 GCA_039931295.1 Nitrospirota bacterium | reverse complement strand
TGGACCAGAGACGTACCCCGGAAAATCTCCGATTATTTGTCGGTCTAATGACCCATTACCGACAATTAAGACAATTTGAAAGGATGACAATTTAATTATATTCTCTCTTGGCCTTTATGGGCTTGACCAAGATTGAATCGGCACGGTCGAGATTGCATTGTGTGGCGAGCCCTCGATCACTCGATCGCTATAGACGAGATAAATGTATGTCTGACGTTTCTTGTCGAAAAATCGGACAACTTGTAGGGTCTTAAAAATCAGGGATCGACTCTCCCTGAATACCTTTTCCCCTTCTTTCAGCTCACCCACAACGCGAATGGGACCGACTTGACGACAGGCGATTGAGGCATCTGAGGTTTCCTCTGCCAATCCGACCATACCTTTGAGGCCACCTTTTTTTGATCGACTCAGGTGACAGGTGATGCCTTCAATCTTTGGGTCGTCAAACGCTTCAATCACAATTTTGTGATCGGGCCCCAAAAATTTGAATTCCGTATCCACACTACCAATTTCCTCAGCATGACTTGCCGAAACTATCGTGGTGCAACAGAGCAACACTTTCAAGAATAGTTTTGTCTTCATCAACGTACTCTCCCATTCTGTTGTAGCTTTCTCCATTAACATATAGTGCGGTCTATGCTCGAACGCAATGGCTCCGCCACCTGTTTTCGACAGGCGCTGGCGATTACTGGTGTAAGTGGTTGAAGGATTTGGTGGGCCGTGTAGGGGTCGAACCTACGGCCCGCTGATTAAGAGTCCCGACGAAGACCTACCTGAGGACGCTCAGCAAGAGGAATCATCAGCAGAAGCCGAGGATTCGTGATGGCGCACCTCCCTATGGGGCATGGGGGTTTGGCGCCAACTTGGCACCACGAAGTCTCGAGCGACCTGCGTTTTATGAATTTCATATAGGCCAACCTCGGACAACCTAACCCCACAAGAAACCACAAACCAGGATGCTCCTGACATGGGGGCAGAGAGGGCTGATTTGTCCTGTCCTGGTAGCAGATGCCGATGATGAAAGCAGAAAATGATGGATCGTCGCCTCCTCCACTGACATGATGAGTTGCTTGATCGTGACCGTGCCGTCTTCGCTGATAAGTTGATCCAGGTAGTAGGGATGAGCTGGGACGGTCGGGCCACCTATCAGGACTGGATGCGCCAGAAAGACGATGAGACAGCAGGTTAATCAAATAGCGGATGAAGGCTCACATGACGAAGATTCTAGTCATAGACGATGATGCCCGCGACCGGGGCCTCCTAGTTGCCGTCCTAGAGGAAAGAGGCTATGAAGTTATTTTGGCAGACAATGGTGGGGCAGGGTTGATGTTATGTCACCGGCGAACTCCTGATGCGGTCGTGTTGGACCTCAACATGCCTGGAATAGACGGTCGCAGCATACTGCGGCAATTGCGGATACTACACCCCGCCCTACCGGTCGTAGTTTTCAGTGGACTCAGCACAGATGAGATTGAGCAAGAGATGCTGAATCAGGGCGCCACGGCCTGTATTCAGAAGGCATTTTCGCTGGATCAACTGGGGTTGGCATTGCAGGAGGTTTTACCCTCCCCCACACAAGCTGACAGCTGAAAGCCAGAACTCCTGGTAGCAGCGTGGTCGCAGATGCAGATGACAAATGTCGCGCGGTTCTTCCAGGGGAAAATGACTAGTTCCGCACGCCGCTCCAAACTTTTGCCGGGTCGATGGCCTTGTCAGGATTGAGTTTCCTCGCCTTTTCCAGCAGAATATCCGTGGCCTCCGGATAGGCGGGATCAGCGATGCAACAATTATCTACGGGACAAACCGCCGTGCATTGAGGTTCGTCAAAATGGCCGACACACTCGGTACACCGTTCATGGGTAATCACGTAAATAGCGTCTCCGACTCCCTGACCGTCGCCCACATGATTTCCCTTCGCCTCCGCGTCGCCGCGAGTTTCGAAGATAGCTTCATTCGGACATTCTGGCAGGCACGCTCCACAGTTAATACATTCGTCGGTAATCAGTAGTGCCATGACCCTCGACTCCTTCTTCCCACAAAGATAGGGGAATGTTCAGGGTGATTTAACAGCATGACAGGAGAGCCTCATGACCTCAAGACACACCCTGGTGCTCCAGCGATTCTAGGGGACTTATTCGCAGGAAATCTATTTTTATTCTAGCCGGGCGAGGATTAAGGTGCAAGAGGAGAACGCACGAGCTCAGAATGAAAATCGCTGGTTTTCACAGGCTGACCTTGGCTTTCTCGCGTAAATTGGCTAACCTCGAAGCCGCTGTTGTGCCGTATTTCTGGACTTTTAATTTCTGCCTGATTCATCGCTCTCTCCACATGACGCCGGCCATGGCAGCGCATTACTGACTATATTGGGGATTTGAAGGACATCATTTTCTAAGGAGGTTTACTCATGACAAATCGTAAACTCATTGAGAGGCTGGCCCATGCGCTTTCGGTTCATCACGCTCTCATACTGGCTCAGGGCGTTCTCCTTCAAAGCTTGCGTGTATCGAAACAGGAATATGCAGCTGCGGTAAAGAAATGCCGCCCGCACGCTGCAGCCTACAAATCAAAAATCCTCGCCAACTTTCTTGAGGGCGCTCCTCCTAAGTCTGAAAAAGACTTGTGGGACTCGCTAGGCTTAGGCGATCTCTGGGGTCCATCTGGGCCAGAGAAAGAGAGCCCAAAATCTTAGGGATTTTATCCACAATTTAAAAATACCTTTTTCACATTATTCTCCGTCTCATTAAGCGTTTCAGACCACCCTGAACTGATGACAAGCCGCCCGGGATTGTTGTCGTTATGGCGCAACGCACTGACTCAATCGCTGTGATGACCTGTGGATTGTTGGTTCGCATGTGAGGAAACTAGTCCAATGAATCAGGAGGTCACATTCTCCTCCAGCGCAGACGTACCAGGCCAGAACGATCAAATAGCTTTGCCATAGTTACCGGTGGCTAGCCGAACCTACGACTTGCTGATTAAGAGTGGCAGAAGGTTAAGGTTAATGATTCGAACCGCTCGACGTTGCCTAGGTTCCCCCGTTTATCGTTGAAAATCATGAGTTTGCTGGTTTCCTACTGATTGGGTTACTTCTATCTGACTCGGTCGTTTGGGAGGAATTTCAGCACAAAATTAGCACGGCAAATTTATACTTCTTGTCCTACTCGACTCCCCATCCAGATAAAGTTGCACAGGTGCTTCCCCCTGTGTCCCAGATGGTCTTGCGCCATCCTTCCCATCCTCCTAGAATAGATACAACTCATCGAGCTCCCTCGTGCATCATCTTCACACCTGCCTTTGATAAAATTGCACTCCTGTGGACGCTATTGATTTTTGGGAACAGAAAGCGGGGCTTAGCATTATGGAAAGTCACCAAACAGAATCCTCCCAAGACCTGCGCGACAAGACCGACAAAACCTTAGAGGATGAGCGGGAGAAAACCGACGAACATCTCGAACAAAAAACTCAGGAGGTCGAAGAAAAGACAAGTGAGAAACTCCGTTCCATTCGGCTTGCTACCGATCAAGCTCGCGAAAGTCAACGTGAGGAAGTGGACCTCGCTAAGGACCATCAGCGTGAAGTCACCGGTATTTCACCTACACGATTGGACGAGAAACTTTTAGCTCAAGAGCGTGAAGGGTCTGACAAATCCCAGGCGGTTGAACGCGGAGAAGAAGATCGTGTTCGGACAGAGGAACGCGTTCAAAAACAGTTGATCGCCGAAACCGAGGCTCTCCTTGAAAAGGAGCGTAAAAACACGGACAACGCTCTTCTCGAAGAACGAGTCCACGTCGACGTAGAGCTTATTACGAGGGATCATTTTCTCGCAATTGTCAGTCATGACTTGAAAAATTCGATCGTGGCTATTTCGATTTCCGCTGGTCTGATACGGAAAGGTCTTTCTAAAGATGCGGTGGGTGCAGTGAGTTTCCTCAAACAACTTGGAATAATCGAGCAGGCCACCGAAGGCATGAATCGGATGATAAGCGACCTCCTTGACGTAGAGCGAATGGCACATGGCCAGCTAAAACTTAAGCTGGAAAATGTCGACGTTTGCGCCTTGCTACAAGAATGTGTCGATCTATTTACTCCGGTCGTTTCAAGTAAGTCTTTTTCAATGACCATCCACACATCCACTGAGCCGATATTCGCCAATGTAGATCACGACCGAATTCTTCAGGTGCTGTCCAACTTGATCGGAAATTCACTGAAGTTCACGCCCAATGGAGGCACCATTAAGCTTTCGGCACGGAAACAGGGGACTCAGGTTGAAGTTTCAGTAACCGACAATGGGTCCGGGATTCCGGAAGAGGCACAGGTGAAAATTTTTGAAAGGTTCTCGCAGCTCACAATGAACGACCGTAGAGGCCTTGGTCTTGGCCTTTTTATTGCCAAGTGGATCGTTGAGACCCATAAGGGACGCATGTGGGTTACATCAGAATTGGGAAAGGGAAGCATGTTCAGCTTCACGCTTCCCTTAACGGCATCGATTTAGCGTTGTCTGGTTCCTCAAGGCATCTCGGAGGCGATAGCCGGTCGGCTCCTGCCGGTGGGTTGCAACAGAACCTCAATGGGATGTGACGCGATTGAACCTACGGCCCGCTGATTAAGAGTCTCGTCGAAGACCAACCTCAGAATACCCTGCAAGAGGAATCATCAGCAAAAATCGAGGATTAATGATAACGGACCTCATCATGGGTCATGGTGGGTCATGGTGTTTTGGCACCTGCTTGGCACCAAAAGAGAGAGGAGGACCGATTGAACCCAAGTGGAATGCGACCTGCGGTATACGAATTTCTGATAGCCCCGTAGCCCACTTCAGACAACCTAATCCCTCAAGAAACCCCAACACAGCGTTGTAACCAGACTTTACGGGGCAGATCGTCATTGTCGGTTGGATGGGAGGCGTGACGCGGATGAAGACCGAACGTGTCATCCAGCGCCGAAAGCGGGAGAGAGAAAGAGGGACGATCGTGGTCAGCCTTGATGGATACGGGTGGGGGACAGATGCACCGCATGCCACACAGTGGTAGGCGCAGTTGATTCAGATGGTCGCAGCGTAAGGGGTGAACAAGCTGACTTCATTTCTCTCGTAACTCAGCAGCTTGCGAACTGTTCATGACGACCCCATTGGTTCTCAACCATTCATAGCACGTTGTCATTGCTTCATCATGCCAGATGGCCTACCCGATGGCCTAGGCTACGACCAAGGCGATGTGCAGATGCGTGACCGGGTTCATGCCGCTCCCCAACCGGGGATGAACAGAAAATAGGCCACAAGGAGGAGGACGGCTCCCGCGATGATCCAGGGGGCACGATGCTGAACGCCATCCGTTTCGGCTAAGCCGGTCGCGACGATCACCACCGCCAGCACCACATAGTCGAAGTCACTGGTCCATTGGAGGACGAAATCATGGTCGTTGAATGGCCAGAGGAGGTGGAGCGGCCAGAGGGCGATCATGTCGCCGCATAGATGGATCGCGCCTCCGCCCAGGTTGATCCCCAGCAGACGCGCGAAGGACAGGTTCCTGAGCCAGCGGCGCTCGATCATGGCCAGCACCAGCGCCACCACGACAAGCCCCACAAGCGTATGCGTGTAGGTGTGATGTACACGATAAAAGGTGTCCGCTCCCCAGAGATAACTGACGGAATCGATATCCGGGGAGAACGCGGCCAGTCCTGCCACCAGCAGCGTCGATTTCCGCACCGCTGTGAGCGGCCGCAGCCCCTGCCCCAGTAGAATGCCGGAACATGTGTGTGTAATTGGGTCCATTAGGGTGTCGCTTGTGGCAAGGAAGTCCGCTCTGGAAGACCGGTGGCAACGTTGGTGCGGAACCCGACGGTCACGACCGGTGGACTGAGGTCGATGTTCTCAGGTGCATCGAGGCCATTGTGAATCATTCCACACGTTCTTCATGCGAAACGGACTATAGGATTTTATGGTCGGTGCGAACAGAATGATGGACAATGTAGTCCTGTCCGCCATAATTCTTGATCCAGTCAATCACACCGCCGGTTTCGCTGACCAAGCCGCTGACGCGAAACCACGCCTCCTTTTCATCTTGGCTCACGGTCATCACAATTGTTGCAGGGCGTGACGGGACAATTGGCATATTTGGGCCTGGTATATTTGTGCACTGGATTGTATAGGCAAGCGACTCGCCGGCTTGGGTAAATCGGCTACGGCTGAGAAGGCTTTCTGTTGGACACTCGAATCTACCTTTACTGATAGCTCGCTCTGCAAGGGTTCCAGTAATTTGGTTGAAATCGTGGCGTGTCATCGCCTGTGCCCAATGGATGGGAAGCCCTGCCATGGGATGCGTTGCACGATGAAAGAAAAATCCATGCTTTGTTTGCAGGGGTAATAGTGTGCAATAAACGAGTGTCATGACCGGAAGCCAAAGCCACCAGAGCGTGCGCCGACTATTAGTGAGAACTGCGAAACAGCCAATTATTCCAATGAGACCCATGGCCATCCATGGTATGGCATCGGAAAGATACGGGTGGTCGACGGCATACTGGTTGGATTGCCTGACGGTCGACCATATAGCGAGGCGGGCGCTGCCAGTAAGAAACGCACATCCCGATGGCACACTAAGCAGCAAGGCCAATCCGATGGCACTGAGCCGCTTGCGCCATAGCATGACCATTGAAAGAAGGTATCACGGGGTGCCCCTCTGTCAAGCCGCGCAAGTCGAATCATTGGCCTGCTGATTAAGAGTGGCAAATGGCCAATGACTCGAACTGCTTGATGTTGCGAATGTTTCCCCGTTTATCGTTGAAAATCATGGGCTTGCTGGGTTTCTACTGATTCCATGGCTCCTAGTGAATTCGGTTGTTTGTGAAGAATTGACGCACAAAATTAGCACACGTCCGTAGACTCAAAATGGCTGCAAGGGCCCACTGATCGATACTCAGCGGGCTCCTGTACGAAACGAAGCCGTTCAGAATCTTGACAGGACCGAGGCAACGCTCTACGCCCCTCATCAGTAAACCG
>JBDTSF010000284.1:0-3524 GCA_039931295.1 Nitrospirota bacterium | reverse complement strand
TTTCCGCCTGTCGTCTTCACAAAACACTCCAGATCCAACTCGTTCAGCAACGTCTTGACGAGCTGTGCCGCCTCGATCACGAATTTCCATGGGACCCTGGGATCCGGATCAAGGTCCATAATGATGCGGTCAGGGCGGTCGAGTGCCTCTCGCTTCGCTCCCCACGTATGCAACTCCAGCACACCCATCTGAACGAGCCCGATGACTGCCGGCAGAGAGTCGGCAATCATGTGCGAGGACCTACCACGTTCTTCGAGAATTTCCACTCTCCCGATTGTGTCAGGGACCGTGTCGGTGGCATGTTTTTGATAGAAACAATCTTTAGTGTATCCCTCTGGGCAGCGCACCAGCATCAAGGGCCGATCTTGCAGGTGAGGCAAGAGCCATTGACTCACGCGTTCATAATATTGTGCCACAGCGAGTTTGGTGAACCCGTGATCGGGAAATAGGATTCGATCGGGATGACTCACCGTTACTCCCGCGATGGTAGCCGGTCCCTCGACGAATGTCGTGCGCTTCTTCGTCTGTCTTTCTGCCTCGTCTGCATGGAGTCGAAGCGAAGTCTGTGCGGCAGCACTCCTCGCGGCTCGCACAGGAGTGGTGTTCCCCGTCCCTTCCTTGATGACCGACTTGGCGGCTTTGTCTTTGCGCAATCCCTGAAAGGATGCCTGCCGTAAGAGGCCTTCGTTCGTCCATTCGGCAAACGACACCTCTGCAACCAATCGTGGCTTCACCCAATGAACACCACGCGCATCGACACCGGTTGGAGGATTCACAAATGGGGATTTGGTCTGCTCCAGCGCAACCAGGCGCTTGTGTAACTCCTTGAGCGAGCGTTCGGAAAATCCGGTTCCCGTTCTCCCAACAAATTGAAATTGTCCCTGCTCCCCGTAGACACCAAGCAGCAGGGCTCCGAAGGCCATGCGCGAGCCTGACGGATCGGTAAATCCTCCGATGACGAACTCCTGGCGGTGGCTACATTTAACCTTGATCCAATTTCTATTGCGGCCGGCAAGATAGACCGCGCCACTTCGCTTAGAAATTATCCCTTCCATCCCTTTGTGGCAGGCTTCCGAAAAAACGACTTCCCCTTGGCCCAGTATATGGTCGCTATACCGAAGCAATCCGGATGCGCCGCTCGGCATTACTGCTGCAAGCGAACGCTTGCGGTCGAGGAGCGTGACCTGTCTCAAGTCATACCCGTCGAGATACAAGAGATCAAACACGTAGTAGACCAGGTTCGTTTCGGATCCTGTATCGAATGCATTCTGCAGGCCCTGAAAACTGATGACTCCATCAGGCATCAGCGCAACGACTTCCCCATCGAGCCAGGCAGTCTTGACGGGCAGCGCCGCCGCCGCCGCAGCAATGCCCTGCAATTTGGCCGTCCAATCGTGGTCGTTTCTCGTGACAAGCTTGGCAGACCCATTCTTCACACGGCACAGGATACGATAGCCGTCATATTTGAGCTCATGGACCCATTCTTCACCGACTGGTGCCTCGTCTGCCAAGGTCGCCAACTGCGGACGCATCGAATCCTCCTGGGGTGTCCGGCGTGCGCCGACCAATTTTTTCGTTGACGTCTCGTAAGGGCGGGGAATCGCCTTCGCGTGCTTCCTCGCCGGGGAATTCGACTGCCAGACCCGATGGCGGCCCGATGCGATCTGCTCAATGGTCCGCCTACTGGCGACGCTGTTCGTCAGGAGCCGGGTCACCTCGGCTTGTTCCCCCGTACGGGCCTCCTTATCCTTTTCTTTGATCAAGAGCCAATTTTCCTTACCCTGTTCATGTCGCCCGCCCATGCGAACCAAATTCCATAGCCCATGCAGTTTGTGACCGTTCAAGTTGAACTTGAGCCGGCCGCGCCGATAACTCGTCATGGGATCACCGACGGGAGACCACGATCCCCGATCCCACAGCAACACCGTCCCCGCACCGTATTGTTTCGGAGGAATAATTCCTTCGAAGCCGCCATAGTCGAGCGGGTGGTCTTCCACATGCACCGCCAAACGCTTGTGTGCGGGATTCAAGCTGGGGCCTTTCGGAATCGCCCAACTTTTCAACGTCCCGGCGAGTTCCAGGCGGAAGTCATAGTGCAAGCGACTGGCCGCATGTTGTTGAATGACAAACTGAAGGCGTTCCGAGGAAGACTGCAATGCACCGCGCGGCTCAGGCGTCTCTTTGAAGTTCCGCTTGCCCCAGTACTGCCGAAGCCCCATCGGTGCTCCTTAGACTTGTCGGCGTAGCCGTTCGGCTCCCCGTGAGACAGACGGTGCACTACCGTTCCTCTACGCACTCTTCCGGCGAGGATGCGGCTGCTGTCTTTTCGAGGCCCGACTCGACCTGGAAGGCGACTGTCCCTTTGCCTGGACACTTCGCTTCAACAGCGCCATGAGATCGATGACTTCTCCCCGAGCCGGTTTCTCATCATCATCGTCGGCTCCGGCCTCGGTTATAACCTCCGTTTTTCCTGCCTTAATCCGTTTGTCGATCAGTTTCATGAGATCGTCGTGATAGGTGTCATGATACTGCTCCGGCTTCCACGGCTCGGTCATTTCTTCCACAAGCTTCTTCGCCATCTCGACCTCGCGAGGCGAGACGCCGCCTGCTTTCACATTCCTCGACGGCACCTCGAGTTCCTTCGCCGACATCAGTTCATTCGTATACCGCAATGTGTTCAACACAATGACGTCGCCGGTCGGGATAAGGGCCGCAAGATATTGCCTGGTACGAATCACCACGGTGGCAATACCGATTTTATCAGTCGCCCGTAAGGTTTCTCGAAGCAGAACATACCCTTTCTCTCCCCGCTTGTCCGGGGCCAGGTAATACGGCGTCTCGAAGTAGGAGGGTGCCACCTCTTTTGCTTCCACGAAGGCGACGATGTCTACTGTCTGGGTCGCTTTCACATTGGCCCGTTTAAAATCCTCATCGGTCAGGACCACGTACCGCTCTTTTTCATACTCATAGCCTTTGACGATGTCGTCCCATTCGACCTCTTTCTCCGTCTCCTTGTTGTACCGCCTCACCCCGACCGGCTTCATATCGCGCCGGTCCAACATGGTCAAATCAAAGCTATTGCGGTTCTCCGCGGAAGACAAGATCACGGGAATGTTGACCAATCCAAAGCTGATGGCTCCCTTCCACAATGAACGCGGCATCATGACACCTTCTTGTTGTACGGGCCAGGTTTTGGCTCGCGAAATTTTATGCAGCCCCAGGTTCCACTTGAGACCGACGAGAACGCCCACCTCTCTTCTTCGTCTGATCAGGACCTGGAAGGCCCCGTGAGTTGCCTGCGGATGATGAGAATCAAAATAGCCCCGAAGAGGGCCATGAGAAAACCTACAGGATCTTCTTCTCGATACCATCCCAACCCACGCCCGATGAACCCGCCGAGCAGGGCGCCTCCGATGCCCAACAATATCGTGAGGATCCACCCTCCAGGGTCCGGCCCCGGAGTCAGAAATTTCGCCACCACTCCGACGATCAGTCCGAATACAATCCAGCCTATGATCGACATA
>JBDTSF010000283.1:0-2831 GCA_039931295.1 Nitrospirota bacterium | reverse complement strand
GTCGGCTTGATCGTGATGATCGAGCCCACCACCGTTCGCTTGGCCGTAGGATCGCACCCAGTTGTTCCACTCGTACAGGCACCAGTGGCGGCATTACCAAAGGCAGCATTGCCATTCGACTGTTCTGGTCCATAGGACCCAAAGAAGGCGATGCCGAACTTCTCGTGGGGCGTCAGGTCAACTTTCCACTCGAACGATTTGCCCCTGTTGTTGTCCTCGATATTGTCCCACCCATTGATGAGTCCGATGGACGCGGTCGCCCATGACGCGAACGGATAGGTGAACCGGATGCCGGTCGTCGTGAAAGCTTGGCTCAAACCGAACATGAAGGTGCGGGAAAAGTTCGGATTATCCCAACTGTTGATCCCTTCATATCCAATCAAGGTATTGATCTTTCCGGCTTGAATCTTCAGGCCGTTGCCGATCGGGGCGATATACTCTCCGTAGAGTTCTTGAAAATCTACCTCGTTGTTGTCCGTGCCAGGTTGGAAATTCGTGCGGGCCCGCGAAAACCTGGATTGGGCCCCAAAATTGAGCCGCGCGCGAAAGCCCACCCGATCCACGGCACTGCCTGACGCCACGGCTGCCCGTTCAAACACAATCTGCGCCACTTGCGGCACAAAGGAGTTCGCCTGCGTATCAAAAATACGCAGTGAATTAACGTTGGTGTTCGGATTATTGAAATTTTGTGTGTAGGATGCTTCCACAGCCCCGGAGACCTTAAAGCCCAAGGACTTCCAGACGGATGCCGACTCAATAGGCTGAGCAGGGTGCCCCTCTTCGTGAGCCGCTATCGCCACATTGCTGCCCAGCAGCGAAACCATCGCACACATGCCTATTCCTAGACCAATTCGACTGCGTGCTGACATAATTCATCCTCCCTGGTCCGATTTGATGATTCGGTTGCTCCCTTGCCTCTCACACCTCGACATCATTGTCGCCGCGCACGCCATTGTGCGCACACCGCAAGACCCTACTCTGCCCCCTCGTCTTTTCACGTCCCTTTCGATTCCCACCGACCCTTGCCACGCACAATCCAGCCAATAAAAAACGTCCTCGAGCCCGTTGGGACCGGAGGACGCCATTGTCCAAACCGTACTGATGTTCTTTGCTTGAGGCCTGTGGGAAACGCCATTGTTCCCCCTCATTCCCTCGAATAAGAACCCCTTAGAGACCCTTATCCTGCGCGCCCTTATACCTGTCTCAGGAAAACCTGTCAACTGCTTTCTTTGGCGAGGGGAGAGGCTGAAGGCCAGATGTCGGAGTCCGGCTTGAAACCTTGAGCCTGAACCCCTCCAGCCTTCCGTTCCTTCAGCCTTAGTCAATACTCATGCCTGAATCACCAAGGAATACCGTCCCTGTTCAGGTGCCTTGTTGGGCAACACTTCACAACGCTTTAATGAATTCATCTGGCGATAAACCCGCTTGACGAAGTAAACCGGCTAACGTCCCCACACCTTGACTTCGCGGTGCATGGGAACAACACAGCCTTTTCCATTGCGCCCCATGACCACATGGCTTCCTGACTGGCGAAGTTTCTCGAACCCCAAACGCTCCAGTGCCTTGACGATTGCAAGGCCGGAAATGTGGGGAAGTTTAGGCATGTGATGGAACACTAAACGTGGTTACCAGCGGATGACCGGGTGAACAAATAGGGAACTCGGCCACATACAGCGCAGTGGCTTCCTGCAAATTAGAGATGGCCTCTTCGACAGTTTCACCCTGCGTAGTGGTGCCAGTTTCAGGGTTTAACCCAATAATAGCCACCTTCTTCGGCGGGAGTGAGTGCGGCGGTCAATTCCATAATGAGTTCCTTTCAGAAAGTTCCATTGTCGATCGTTTCGGTCTATGGCGCCCAACGATTAAGTAAGCGCAGCCACCGTCTTGCCGTAGCGCCTTTACTAAACCCAGTGTCCGGAGACATCGTCGGCTTCCCGCTTGGAAAAAGCAAGAAGCCCTAACGCGCCGGATCGGGCCGGTGCGACATCCTATCTATTCAAGGCCTTTTGATCTCATGTCTATGAGCGAGACGGGCAAGAAAGGCGCGACGCGCGGGACTTGTGGGACGGGCGAGACATCGTGATGCAGCCTGATGATCGTCAGGGATGAGGCCAGCTGCACCTCTCATCGGCAATTCATGCTGTATGAATGCCCGTCACTTTACCCGACCGAGTGGTTCTTATCGAGAGCGACTTGTGCCAGTGGCCGCGATGGACAAGCAATCGGCGCTAGGAACCTGTTCAACATTGACCGTTCTGCCGCGGCGAACAATCCGGAACCATCTGAGTCGTACTCGGCCCGACACAATCCTGAATGTCTTCACGCGAATGCACATCCGATTTATTTCGAGCCTGCGGCCTCGCATCTGGCCCACCGCCTTCGCCTCGTTGCGAAGGCCATGTCGGACAGGTCCTTAGCCTGGCAAAGCGCGTTTATGTAGGGTTCTGCCAGCGGTTTCCAGCAACGCGGAGGGTCGTGGGAGTAGTTCCCGGCTATGGACGACACTCTCTCTGTGACGACCCGACCCCTACCAGAGAAGTTCCAATAATGACTATGCAGATGATCTATCACGGTTCGATCATGCGATCGGCTCGATCGCTCTTCCCTACGCTGTATCTCGTCATCGCGATTGTCATATGCTCCCTGATGCCGCTCGCTTCGCCGGCTGCTTGGGCCGATGATGCGGATGATTTTCGGATATGGGGAAACGTGAAGGCGCGAGGCAGATCCCATCTTTCCGATGCAACACAGGAATAATGGGGACAAGCTCACCAGATGAAGCACCGACGGCCTTCGACAGGTTGACAAGAGGGACTGCGATCGATCGGGCA
>JBDTSF010000282.1:0-4343 GCA_039931295.1 Nitrospirota bacterium | reverse complement strand
CTGCCGTCAAGGAGTTATTGTTTGCCGTGCTCCGATACCCTTGACTGCGGTGCCGAAGTTACATAGAGGCGATGGACTCCGGCCGCTGCCGATCCGATGGCATCGCGGGTCCTGCGAGGACGCAGCCCAGGAGCGATTGCGCAACAATCTCATCCTAGATCGGGGAGCTTCGCAATATAGTCGTTGCTGTGGGCCGTAATCTTTTGCTTCACTT
Source organism: Nitrospirota bacterium (assembly GCA_039931295.1). Lineage (GTDB taxonomy): Bacteria > Nitrospirota > Nitrospiria > Nitrospirales > Nitrospiraceae > Palsa-1315. The sequence goes on along the minus strand of JBDTSF010000282.1, from coordinate 4,129 downwards.
GGTCTCGTATGCTTGAGAGCACTTCATCGTTGATCGTCACCCTTCCGGAACATTTTTCCAGTTCAACTCCATCGTTGCGAATCTTAAAGAAGAGGATCTGGGTGATGGTCGACTCTGCCTTTAAGCTAAAGGCCATCAGTGAGACGAAGAACTGATCGTTGTCGCCTTGCTCGACCAAAGCAATTTGGAAGTGTCCGGTTTTGACATGTTTGCTTTCGCGATCAAAAATAGTCATCCACGCCTTGCTGGAATCCATCGACTTCAGGGCTTCGAGGGTCGATATCACGACTGCAAGCGCAGCCGGGGCGGCTCCGAGAAACACCGACGCGACCTTGAGGATCGCCTCGTGGGCTTCAAGACCGTCTGCCTCTTCCGTATAGGAAGAAAAGCTTCTGTCTTGAATCACCCATCCAATATTTTCCAGGACGTCGAAATACGCGTTGTACCATTGGATAATGTTCGTCTTGTCAGGCACTTTTTTGTTGGCCACGAGCTGGGCGAGCAGGCTGGCATTGACAATGTCTTGCCGCCGTTCGTTGGAGACCCCTTTCACAAACGACACGATATCTGAGGCTACAACCATGGCTTGATTTTTCTGCGCATTGAAGTCAATGATCTCTTGAACGCCTTCAACAGCCCCCCGAGTCGGGGACGGCAACTTCACGGCGTTAATAAAATCCCTGGCCGATTTAGGGGTAGCTTTCTTCTTCATATGACATCCTCCTTCGTGATGTGGTGGACTATTACTCAATCAGTTTTCGGTAAGACACTAGGGATTAAGCGCCTCCTCAACTGCGACGTCGCCCTTTTCGAGACCATTGGGCTGGCTTCTTCAGGCCACGCCCTTTCCTCGATGCGTTAACCGACGCGTACCTTTCTCTCGCACAGGACTCTTTCGCGCAGGCTGTTTTGCCGATGCCTTTGGGCTGAGGGGTAGTCTGGCTTTCTGTTTCGTTTTGATCGCAGGAGGTTCCGTTGTCTGGGCACGTGGCTGCAAGCGTTGTTGGATATAGTCTAGCGATTCCATGGCTGACGCGACAATCGCCCGATCGGGATAGGACAATTTCCCGAGGATGTTTCTCGCAAATTTCATTTGCGCCAGAGCTGAATCTTGCTCTCGTGGGGTCGCCGACGATTCGGTTAACGCGGATCGGTACGTCCTTACCAGGTTATCCTGCTCTTGCGGGAGGGACCGGCGTAGGAATGCCCGGATGAGGGCCACATCCGCGATGGTGACCGCGTCCCATGCACTGGGTTTCTGCTGGAAACGCTCCTTCGCCAAAGACTCGCATGTCGAAAGCGACGATTCACTTCCAGAATCTTTTTTCCCTAAAAGAGCCTCGATCACTAACATGTTGATGATCGGATAGGGATCTGCCATCTCCTCATGTTGTTGTCGGTTTGCCGCTTTTCGGTAGTGGGCAGCCGACTGCATCAAGTGTTCGTTGACCTTCTCAGCATCGGTCTCAAGCTGTGCCAGTTTCTTGTGCGCGCTTCCTATGAGATTCAGACGCTCTGCTGTTTCGGCGATACTGAGTAGATGCCCGCCTTTTCCAATGGCCTCTTCGATCATGGCCTTGTTGCTGTCCTTCTCTCCAAGCCGCACCGCGAGGTTGATCCACTGTTCAATGACACGAAGTGTGGCGGAACTCGACGTGTCTTCGCTTTCTACCGCACGTTGGTAATGTTCGATGGCTTCTTTGAAAAGGCCATGTTCCCCGTAGGCTTGTCCAAGTCGCTCCTGGAACGCGCCCTGTTTCAGCCAATCCGGGGGGCAATCCTTCTCGATATTGACGAGGGTTTGTTGCGATGCGGCCGGATCCGCTGCATGAGCCAGAGATGAAAGTTTATCCAATTTGATGAGCACTTCTTCCGCGGCAACAGTCACGTCCTCACTGTTGAGATGGCTTTTGCTTCCCTGTTGATTCAGGCAAAAATCCGGATCGCCATAGGCTTGATAGGCCCCCCACGTATTGGAATCTGGAAACTCCTCCCAGGTTTTTTTCCGCGCTTCCTTTAATGCCCGGCCAAAGGACTGGCCGGCGAGAAGTTCCTTGTAAAACACTTCCGCAAAACTCAGTGCCGCGTCGTCCTGAACGGGCCATCCAGCCGCGACGACCGCGCGCACACCCTTCCGGATTAATTCACGAGAGATACTGGCGGCCACCTTATTGTAGGGCACCCCGCCGATTTGCCCGAGATAGCAGCAGTTCAGGAACACCAGTTCCGGGATCGGATCCAGCATCGCAATCTCTGCTGCGGTGAGAAACAGGCCATCGTCAAGGACCACGCCGGCCTTTGCCCCTGCCGTCTCGATGTGTCCCTCGTTGTAATACCCATGGCCGGCGATATGGACGATTCGATAGGGTTGGGCCACGAGTTGGTTCAACACATCGACGGCGCCGAGCCGCTGTCTGGAATGGGTCACGGTATAGTGCGGCGTCAACAATGATGCAACGATCTCTGCCTCCATTTTCGCGCCAAGAAGTTCCCGATAGTTGGAGGGAGTGAGGGGGTCCCCAACGACATAGACATTATTCGACGTGCTGTCTCGCACGCGCACATCGTAGTCGGCGGTTTCAAGTTGCCGGATCATGCCCATGCGAACACAAAGCGGCTCGTCCGTATCGATCATCAGCTCCCAGGGATAGTGGGCCGTTACGTCGTCGAGAATGAGGACCACGTTATCCTGGCTGAGGAGACTGTCCTTTAGGTCCAGTGGGATCAACAATTCAAAGAGGGTCTTCGCGGTGTCTTGCCTGAAAGCCCTGTCCTCGATCGAGCGCTGAATAAGCTGGGCAATGAGTTCGGGTTGGCTTTCTTGAACGGTCACTTCGGCTCGGGCCCGGTCGGATAGGGCGAGAAAACGAAGTTTGTGCGGAGGACGAAACGCCGATCCACGGTCTCTAAAGGCCAGGTCGAGCAGGGCACTCCAGACTTGCGGATCATTCGACTTGTCTTCTTGCAGCATGGTGCGGAGACGATCTTTCAACACCGGAGGCAGGCTCAAGGAGGCCGGAGGAGGGGCATCCTGGATCGCGGAAACGGTCCACCGACGCCAATACCCTCGACTGCTCGTCGGAACGAGCCGCGTCTGGCCGCCTTTGCCTTTTTTCAAGTGGGGTTCGACCGTAATGTGTGCCTGGAACTCACGTTCGATGCGCTTCGCCACACGGTGTGCGGACTTTGCCGCGTCGACCGCCACATCGAGATAGAGTTCGATGAACTCGATGTGTGTCACCCGCGGAAGCGCAACGCCCTGTTTTTTGAGCACGCGATTCGCCAGCGCACGATTCGCCAAGACCGCACCTCGAACAATGGCATTCACCGAATCCTCCACCGCAATGTTGGCGGAGGTATTGGACCCGATCAGCAAGCTATTGATCGTGAGTTCGACTGGTTCCTTTGAAAGTTCTGACGAGCTCCCGCACTGATTGATATGCAGGCAATACTCCGTGATTCCCTGATGTACAGCTTGGGTGAGCGCCGAAGGCGTCAATTCACCCCACTTGCCAAGTCCTATGACGATTGCGCCATGCCGCACGCCCAAGGATTCTTGGATCTCATTGGGCGGGGACAGCACGACAGCAACCGTGCCCGGCTTTCCTGGATAGCGCCCCAAATGGTAGCGCTGAGAGAGGCCGTTGCCGACGAACTTGTCCACAATGCGCTCAGCGCCGGCGATGGTATCCCCTTCGTAGTGACTGAGCAAAATGGGATGGCTGGTGTGGTTGAGATCTCCATGCAACACGGAAATGTGGAGTGTGTCTGATTCAGATTTCATAGTGCACCTTCTCTGTTGGCATGGATCAACAAGGAGTGTGGCGGTGCCCCCCCATAGACACTCCTCTACGAACTCTCTCTAGCTGAGAAACATACGATCAAAAGAAGCACGCTGTCCCTCCAGCTGAGGAACTTGATCGTAATCCTCACGCTTGAGCTTCGCGGAGGTTCGTTGCTGTAATTCTCGATTGGTCAACTCGCCGTTGGCCTCCTTGATGGACTCAACCAGATAATATGTCAACGCACCGTTGAACGAGCCGCCGATATGGGCATCGGCAGAGGTCTGTGTATCACGGCAGCCGGTGATCAGCATCTCTCGAATATCGGCGTGGACGATATCGCTCTT
>JBDTSF010000281.1:0-2540 GCA_039931295.1 Nitrospirota bacterium | reverse complement strand
TGCTGGATGAGTATGCGGACATTGAAGTGGTGGGCGAAGCGACGAATGGAGAACAAGCCGTAACTTTAGCTAAATCCCTCAAGCCAGACGTCGTCGTGATGGACGTCAACATGCCTGGCATGGACGGCATAGAAGCGACTCGGCAACTGAAGAGAGAACTACCCGGTACCATTATAGTCGGACTATCCGTTGCCAATACTAAGCATGTGGAAGACGTGATGCGCGACGCGGGTGCTGTCGCCTTCTTAACCAAAGATGCTGCCATCGAGCAACTTCATGAGACCATTGTGCAAGCGCTTCGATCCGCGTGAACCGGGATAGTATTATTTTATTGCCGTGGACGAAATGTGCCTGGCGACAGCGAATTAATTGCACATTCGCAGCCGTAGCATGGAGATGACCTCAAGCCTTTGTAGCCACTAAGCCCGCTTTAGCGCACCACCCTCGCCCACCTTACGTACCGTCTCACTTACCATCACACGTATCATTAAGTATTTCTATTTGTCTCCGTCCAAGCGTACAGTCCCCTCGGCCTGCGCCGTGACGGTTGTCCTCATTGGTCCCTAACTGTCCCAAGCAGGCCTAAGCAGGGTACTTCCCACCATCATCACACACCGGTATGGTCAGCGCCGTGCTGAGCGGTACCGAATAAAGGACGGGCATGAAGAAGAAGGAGTTGCACACGGTGGAGACAGAATTCTGCATGAGTCTGAAGTCGATTTAACGGACCTGTCGCAAGGAGACAATCTCCATATATTAGTCACATTGCTCTCTCGCTGTTGCACCTGGATACATAAGGTCACATCTGGATACATCTGACTAATTCCCATCATCCATGCAAAACGATATGGTCAGCACCGTGAGGCGCATAGTCGAAAGAAAGGATCGGTATGAAGCGTACCTTGTTGTCGGTGAAGGAAATCGCCCAGGCGTTGGGCGTGAGTTCGCAATCGATTCGACGTGCCTACTGGCGAGGCGATATTCTCGCCTATCGCATCACCAAAATTCTGCGCTTCGACCTGGCACGAGTTCGGCGGATTTTTCTGGCCAAAGGATTGTCAACGACCGTACGGCCACGTTCCGCGCGACCGCCGGCAATTGCCGGCGGCGCGCCACGACGAACAGCCCCCGGTCGGTAAAACGGGGGCGGAATTTCCACGGTTCATCACGGAGGAATGTATGAGCATCTGGACTTGTGTACTCGGGTGGTTTCGCTTCACCGTGCCTGACTCGACGGCAGATGAGGTGATGTCACGAATCGGTGGAGAGTGGATCAAAGACAAAAAGGGCTTTCTGGGCTACCGGCAAGGGTGGTTGTCCCGTGGGCCTGCCGGTGGATTGGGTCGGATCGGCACGGGTGCCAGCTGGGCCCCTCGTGAAGTGCATGTGGATCTCTCACAAGAGCTCATCAGTGACTGGACCTATCAAAAGTTTCACGAGGTGGCGACGTGGGTGTTTGAAAAGAAGGGGCATTTCGGCCGCATTGACGTGGCCTTGGATGATCGTAACGGCGTCATCGATGTCGATCGCATCTATGCCTCGGTGAAGGCCGGGAACTGTGTCTCCCACTTCCGTCAGTCCCGCTTGATTTCGGGGCTGGATGTGGGGTCAGGCCTGGATACCGGCCAAACCTTGTGCATGGGCTCCCGCCAGTCGGACACCTATCTCCGAATCTACGATAAAGCGGCGGAACAGCGGTCGAAAGAGAAGGTGGTCGAGGGCACCTGGATTCGCTGGGAAATGGAATGGAAATCCGAACGTGCCGATGCCGTCGGGATGGCCCTCTCCGGGCTCGATCAGGATTCATTCCAAAAGTACATCGTCGGCGTATTCCGCAGTGCCTTGGATTTCCGTGACTGTACCAGAGCCGATGACCCCAAAGATCGCTACTACGCGCCCTTGCTGGACTGGTGGAAGGTCCTGACGGAGGGGATGCAGCGGGCCCGGTTAGAGATTGCCAAGTCCGTCAAAAAGATCGAGGACGTGAAGCGGTGGGCAGAGAAGAGCCTCGCGCCCATGTTGGGGCTGCTCTGTGCGCATCCCGAAGCGGGTGAACGGTGGCTCATCAATCGAATCGTGGAGGGAGTGGAACGATGGCGACCCGAGCAGATGATGTTGTTGGGGAGTGCACAGGAAGTCCGGCGACTCCGACAGAAGATGCGGGAGTGGAATCCCCGAGATGGATTCACTGTCGCGAGTGTCACCCCGGCGTCTTAACGCTCGAGATGTGCGTGCGGTTGATATTACAGTCCATTATTGTTGTTCGATGGAGGTCACGACATGTGTGCACCTGATGTTGAGTGAAGTGGAGTTTGGCGTGCTGACGGAGGTGGGTGAAGAGAATACGTTGTCGCCGGAGGACGTGCTCAAGACCATCCTCGAAGAATATGTGGAACTGCGGGCCCATCATCCGCATCTCTACGTCCAATTCGCCCTGTGTCGGGATCGGTTCCTCAGGTGATCGAAAGATGGGAAGGCGCCGTGATCAGCATGCTCCGGCTCGTGTGGGTGTAAGCCCCTCACTCACCAGGCCAGCCCTG
>JBDTSF010000280.1:0-12773 GCA_039931295.1 Nitrospirota bacterium | reverse complement strand
GGGTTCTTGGGGCAAAACTTGGGATTGGGGAACTTCGAAAACAAAAATTCTTTTTGCTCAGACTTTCCAGCAAAGGTCACCTTGCCGGCAATCGTTCCGCCTGCGAACGAGGTGAGAGGCACCGCGACAAACGCGACGGCTGCCACACCAAATATGATTGATAATGCACTCTTCATGGGACTGCCTCCTTGTGATTAACGATAGACCCTGATTGCTAGCGCGCTGTTCCCTACCTATATTATCCACCGGTACGATGAGAGAAAGGTGGGAATAGCTTCCTCTCTGGTGTGCTCGATCGACGACATGCTGGCGAGGCTGCTCTGGGACCGAGTATATATATGAAATCCTACCGTATCCTGTCAATCTGAAACAAGAGGGCAAAAAGGCCTGTTCGGCGCGACAGCACGTTCCTCGTGAGGCATATCTCGCCCAAGCGTTTCAGGTTGCACGTTTCTAGTTTATAGTTTTCGCAGCTGTTTCCTGACAACATGAAACCAGCAATCCCGCTCCCGAACGAACGACGCTTCACGCGCAAATAAAAGTGCGTTCTCTTGTTTTCCCCCTCCTGTCTGGTTGGAACTACGAATGTAAACAGCATGTTGCCCACGTCGGGAGGATCGGGCATCTCCGGCCTGCCTCATGGACGTGTCATGTCTTTAGGCCACTCCTCGCAATACTCGCCGCCGTGAGCCATTCGACTCTGAATCTCTCGCCATCGGCTTAAGCGGTCGTCCATATCGAATGTGCCCAAGACTCGGGGGAAGTTAGGCCGTCCATGGGGAGTGTCAAGGCGAGAACCTCGCAGCCTGCGCAGGCTTCATTCAGCGTAATTATTTGAATGGCGTGTTCGGATTGGAGCGATTGATCGGGTTGAGCGGATTGTTGGGATTGACTCCATGAATCGAATCAACGGGGCTGTTCGGGTTAACGCGCTTGATGGGATTCGTTGGATAGCCGGGATCGACACTGTTGATTGGGTTGAACGGATTCTTGGGATCGACGGAGCTGATAAGATTGAGCGGGCTGTCAGGCACGAACGACGGTACGGAGATCATGTACACTGCTTGACAGACCCATAGGAAAGAAATTCGACCACGGGGCTCGCGCCTTACAAGGATGGTCTACTTTGGACTGAAGGGTTGATCGTCAGGGACGGGTGATTTCGCACAGCGGAAGCCGATTGTGGCCAACCGTTGATCGGGCGCTGAGCCACCACGAGTCGCCGTTCGGAGCATGATCCGATGACTCTTCCACGAACCACCACGCACGCTCTTGTAACGCCCGCTGGTCGGGCCCGGCGGATTACGCTCCGGCATGTACGCGTAGTAATCAGGTCCAAACCAGTCTTGGACCCATTCGGCGACATTTCCCGCCATGTGGTGGAGACCATGGGGGCTCTTGCCGGCCTCATGCGAATCCACCGGGGCGAGGATGGGGATTTCATGGACGTGGTGCTGGCCGAACATGGCCACGGTGGGGTTGGGGGCGGTTGTCCCCCAGGGGAATAGGTTTCCATCGGTCCCTCGCGCCGCTTTTTCCCATTCAGCCTCGGTCGGAAGCCGTGCACTCTTTGCCATGCACAGATCATTCGCCTCGGACCACGTAACATAGAGTGCAGGCCACCGGCTCAGGGTCTGGTCCGCGACGAAGTGGATCGTGATCACATGCCAGATCAGTTTCTGGAGCTCGTCGGATGGATAGAGCTTCCGCTGTTGTAAAAACGCAAGGTATTCCCCGAGGCTCACTTCATCGCGATCCAGCTCGTAGGTGTCCAGCCAGACTCGATGTTGGGGGAGTTCCGTGTCGTCGAACTGTGTCCAGTCTCCATAGGGATCGTCGTCCACTCGCTTGCTGCCGAGCAAGAACGGACCGGCTGGGATGGTCACCAACGGTGACGACTTGGCCAACCCCGCGATCCCGGTCAAATGGCGGGCTAGTTCCGGTGATGACCTCGATCCAGCCCCCGCGTCCTGTAGACCTCCCATGATGATAAGGAGAGAGAGCGCGGTTGCACGCCATATGAATCTGTGTCGCATCAGGTCTCACTGGGGGAGGCCACGGCCTCGTTGACTTTCCGAAAGAGGCTCCGGTAAATTTCCGAGGCCTCCTCCGCGTTCACGCTGGGGAGGCGTCCACCCTGGGCCAGTTTTTCGAAGTCGGCCTTGACCTGGAGCTTGGTGACATTCGGAGGGAGGGCGTGAAGCGACAGCACGCAGTGATGCCGTGAGCCGGTGATTTCAAGCGAGACCGAGATCAATAGAGAATCTCCTTGCGACTTCGGCAATGCCTTTGGCTTTTGAAGGCGGTTCGCCAAAAAAACTTGGGAAGACAGGGTTCATTTTGACGCCTACACTATACCAAAGCGATGAAAGTCAGAAGCCAGATTCTGCGATCATACATTCATCCAGAGATCACAAATTTTTTCGCTTGTTTCGTCCAAGGCAACCCAAGACAGGTTAGATTACGCTCAGATTTTCCGCAGCAGAATACGCTGTTCCCTCTGAGAAAGCATCCCGGCTTCCGAGAGCAAACCGCCTCAATCGAACTATTTGCCAGAAGGCACCGCAGCCTTGTGGAGGCACGTACCGAGGGGCTGGCCGAGTAGGCAATCAGCTCAGGGTCCGTCAACTCCTGTGCCGACCGAAACCTGAAGTAGTCTAAATGCAACTCGAGATAGCACACGGGCCCCAACAATAACGGCTCGCAGTTCTATATCTATGTTGCAGACAACAGGCACAGGATCTTTCAGTACTTGCTCAATCTGCCCCCGCACCTCTTTGTGCCCAAGGTGCTCGAGCCCCTGGCTGCAAACCCATGAACAGAGGGTGTAGATAGCAAGTTACCTTGCTATCTACACTGAAAACTACGAGGAACCTATCCGATTTACCTCAATCGAGCCACCAGCTGTGCTTCCTCGCTGACTCATATGGTACGATACTCTCGTTCCCAATCTTGAAGAAGGAGTCCACACCGATGTCTGTCTGGTCAATACTTGTTTCGACGATGTTCTATATCCTGTTCAACCTACCCCCGCTCTTCGCAGCTGATCAACCGCCTCAGGCCCTGCTCGCACCACCCACGACTAAAGATGGTGCGCCGATGGTTGAGGTCCCGACCGGTTCGTTCCCGATGGGTGTTCCACAAGGCGATCGGGATGGTGGCCGCGATGAATATCCACGCCATGATGTGATGGTGGACACCTTCTTTATCGATACATTTGAGGTGACAAACGGTCGCTACCTGGAGTTCGTTAAAGCCACAGGCCATCGTGTTCCACAGAATTCCAGGAATCCGACGCGAAATCTCTGGCAAGGAGACGCCATTCCTGATTCACTGACCGATCGACCCGTCATCAATGTGGATTGGTTTGATGCCAGTGCCTACTGCACGTGGGCGGGCAGACGGCTCCCAACCGAGGCCGAATGGGAAAAGGCGGCAAAAGGCACCGCCGATCGACGATTTCCCTGGGGCAATGTCGAGCCCACCGTGAAACATCTCAACTTCAATCAACAATGGATCGGCGAGAAGACCCTCATGCCTGTGGGGAGCTATGAAGCGGGCAAAAGCCCGTTCGGCCTGTACGACATGGCCGGCAACGTCTGGGAATGGGTCAACGATTGGTACGATGCCAAGTATTACGAGATAAGCCCGACGAAGAATCCCAAAGGCCCGGAGACAGGCACAAAGAAAGTCATTCGAGGAGCCGGCTGGCAAAACGAGACTCCCACAGTCCGTATCTTTACCCGCGTGGACAGCGACCCAACAATTAGAAACGAATCGACTGGCTTTAGGTGCGCGATGGACGTCGTGAAATAATAAAGCGGAAAGGGAAAGTTCGAAACATAGAAGAACCTGTTTTTACGTAGGCTTCGCTCGGAAGGACCATCCATGCGCATCCGTCATTTCTTCCCTTCACCCTCCTCACGCATATTGGCTTTTGTGGTTGTTGCCGGCGTCACAATGTTCACTACTTCTCTCAGTGCAGAGCCGACGCCACTGAGCCAGGAAACATTTCTACGTGCGAAACAAGCCACGGTCGGCATCCTGGAGGATACCCAAGATCAACGCACGCCAGAGAAACCAGGGAAGATCGTCGTCAGAGGGACCGGGTTTCACTTGCGAGATGGCTACATCATTACCGCCAGACATGCTGCAGAGAAACACGACCTCTCGACCGGCACTCTTATCCAGAAACATGTGCGCATCCTCACCATTGATCTCCACGAGCTCCCTGCCGACCTCGTCGGTGACAGCGCGTTCATGGACGTGGTCATTTACCGTGTCGCCGAACCGCACCGATCCAAACTGCAGGCAGGAACAGCGTTCGCCACTGGAGAGGTCGCCCCAGGGATGGAAGTCTTCACCGTCGGCTATCCACTCGGCTGGGGCCCCACCATAGCCTTCGGTCGCCTTGGAAATACGAACACCTTCCTCCAAACTGTCGAGACACGTTTGATCCAGGCAGATGTCTCAGCCTGCAGCGGCAATTCGGGAGGCGGATTGTTCAACGCCCAAGGAGAGATTGTCGGGATTATGCACGCCATTATCCAAACTGAAAAAGAAGAGACGCAGGCCCACTGCAGCCGCATGACTTTTGCCATTCCGGGGACGCTTGCCGAGCGGATTGTGAATGCGGCTCTCACAGGCAAGCCGCTCGCGTTCTCGAAAATGGGGATCCACATGACCTCGGTGAAGGATGGAACCAAATGGCGCATGGCCGTCAAGGATGTGGCCGACCCGGCGAAAGAAGCCGGCATTCAAAAGCACGACATCTTGCTGGCGATCGAGGACACGGAAATTCTCGATGCGGCCCAGCTCAAGAACTATCTAATCGAGCGGACTACTCCTGGGCAGAAAGTCGCGGTGAAAGTGCGACGTGTCGATGCAGATCTGACATACACAGTTACACTGGGAGGAGGATAGCGTTCGTCATAGGAAGACAGGCTTCCAGAGATTCTACCTCATTCCCATAGAACCGATGTCCCTCGACGTAGGTTCTACCCTGCCCCGCACTCGGCCCTCGCTCGCATGTGTTATTGCAAGCTACTCTGCTGTGGCTTTGCTTCCTGTGATTCCCCGGAGTCCTTCACATCCCGTGCGCAACGGAATCCCATCCAATTGATCTTCGTAGTGGGATCGGTCCCATTCCGCATCGCCACGCGCATCGTTGTCGTGCTGTCCATCCAACCGCCACCACGGAACGCCTTCTGGCTGCCGGTCTCCGGACCTAATGGGTTCCGATCCGGTGCCGTTTTGTAATAGTCCTGATCGTACCAATCCGCGACCCATTCAGCGACATTCCCAATCGTCTGATACAACCCGTAGGGACTTACGGCCTTCTCGTATCGGTCGACCGAAATAATCGGGGGATAGAGCAGCAGCCGTTCTGGACGATCCCGCACCGGACCGGAGAGCCCGGTCCGTCCGAAATTGGCCCTGGTCGGCCCAGCATATTCTTTGCCCCAGGGAAAGAGCCGTCCATCCACCCCGCGCGCCGCCTTCTCCCATTCCGCTTCAGTCGGCAACCGCTTGCCATCCCACTTGCAGTAGGCATCGGCGTCATACCAAGACACGTGCATGATGGGATGGTGCGCCATCGGCTCTTGGAAGTTTCCCCCGTCATATCGCCAATCCAACTGCGGCGACCGGTTCGTGGCAAGCACAAATTTGAGATACTCCAGCGCCGTCACTTCGTACTTGCCGATTTCGAAGGCATCCAAATAGACCAGCCGCTGAGGAATCTCGCTCCGATAGGCCAGCCGATCCGTCTTCTTATCGCTGCCCATCACAAACTCACCGGCCGGCACCAAGACCATCTCATTCTTGATCTTCCAGTTGGCGACACGCTCTGCGGCGATCTTTTTCCCTGCCTCCGTCCACTCCAGCGTAATGTCCTGCGTATCGAGCCCCCAGGCGACGTTCGCGGTGGCCAGGGCCATTGCCATGACAAGGGTCGCCTTGACTGCACGATTCACTGTCTCCAATATCCCCACTCGCGTTGCATTCATGATTCGGCCTCCTTAGTCCCTAGCTACATGACGTGAAGTAAGAGGCAAGGGGGAGGCAGACTCGGCTCCCTCGTCTTTGGCCTCTAGCCCCTTGCCTGTTGTTGATTTCGCACAACGTAAACCCGTCAGATAACTCTTACGATCCAGTGTGCCGGCATTTCGTCCAGCGGATCGCGCGACCTCCGGATCTTCGTTCCAGGATCCACCGCGAAAGACTTTGAGCTCTCCCACTGCCGGGCCCGTCGGATTGTCCGGCAGGCTGCGCTGGTAATACTCGGGGTCGAACCAGTCGGCCACCCATTCACTGACGTTACCAGCCATTTGGTAGGCACCATAGGGACTGACGCCCTTGTCGTACCGATTCACATTGGCCAGCGGCGGATACTTAAACCCACGCTTTGACCCTGGGTGCGCGATATTGCTTTTCATCCACCCGGCCGGTTCGTTCCCCCAGGGAAAGACGCGCCCATCCTCGCCTCGTGCGGCCTTTTCCCATTCCGCTTCCGTTGGAAGGCGTTTCACTATCCACCGGCAATAGGCATCGGCTTCTTCCCAACTCACCCCGATGACCGGATGCGAGGCCATTTTTTCGAGAAACGGGTCTTGCATCCAAAACGGCGGCCAGGCCGTGCCTGTGGCCAACACGAATCGAAGATAATGAACGTTGGTCACCTCGTACTGATCGATCTCAAAAGTGTCGAGGGAGACAGGCCTCTGCGGTAATTCCTGAGGTCCGGCTGCGCGATCCACCTTGGGGTCGCTACCCATCAAGAACGGCCCTCCCGGAACAGAAACCATACCCTCGGGAACATCCAGCAACGCCAACCGTTCTAACTCCCAAGGTTGGGCCCAAGGATCGTGCTTAGGAGACAAATGATCGGCATGTACCACGGGAATAAACAGAAGACTCCACGCGATCAGACTAGTTGCCAAGACCAACCCAATCCGCCGTGCCGCCCTATTTGATATCTGCTGCTCCTCATGTGGGTACATCGTGCGTCTCGGCTGGCGCCTTTCCGCTAAGAAAAGGGGAGAACCACACATCACGCGCAGCTCCCCCCTTGACCGACACTCTCCCGCTCTCGACTACTTCATCGCCGTCGGAATAGCCTGGGGCTGCGGTTTCAGTTCCGCTTGCTTGGCACCCGTTCCCTGAGCCCCAAGCGGTTGGATCCGTGGGTCACCGATCGGCAACACACGGAGATAACCCCATTGTCCTGACTGCGTGTAGGGCAGTCGCGCATTGGACCACACGAAGTCTCCGACCTGGCGATACGGGCCACCCGCGCCGCCACGGATAAAGACATCGAGGATCTCGGACCCGGCATACTCCACCACGCTGATCATGTCGGCACCGGGCATGTAGGGCTCAATCGGCCACTCATGGCCTTCGACCCCGAACATCCCGTTCTGTTCGCTGTTCGCGCCGATCACATGGATGCGAATCGCGTCACCGGCATGCGCCTCGATCAGAGGCGTGACCGGATCTTCGGGCTTGTCCACCACGCAGGGCTGGAAAATCTTGCCCAGCGAGCAGCCTTGCTCCTCACGGAACTTATAGGGTTCCGCACGATAGTTGACCGACGTCAATCCTGCGACGTTTTGCACATACGGCATGAATGCAGTGCCGATGATGTTGTCCTCGTCCTGGAAGAAGAGGGCCACATCACGGTAGTTCCGCCTCCCGACGTTCTCTGGCAGGCTCGCGTCCACAATGACATCCGCTCTCCATGAATTCTTCTGCGAGATATCGGCCCCGGTAACAGGATCCCGATACTGAGAGCCCTTCGGCCCGATGACCACCGCTCCGTACAATCCGTTCCGCGGATTGACGACGATGTTGCCACCGTCCCACACCAGGGACGTCGTTTCTTTGTTGGCAGGATGCGCATAGTAGGTGTAGGTGCGGCTCTCTCCAGGGGCAATCGTCTGATCGCCGGGGTTGTTCCCGACGTTCAGGCCCTGACTGTCTCTCGGATCGAAAGCCAGGCCCGGCGCAAAGAATGACGCCCGGCTCGCCTTCATCTTGTTCTTCAGATGGACCTTGATGCAGTCGCCAAGATTGGCACGCAGCGTGAGCGGATTCGGCATCACAGTGCCCGCCACCGTAGTCGCTTCTCCTTCCAGCGCGAAGATCTTGCCTTCCGGTACGGTCATTTCGATCTTGCGCTCGAAGTCGACTTCGATCACATCCGGCGCCTTCGGGTGGAGCTTCAACGGACGGTCCAAGGACACAACGTTGAAGTTCTTCACCGGGGCATCGGACGGACAGATGGAATTCGGCGTGGCTGGAATCCCCAGAGGATTGGTTCCCCTGGGCAATGACTTCAGATCCGCCACCTCTTTGTCGAGCACGCGCACGATACCCCATCCCCCTTCGGCGAAGTGTGACGTTCTGCCGTTGAAGTGAATATAGTCACCCGGCATGCCCTGGAATCCGCCCGCTTTGCTCACGAGGTCATACCGTTCGGCAATCCCGACGTGAATTGAGTTTTTCCGATTGGCATCCGCCGCATACCGTTCCGTCAGGAAGGTATGGCCTGAAATGGTCCAAACATGGGATTCGTTCATCAGCTGGTGCAAGAGACGGAACACCATGGTGTCCCCTGTGTACGCACGGAGCAACGGCGTACCCGGGTCTCCATGAATCGCGCTGCTGAACAGCTTCGACGTATCCGGATTGTTGGACAAGCGCTGCGCAAACGGCGCCGCGCGGAAGTTAAAACCGCTGCCGGTCGTATGCGTGCCGCCGTTGATGTACTTGTTCGGCGCCGCCAGGATCTTCTCCGGCATCTGGAAGGATACGGTCTTGCCGGCTTCCAGTGCCACCTCGATAGGTTGCCCAGGCGGGTTGCCCGCCTCGATGGTATTCACCGTATGAGGAACAGTGTCATGGATCGACACCATCAACTCGCGGAAGCTCCCGCTCACCCCTGCCCCGATCGGTTCGTTGCTGTGGATATCGGCAATGGGACCGCTGTACACCAATTTACCGTTCTTCGGATCATGATAGGTGGACCCGAACGGTTCCACGATCGTCACACCGAACCCGCCGTGGGGCCAGGTCGTCGCGCCGAATGCATGGTCATGCCAGAACACGGTCCCCATATCGACATCTACCCACCACCGATACCGCACGAACTCCGGCGACACCAGATCGCCAGCCGGATGGCTGTTCTTCAATGGCTTGAAGAACGTGACCTGATCGCCCTTGATCTCCTTGATGCGAGCCACTTCCTGACAGCTCTTGTCCCGAGGCAATGAGGCCGCCGGGTCGTTGCCCTTTTCCAGGCAGTCCATCCCGACCATCACTTCCGTGTTGACATGGAACGCCGTGGCGCCCGGCGCCATCTGAATCTTGATGGATGCAGCCCCCGCTTTCGCACCACCTACAATCTTCGCAACCATCGGCGCCGGCAATCCATGCTTGGTTTTCTTCCCCCACATCGTGAAGGGCCGAACCGACATTTCGTACTCAAACCCGGAAATCACACCATCCGAATTCCCCGTGTCGAACTGGAAGAAGTGGGGATGGATGTTGATCTTGGACGACTGGAAATTCGTGTAATCGTCGTCGTCCCATTCGCTGGTCAGCAACAGGTCCACACAGTCATACACATTCGCCCGAATGACTGCCGGGAGTTTCAGGTCGTCGTTCCCCCTGGTCAACCGTTCCTCTTCATGGAGCACGTAGATCAGCCCGTCCTTGTCCACCATAGCCGGCTCTTTCCCCTGGGCCTTCGCCAGGGTAATCGGCATGCGGACGAAGTGAATGTTGTAATGCTTCTTGTTGGCATTGTCGGGGCAGAGACTCCATCGGCCCTGCTCGCCCGGCATAGCCGGCTCGGAGGTTCGTTCACCATTGGCATCCTGGTGAATCGGCTCCAGCCAGGGAGCGCCGTTGTGGTTTGCAGAGAACGGCACCCGCTTGCCGAAGTGCGGCTTAAAGAGCGGCCAGGCCATTTTCCCCGTGGTTTGATCGAAGAGGATAGCTGGCCTGGTGCTGTCATCCCACTTGGCTGCCCATGCGTACTTCGGATTCTGTGCGGTGCTTTCCCGCTCGCCCCTGGCAATATTACCGTCCCACTTCCAGTCCCACACGGTCGAATCGTAGGCCATGATCTGGCCCTTTTCATCGTTCGTGTGGCCTGGTTGACCTTGGGCAGGCACAAACATTTCGACCCAATCTTTAATGTTCACGATGACCGGATCGGATTTCCAGTTAGTCTTCTGGCTCTTGTCGACAATCTTGAACGTCTTACCGAACCAATCGACCGTGGATCCGATCAGTTTGTCGGATGAGACTCCCTGCCTCATCCGGCCCTGACGATCCGGCAACTCCCTGAGATCGGGCATGCTATCGGTGTGCGAGGCACCCACTTGGAGTGTATTGTAAAACCGGCCATACCCCCACATCCCCGCAACATAGTGGTGCGCAACATGGCAGTGGTACAGAAATTCCCCCGCCAAATGTTGGCAGCCGCCGCCGCCGCATTCCGGCTCGAGGTCTAAGGCTTCTGACGGACCGATGACTTCCACGTCCACGCGATCGGACTTCGTCCGGACGACCGGATACTTGACCGGCCCATCCTGCCCCTTATACCAATGCTCTTCCTGATCGGCACGCGGGCTCCGTTGCCAACGGATCGTACCGCTGTGTGGATGGTGGGAGTGGAACACTTCGGACCCGCCATGAACCAGCCGCCACTTGACCGGATCTCCCAGATAACCACGGGCAATCGTGGTCGGCGTATCGCCGAACGTATAGGCACTGTAGGCCATCGATTCGTCTTCAAATCCGAAATACTCGTGCTGCAGATGCATCTGATCGATGCCGAACGGCTCGCTGCGGTAGTTGATTGCGCGACCGCCTGGACGATAGGCATCCGTCAACGGATCGCGTTGGGGCAGGAAGTCGCCCTTCTTATTCAGCGGGCGGAACGCTTCGTCGCCGATCTCGTGATAGAAGAGCACGAACTCGCGGAAGTCAGGGCCTGACCCGTTATCAATATTCACCTCCCAGCCACTCCTGGCCTCCGGTGCTGGGCCACCACTGCCGAGGGCATTGAGATAGTTAGACCCCTTTGGCTCCACGATAAATGCGCCGAAGAGACCTAGCACGGTCAGTTCGCGGTCATGGCTGTACGAGTGAAACTGCCGGACTCCCTCCTGCATCTGCGGGTGAATGTACCACTCGAACTCCTGCGCCTTGCCCGGAGCCACGATGGATTCTGGATTCGTCGTGGTGGCCGGCTTGCCGGTGGTACTCACGATCATGCTGGAAGCGCTGATAAACAGGCTGCCGTCCTCGCTCTCCATCTGATTGCGGAGCGTCATTTTGACGCAATCGCCCTGATTGGCGCGCAATACCAAGGGTTGAATCATGTCACCCTGTAACCCGGTGGTCACAGCTCCGGGATCGAAGCCATCCTTGTCGCGAGCCTCTTTGTTCTTGGCTTCCTCGCTGCGGATCTTATCGAGATCCTGGGTCAATGCATACATATAGCCCGGATAGAAATCGAGCCAGCGATTCAGCGTGATCTCGATATTGATCATCGAGACATCGTACTGCTTAACCGGCACACCGGCCGGGCACTTCCCGCCCGACGCCATCACCGGTTCACCTTTGGACCCATCTGACATAAGCAAGAAGCTACTGCCATCCTGGCCCATATACTGGTGCATCATCGACATCTCGTTGAACGCGCCGGACGTCTGCTGCGCCTTGGCATCCTTCTGCGCCTGCTGTTCGAGCTTCTCCATCAGACGATGATGCTGCATTTCCATCTTCTCTGCGTTGCCGGCACGACCTTCGATGGCATTTTCCACCACCGTCTGCCCTTTTAGTTGCTGGGTCCAGCCCGGCATCGCAGCCGGTGTCGCATGCCCTTCATGCGACGACTCACCTGGACTTGCGGCAAACAGCCATGGCGTCGCCACCAAGCTGCCTGCCAATAGGATGCTATGCAGCATGATCGACAAGCTGCTGCGCCGCCGCTGACGACGTGGTTGAACGCGAAAGGACCTCATACCTCGGCCTCCTTTTGTAAGGATTGATTGAACCATGTATTCATTGGGGGGGGGTCGGCTCCGGCCATCCTGATCGCCCATATTCCCGCAAACGATCTTCACTAACGACATCGGCCCGCTCTTGCTAAGAGCTGGTGAAGGTTTCCTCCTTGCGGAGGAGAGGGTCATTCGGAGGCCGGTCCTAATCACCCAGACCTTCACCAGCGAACATACATGTTCGCAACTTACATACCCCGACACAGCTACCGACAGAAATGAGCCACTTGCCCCGCATCAGTATTTGCAATTCGCAATCGACGGTCGGGAGAAACCGATAGACACGCGTCGGTCAAATTTCCACAAAACTAGACAGTTATGAGCAGGCTGAAATCACCAGCGCTGCAATTTCAATCAGATAGACTGTCTAATTTTTTGTACAGGAATTATGAAAATACGGGGCAGAAACGGGCAGATCTCAGGATCATGAACGAGGAAATCATGGATGAGGAAAACTGATGAGAAGCACGATCAGGCGACTACAAAAAACCATTTCGGCACCATTGTGAGATCGGCGTATAGAGCCATGAGGACCCGATACGTACTCGCGCAGCACAGTGAGGGTCAGCGGGACGAACCCGCCGACAGGAGGCCCGTAGTAGCAGCGGATCGACCTTTTTGCGTACGGACACGCACAGGCAAACGATTGCAAAAGAGCATTTGTTTCTGAGCGCCCTGCTAGGGTCCAGTTTGAGACGA
>JBDTSF010000279.1:0-8848 GCA_039931295.1 Nitrospirota bacterium | reverse complement strand
CAGCCTTGATCACTCCCCTAAAGGGAGGTATAGGAATTGGAAGGCCCTCGCTCGGGATAAAGCGCGTCTTGGCGCGCTGAGGGTTGGGTTGAATATTGCGCGCTGTTGGGATCATCCCAACCATCCCTTTATAGCGTGAGTGATCGTTCGCTGAGGCCTTGCTGGACGGTCTTTTGAGCATCCTGCGGGGGTAACTGGATAGATGATGATGCGGGCTCAAATTCTATCGACAATTCTTGCGCTGAGTATATGGAGTGCAGGCGGGATCGTGGGGGCTGCCACTCAGGCGCCCTCACCGAGTCCTCCTGCTCTACCACAAACCCCTGGTCATGGAGAAAGCCAGCTTCAGTACGGCTCCTTTGGTCAGCAGGCGACGAGCATTCAGGCCCTCACCTCTGTTGGGAGCGACCTGATCTATGCCGGATCGTTTGGCCTCGGTCTCTTTCGCAGTGAGGATCGCGGCATCAACTGGACGAAATCTGGCCAGGGCGTGACCGATCCCTTTATTCTGACGCTCATGACGGGGAAAGATGGCGCCATTTATGCGGGAACGTTCCGTGGTGGAGTGTTTCGTTCGCGTGATCAAGGGAAGAGCTGGCAGGCGATCAATAGCGGGCTCAAGCGTTTAGAAATTAAAGCGCTTCTTGCCGTCAATAATGGGGTATACGCAGGGACGAGCGATGGGGTCTATCGGTTGACCGCTGACAGCTGGGCAGTCGTCACCACCGGTTTGGACGACATCCTGGTCCATGCCTTGGCTCTCTCGTCAGACGGGACGTTGTTTGCCGGTACCTCCGGGAAAGGGGTCTTACGATTTAAGGCTCAATCGACCGGTTGGGTGCGTGAGCGGCAAGGACTCAAAGATCACGAAGGGATGACGGAGAACTTTATTCGCGTCTTGACGATTGATTCAGATGGTGGCATCTATGCCGGCACCTTCGACGGAGGTGTTTTTTGGAGTACCGATGGGGGTGTCACCTGGCGGCCCATCAGCCGGGCACTGCCGAACGATTCGATTCGCGGGATTGTGTGCAATAACCGGGGTCTTTTTGTGGCGACAGGGCACGGCATTTTCAGAACGAACGACAAGGGCCGCCAGTGGGTGCCGCTCAATAAGGGCTTGACGAGTATGGCCATCCAAGTGTTGATCGAGTCCGGAGCGGGAGTGTTGTATGCCGGTACAAGCGACGGGGCGTTCCGAAGCGACGACGACGGACGAACGTGGAATCCTATCAATCAGGGTCTTGAGGGAGGGGAAGCTCCGGCGCCCTTCCATTTTCGTTAACCAAGAAAGGGTAGAGGACGATGTCAGAGCCGACAGCTAACACACGAGCCACCATTTCCATCAGCAGCAAGGGGACGCAGTTGGGCGAGATTGTCTTGCGGTTTTATCATGATGTGGCGCCGGGGCACGTGAAGAACTTTACACAGTTGGCCCGGGAAGGACTCTATAACGGCACGACGTTTCACCGGGTCATTCCCGGTTTCATGGTTCAGGGCGGCGATCCCAACAGCAAGAGCCCTGACCGTGCGTCGCACGGGATGGGAGGACCTGGACATCGAGTGAAGGCCGAGTTCAATAGTAAGCCGCACAAGCGTGGAGTGCTCTCCATGGCTCGCTCGAACGACCCGGACAGCGCCGGCTCGCAATTTTTCATCTGTGTCGCCGACGCGAATTTTCTCGATTGGCAGTATACGGCATTTGGTGAAGTGGTGAGCGGGATGGACGTGGCGGATAAGGTGGTCAACATGAAACGGGATGGCCGAGACAATCCGCTTGAACGAGTTGAGATGACGGTCGCGATCACAGACTAGCGTGAAACGTGAAAGGTGAGGGGAAAGACAGGCATGGTCCGGATTGTCGTTTCACGTTGCACGTTTTACGCTGTAGGAGGTGCGCTCTTGTGTGCGCTGCTCGTCGGCTGCGCCATTCCTATGGTGCCCTATCGTTCGGTCTATGAAGATCCGGTCAATTATGTGAGGCTTGAGCGCGACGAGACGGTCTTGCCGGAATGGCTTCCTAGCGCACATGCGCATCCGAAGGCCATGCGCGCCGAGGATGTTTCCCGCATCCTCGGCGGCATCTCAGTTAAGGAACATAGGATCTGGCTGCAAAGATGGCTGCAGGGAGAGGCGTCGTTGGTGCCGGCGTTTCGCCCCGAGGAACTCAGGCTCTTGTCTCGGAAAATCGCAGAGGCCTTTGCCGCAGCCAAACCGGATGAACGTGTGACGTTTTATCTCAGTCAACCGCAGACGTCTGCCAAGCGTATCATCACCACAGGTGGACTCTATGCTCATGGCACAGAGCTGCATTTCATCTTGGGAAATTGGCAGGTTCTCTATGGCATTCCAACCTATGGGATGATCTACGATCGGCGTTACCCCATGCGGCCGACGGCATCCAAAGGGTTTGACCTCTTGTTCGAGCCGGAGGAAGCCATTCTCCCACAACAGCACAGCCTCTGGGATACGGTTTTGGCAAACACGACCGACGAACTCGTGATCGATCTGGCGAAGATGGGTCTCGGCCCGCTCGCCTCTATCGCGGTGTACTAAAACAGTTCACCAAGACGAAGACGATTGAGGGTCAGGTCGAGATCCATGGACTGAACTTTCGCATAACCTTCGAGCGCGACTCATCGCATCGGCGCCCGCTGAATGCCGGATGCGAGAAATGAAGAATTCCTTGTCAAGACGCAGGTTTCGTAGATTTCATATGGGAGATTCGGTAAGATGATTGTGCCAATGTCGGTATGAAGCGAGTTTACCCACCGAGGACGATCGATTCAGGGAGCAGGAGTGGTTCGAACGCGTTTTGCTGTCGCGCTGATTGTGATTCTGCTGATCGGCGGCGGCGCGTTTCTTATATTTTCGACCTACTTGACGGGCGATGATTACGTCAAAGACTTTTTCCTTCAGCAGTTGGAACAGAGCATTGGCCGAAAGATTGATGTGCACCGCATCAAGCTGGTTCTGTTCCCTCGCATCCGATTAGAGCTGACGCAGGTTGCGATTCACGATCGGAATTCCGATGACATCCTGTTATCGGCCAAGAAACTGGATTTAGTCTTACGATTTCTCCCGCTGTTGCGCAAGCAGGTGGTGGGGAAGCGACTGCTGATCGAAGAGCCGACCCTCACGCTTCGGCGTGATCGTACCGGGCACTGGAATCTGTTCGATCAAGCGGCCCAGGGTAAGGGAGCCGATCCGGATACCGTCCAGACGATCAGTCGGATTTTCCAGATCCGTGAAGCGACGCTGGTGAACGGGAAGCTGGACATTATCGACGACATGCGCCCAGAGGGGACGCGATCGATGGCGTTCGAGTCGGTGGAGGCGTCGTTGCTCGTGAGAGCAGAGCGGGGGGAGGCAGACCTCCACCTCTCTGCCGGTCACACAGGTGATAAGGGCCGCTCGTCAATTTCCCTCACAGGCGCGATCACTACCGCTCTACAGCCGACTTTGGCGAGAGACGACTCCTCCGGTTCGCCGATCGCCCTCCAATTCGACGGCACACTCGATGCGTCCAATCTTGACTTGCGAGAGGCGGCCGGTTTCTTAGGGCCCCGACCGGTTCCAGAGCAACTGCGAGGGGTTGTGAATGGGCACAGCCATGTCCGGGCCGTGCCCGGCGTCGCAGGCTATGATGTCGTCTTGTCCGACCTATCCGCGAATCTCGAGCAGCTGCGACTTACTGGCCAAGCAAGCCTCTCAGGTTTGCTGACGACTCAGCCCACATTTGCAATGACCGTTGCGGCGCCTCCAGTTCTGATGAGCCAGTTGCTCAAGACCCTACCGGCTGAGTGGATACATCCACAGCTGCCGGTAGTCATCAAGGATCGGGAGATCGACGGGATCGTGGAAGTGGTCTCCGCGACCGTCACGGGATCGTCGGTGGAGGGGACACAGTTATCGTTGACGGGGGAGTTTCGCGTAAAACAAGGACAGGCGCTGATTGGACAGAGCCGTGTTCCTGCTAAAGATTTATCGGCGGTCGTGTTCGTCGAAGTCGGCCGTCTCAAGATCTCGAATCTGAACGGACTCTATGGCACGATTCACATGAAGGAGAGCAAGGCGCTCGTGTCATTTTTGGAAACAGGACCATGGCTCGAAATGGATGTGGTCGGGACCATGACCGCAGCGGATCTGGTGCAATTTCTCGCAAAGACCGTCAAGTCGGAACAGCTGTCGCGTGTATTGGCCGATTCGCATGACGTCGAAGGCGATGCCGCTCCCACGTTTCGGATGGTTGGTCTGCTCAATCAACCTGATGGCGTCACCTTTGCCGGTGGGGAGATTATCGTGAAGTATGTCAGTCTGGCCAATCCAGTATTGCCGGAACGGCTGACGGCGCTAGGGGGACGATTCGTATTGTCGGAAGGTGGAACCACGTTCGATCAAGTGACGGGGCGGTTGGGTGATCTGGACTTACAGGTCAGTGGCGGCATTACGGGTGGGAACGGCAGCGCGTTTAAGGACTTTTTGATTCGAGGCAAGGGCGATGCGGATCACATGGCCAGGCTGGTGCCCTCGCACGCCATTCCGGCCGGGACATTCGAAGGTTTGGCCAACGGTGCCGTGGTATTAACCGGATCGACCCTCTCGCCACATCTACGAGGTGAAGTGGTTCTGACTGAATCGAAAGTGACGCTTCCAGGTCTGATCGAAAAGCCGATTGGCGCCCAAGCTACAGTGGAATTTGAGGGGATGATTCCTGAGGGATCTGGGGTCTTGCTCGAAAAGATTGAGCTGATTGTGCCACCGATTAGATTACCAGTGAAAGGAAAGATTCAGCTGGGTGAGCATTTCTCCATAGATGCCGCGCTTTCGACCAGCGCGCTGTCGCTGTCCCGCGTGCCGGAATGGATTGCGAAGGGAGGGTTTGAGGCGGGGAATATTGAGTTGTCGCTCGACATGAAAGGCAAGGGTCCCGATTGGAAAGCCTGGAAGACCACGGGGTGGCTCGCGTTGAATAACGGTCTGATGAACGCCAAGGGAGTCGAGGGGCCGATCCAGGACTTGTATTTGCGGGTCCAATTTGTGAAGAACGATGTGGAGATCAAGCGGCTCTCGTTTCGCTTGCTCGATAGCGATGTCGCGTTGGAAGGAACGGTCCACAACTTGGCGACGAAACCCACGATTACCGCTAAGATCGAGTCCAATCAGATGGATCTCGATCTTCTCATTCCAAAAGGCCAACGGTCGCCGATGCGAGATTTTCTGGAATTCCTCGCAGCGACCAGCAAGGTTCAGGCAACCGCGTCGATTGCGCATGGCCGGTACAAGCATCTCAAGTTCGGGAGTCTTGCCGCCCGGATCACGATTCAAGACGGTGTGCTCGATTTGGATCGTGTGTCAGGCCAATCCGCCAATGGTGAGGTCGCCGGCCGTCTCGTGGTGCAATTGCCGCCCAAGCAGCCGGCTGAAGCTGAACTCGCGGTTCGGGCGACGGGCTTGCTGGTGGAAGACGTGTTGAAGCTGGCGGGGGAGAAAGGACGCGGAGTCACAGGTGAAGCTCGAGTGACGGGAACGATTCGCGGACATGGGAAGAACCCGCACGGACTCTATCCCACATTGGATGGCAAGTTGGATGTGCTGCTTGAAAACGGACGCATCTTTAAATCACAGGAACGGGCGGTTTGGAAAATCATCAGTATTTTGAATCTCCCGGCCGTACTCCAAGGCAAGGTGGATTTGGAGAGAGAGGGGTTGCCGTATAATAAGGTGTCCGCGACGGTTCACGTGCAGCACGGGCTCTTTGAGACCGAGAACCTGGTCATCGATAGTCCGATCGTGAAGATTACCGCTGCGGGCAACTATGACCTTCCGACGGATCAAGTCGATATGGTCTGGGCTGTCAGCCCGTTCGGGTCGTATGCGCAATTTTTGAAAACGATCCCACTCTTTGGACGGCTCTTTGCGGGCGACCGCAAAGGCCTTGCGACGGCGATGTTTTCGGTGAAAGGTTCCCTCGAGGATCCGGAAGTCACGTATCTGCCGATCAAGTCGTTTGCGACCGGCGTCACGGGACTGGCACAACTGGCCTTCGATATTTTAAAGAACACCGTCATGCTGCCGATCGATCTGATGACGCCTGACGGAGAAAAAGAGGCCGTCAAGGACACCGTGCCTGAGCTGATTCCCTCCGCGCCTTGACCGACCCCCCCTCCCATGTTAGATTCCGACCTGCTTCACTATGGCATCACTCACCCAAAACACTCAACGCGCCACGGTCTTCATCGCTGCCAGCGAGACCGATTCTAATCTCTATTACGCCACGAAGTTTATGGCGCCGGATCCCTTTATCTATGTCGAGATTAAGGGAGAACGTATTCTGGTGATGAGTGATCTCGAAATCGATCGCGCGAAGAATCAGTCGTCCGTCGATCGAGTGCTCTCGTATTCTGAGGTGGAAGGACGAGCCAAGACACAGGGCATCGCCGAGCCAGGCGTGGTCGAGGTGGTCCACATTCTCTTGCGAGAAGCCGGTATTACGCAGATACTGGTCCCTGCGAACTTTCCATTTGGACATGCCCTCAAGTTTCAATCGTTGGGATACCAGCTGTATCCGAAACGGGACCCATTCTATGAAGAACGAATGGTGAAGACTGCCGAGGAAGTGCGCTCAATCGAAGCCGCCCAGCGCGCCACCGAACAGGCAGTGGCGGTCGCGTTCGCTCTGCTGCGTCGGGCCTCAATTGAGAACGATCAACTGTGGCTCGATGGGATCCCGCTGACCTCGGAGCGAGTGAAAAAGCTGATCAATGTGTCATTGATGGAGTGTGATTGTGTCGCCCAGCATACCATTGTGGCGGGGGGAGAGCAGGCCTGCGATCCTCACAATGAAGGCAGTGGGCCATTGCCGGCTCACCGCAGCATTATCTTCGACGTGTTTCCCCGCTCGGCGACCAATCGGTATTTCGCCGATATGTCCAGGACCGTGGTACGTGGGGCTCCGAGCCCCGAACTGAAACGGCTCTACCAAACGGTCTTGGATGCGCAGGAAGAGGCCATCACCAAAATCAAAGACGGAGCCGATGGAAAGCGAATTCATCAAGGGATCTTAAGACGATTTGAGAAAGCCGGCTACCAGACGGGCCTGGTGAATGGTCGCATGCAGGGCTACTTTCATGGCACCGGCCATGGGGTTGGACTCGACATCCATGAAATGCCGCGCATTAGCCGAACCGGGTCACTACTCCAAGAAGGCCATGTCGTCACCGTCGAGCCAGGCCTCTACTACCCAGGTCTCGGCGCCGTACGCATCGAAGACATGGTCCTCGTCACGAAAGACGGGTACCGCAACCTGACGAACTCTCCCAAAACATTCGAACTAGACTCACCCTAACCCATCTTCGCCGAGCATTCGGTACGAAACTCGAGGTCTGCGCCCGGACTCAGGTCGCGCCAGTCGCACTGGGCAGCCGCATCTCTGCAACGACTAACGGACACCCTTCGCCTTATACACACTATAGGTGACATCACTGACTCATTGTCGCCTCTTGCAAAGTTCTTCTATGAGTGGGAGAGTATATTTGTGATGCGACGATATCGCCTATGCGTCTGACCTTCACGATTCAACGATTCAATCCTGAAGTCGATTCCGTACCCTACGCACAAGAGATCCGGATCGACGTCGGACGTGGGATGACGGTGCTCGACGCGTTGATTCGTATCAAGAACGAGTGCGATGGGAGTGTGGCGCTCCGCTATTCCTGTCGCTCTGCGATTTGCGGATCCTGTGCCATGACGATCAACGGCAGTGAGAAGCTGGCCTGCCGCACCTCCCTCCGCAAAGAACTCGAACGACATGGGCATATCGAGGTTGCACCGCTCCGCAACTTGCCGGTGATCAAGGACCTGGTTGTGGATATGACGTCGTTCTGGGGCAAGATCCACGACGTCCATCCGTGGCTGGTGCCGGCGGTTCGACCTTCTCCGACGCACGCACGCGGCCACGCCAACCCGCAGTTTCACAATGTCGATGCCTGTATCATGTGCGGCGCCTGCGTGGCAGCGTGCACGGTGCATGAAGTCTCGAAGGGGTTTGTCGGTCCTGCCGCATTGGCAAAAGCTGATCGGTTCCTCTCCGACCCGCGTGAATCTCCCTCGGCGACGCGAGCCCGACTCTCTATGCTCCAGGACGAACATGGGATTTGGGACTGCACACGCTGCAACTTCTGCGTGGAAGTGTGTCCGAAAGATGTCAAGCCGATGGAAGCCATCATCCGATTGCGGCGAGCCTCGCTCGAACAAGGGTTGACGACGACCGGCGGTGCGCGCCATATCCTTGGCTTTACCGATCTGATCGAGCAGCAAGGGCGATTGAACGAAGCGATCATGCCGCTGAAAGTGGTCGGGTTCTCACCTCGTGCGTTGCTGCACATTCTGCCGCTGGGTATGAAGATGTTGCGCAAAGGGAAAATTCCCAATCCTTTTGGGCATGCCTTTCCTGGGCTGAGGCAGGTCCAGGCGCTCATCCAGCGAGTCCGACGTGCCACTCCGCCGACGTAATGGCTATGGCCTGGACTTTTCGTTTTCTGGAAGAGATTGCCTTGGCCGATATCGCCTTTGACGCCGAGGGAGAAACGATTGAGGAGGTCTTTCGAGGTGCGACGCAGGCGCTTCTTCAGAGCATGGCGACCCCTTCCACCGTGGCTCAGACATGGGAGCGTACGATTGAACGGAGCGATGTGGATCCGTCGGCGTTGTTGTTCGATTGGTTGTCGGAAGTGGTCTACTGGAAGGACGCAGAAGGGGTGGTCTTCCGGGAGGCACCGCTTACTTTGACGCAGGAACACGATGCCTGGTTGTTACGCGCCCGTCTAATCGGTGCGCCGGTGGATCA
>JBDTSF010000278.1:0-2741 GCA_039931295.1 Nitrospirota bacterium | reverse complement strand
ATCATAGTATCGTCATACGCTCCGAGGCAAGACAACGCTGTTCCGCCGCGATCTCACAGCATGGACGATTAGGTATTCTCTCGAGAGAGATTTGGCACGAACCGTCCTGCCCTGTATCATTCTGGAGCGGACATTGTTGGACAACCTCGCCGAGTTTATGCGCCATGGCCGGGTCAAACTTTCCTGCGAGACCCATGAAGACGAGAGGCTGTTCGTTGAGGTAAAATACATCCCATGGATCTCGCCCACGTATTGAGTGCAGCGGAACTCCTTGCAATCGAGCACCCTCATTTCGGGAGGATTCACCCTCCCGGATTTTTTAAGACCACCATCGGGACCGTCACGGGTACGAGCCGGAAAGCCGTGGCGATAGCGGACTATAGCTCCGGCAATCGCCAGGCTGTTGCGGTTCAGTTAGATCCACGAAAATTCATGGTCACTATTGCCAGCTCCTATGTACTGGTTACCCTCAAGGAGGGAGAGAGCAGGCACCCGATTATCCACAAGGCATGGAAGATGGTGGGCGAGCGCAAAGGGGAAGGAGTGGAGGACTTCTACGGCACGGTCAATACGTATATCGATTCAGATGGCTTGAAGTGGGAACATCGATTTGAGAGAACACCACATGAAGATGAGGTCATTGGCTTTGGGGGCAAGGGGGAGGAAGTGCTTATCATTACGCTGGAGAGCTTCTATCCCACGATTGCTCCTGACCTCAGTGGCGTGATGATATCCCCTTCTCACTAGCAGGCTGCTGCGGCTTTGTTGGACGGCCTTCGAGGGTCTCTGAAAGAGTCTGTGACATCAAGTCGCCAGGGTTCCATGTGTTCACATGGCTGAGCTCCTCCCTGGCATTTGACAGATTTTGCCTCCGTAGGATACATCTCCCATCTGCAGCCCGTGCGCCGTTGTTCGCGTCACTCCTACAATACAACTCCTTGCGAGGCCCCCATGCCCTTTTCGATTCGTCCTCTTCGGTCGATCGCGCTTCGATTTCCCGTCGCCCTTGTGTTGTTGATCGTCTGTCTCGTGGTGCCGGCACGGGCCGATTTTCAAGCCGGTATGGATGCCAATAACCGTGAAGACTACGCCACGGCCCTGCGTGAGTGGCGCCCGCTCGCCGAAAAGGGAGATGCCCTTGCGCAGTACAACCTCGGAGTGCTGTATCGCAAAGGCCGAGGTGTGCCGCAGGACGATGTTCAGGCACGGGGGTGGTATGAAAAAGCGGCGGCACAGGGACAGGCCAAGGCGCAGTTCAACCTGGGGACGTTGTATTTTAACGGAGAGGGAGTCCGGAAAGATTATCAGCAGGCCCTGCGATGGTTCCGTCTGGCTGCAGACCAAGGAGAGGCGCTCGCTCAAACGAAAATGGCCGTCATGTACGATGAGGGCCAGGGTGTGTCGAAGAATATTGTCCAGGCGTATAAGTGGTACAGTCTGGCGGCAACCAACGGGGATAAACCAGCGTCCCTACTTCGTGATTCGCTCGCCAATCAAATGACCCAGGCCCAGATTGCCGACGCACAAAAGCTGGCGCAGGAGTGGAAGCCGAAAGGGAAATGAGCACCGACCCGGAAAGGATCGGGGTCGGGCTTGTAATGAACTATATCTCAGCGCGTTGCGGGCGCAGCGCAACAGCAGTGGCTTCAGACTCAAGCAGTCACTCGCCAGGATCACATAGCCGCTCGCAAGCGTCAGGACCTTCTCGGAGTAACCCACTTGGATAGGTTGCGCGCTTGTTCTGAAAACCCTCAGAATCTCTATGGGTGTGGTGAGCGAATTAAGCGTCGATAGCCCTTGTGGTCTGGGAGGGACCTGACGAATTAATTTGCTCGTTCCTCTATAAGGAAGAGTTCAAGAGTGCTCCGACTGAATTGCCAGGTGGAAAGCGCCTCAAATTCTTGGCCTTGCTCGTCCTGGTATCGAACTGTAAATTCCATCAGTAACGTCGTCTTGCCATTCATCACGTTTTCAAAGAAGGCATCTGAAAGGGTGCCTCGCAATTCTAGGCCCTTGTTCGGAGCCAGTGTCGGCACGGTAAAGGTATCTTTTTCTATTGGCACACTGTTCCCATCCAGAAACACGTCAAGGTCTGTTCTCACAGAATAGGCCGGGTTCAGACCCGTATTCCGATATCGGATCGACACACGGGACCGTTGGCTCTCATGATAAAACCTTGCATTATGGCTCTGAATAGTGGGACGGCGCACGACCCCTTTAGGTTCCTTGCCTGCTCCTGTCCCATGAGGTTGTTCAACGGGCTGCTCGACGGTGTTTTCCTGTGTCTCGAGTGGACCACAGCCAGCGAACAGTGTGATCACGATAACGAATACCGGCACGCCATATCGAAACATTGAGATTCTTCCTTCGTCAAGGGATCAGAGCACCCACCTTATACTAGAGAGACGGCAAAACACTATCCCCAGGGCTTGCCTATTACTGATTCACTCATGTTGGAATGTCCAACATGGCCTGCCTTGGCGTCTGCCCGGGTCGTGCATCCAACCTGTTCTGTGTATTCTCCTTCGCCGAATATCTCGTCGCGAGCTACGGGGTATTCGGCGAAGGAGCATCAATGCAGATCAATTGAAAGCTCGCTCCCTAGTTTCACGCTGTATCGTTTCGTTCTCCACTGAATCGGATCCGATTCACTCCCCCCCGCTCCCGATGACTGTTCATCTTCTCAACCTCGCGAATTTGTGAGTCCTGCTGAGCGAGACCTTCTCGGCATGAGAGTTGCT
>JBDTSF010000277.1:0-2182 GCA_039931295.1 Nitrospirota bacterium | reverse complement strand
TGAACCGTCGACCTCTACCGTGTCAAGGTAGCGCTCTCCCCCTGAGCTACGCGCCCGTCAATACTGGAGGCGCATGCTAATATAGCCCTGCCCAAGGTGTCAAGAAACAGAGTCTTCAGATACGAAATGAACCTAATAGCCACACACAGGATTCAGGGACTCAGATTCGCCGGCCCTGCCCAGGTTCATTCCGGATGAAGAGTCGCTGTCGGGTGGGTGTCCTGCTCGCCACGTTACACAATCTTCAACGTTTCGAAGTTGACCCCTGCGGGAGCCGTGGGAGTTCGTAGTTTCATCTTTTCTAATGCGTCAACAACACAATTGGCGACCACAAAGTTCCGATACCATTTCCGATTGGCTGGCACGATATACCATGGCGCATGATCGGTACTCGTGGCCGCCATCATATCCTCGAACACCTCCATGTAGTGCTTCCACAATTTTCGTTCTTCGAGATCCCCTTCGTTGAATTTCCAGCGCTTCTCCGGATCGTGGATACGTTCCTCCAGCCGCTCTTTCTGCTCATCCTTCGAGATATGCAGAAAAAATTTAAGGATGGTCGTCCCACTTTCATAGAGCAGCTCCTCGAATTCTTTGATCTGATCGAACCGCTGCTTCACAACTTTGTCCGATACCCACCCATGGACGCGAGTGATGAGCACATCTTCATAATGCGAGCGATTGAAGATGCCGATCTGACCGTGGGATGGCGCTTTCTGATGCACACGCCACAGAAAATCATGGCCCAGCTCCTCCGACGACGGAGCTTTGAAGGACACAACTTTGCAGCCCTGCGGATTCACCCCGGACATCACACTCTTGATCGTCCCATCCTTGCCGCTGGTATCCATCCCTTGCAACACGATGAGCAGCGATCGTGTCCCATTGGCATAGAGTCGTTCTTGGAGTTCGCCGAGCCGTCCGGTCAGCTCTGCCGTCACCGCCTTGGCTTGATCTTTCCCTTGATCGGTCTTCTTATAGGCAGCAGTGTGGTCGGGATCATGCCGATCTAATTTGAGTGGTGAGCCAGGTTTCACACGATAGTCTTTCATGCCCGATCCCTCCTCGTAATCAAGCTGGCATTCTACTCCTTTGGTTCTGACTTGACAGCAGCGAACAATTTACGAAATGCATCGAGTTATTCTAGGGGAGGTACAGCATGGCGATCGACCAAGACAAGCTGAATGAATTTATGGGCAAGGCAATCGGTGATATCGGCGCCGCGCTTAGCGCCAACATGGTGCTTCTTGGCGACAAGCTGGGTCTCTATAAAGCCATGGCAACGATGGGCCCCGTCACACCGGCTGAACTCGCAAAAGCCACAAAAACATCTGAGCGGTACATCCGTGAATGGCTGGGCAATCAGGCGGCAGGCGGCTATGTGACCTATGAGGCTGGAACCGGTCGATACCGGCTCCCTGCAGAACAAGCCCTGGCCCTGGCCGATGAAAACAGTCCGTGTTTCCTCCCCGGCGCATTTCAAGTCATTGCGGCCACGTTTTCAGCGAATCCCAAGATCGAACAACGGTTCAAGACCGGTAAGGGTCTCGGATGGGATCAGCACGACCACCGGCTGTTTGAAGGCACAGAGAGATTTTTCCGCCCGAATTACTTGGGCAACCTAATAGCAAATTGGATTCCGTCTCTCGACGGCGTAGAGACAATGCTCAAGAGTGGTGCGAAAGTCGCGGATGTCGGTTGTGGATTCGGGGCATCCACCATCATCATGGCGCAGGCCTATCCCAGATCGACGTTCTTCGGCTTCGATTACCATACGCCGTCGATCCTGACCGCTCGCAAACGGGCCAAGAATGCAGGGCTGAAGAACGTGGAATTTGCGACAGCAAAGTCCACAAACTATCCAGGCCAGAAATATGACTTTGTCGCCCACTTCGATTGTCTACATGACATGGGCGACCCTATCGGCGCTGCGAAACACGTCAAAAAAACACTCGCGCAGCATGGTACGTGGCTGATTGTGGAGCCATTCGCAAACGACCGCGTCGAAGATAATCTGAATCCGGTGGGCCGAGTCTTCTACGCGGCATCGACGATGGTCTGCGTGCCCGCTTCTCTGGCATCAAATGGCCAGGCCCTCGGCGCCCAAGCCGGGGAAGCGAGACTGCGAGACGTAGTGATGAAAGGTGGATTCACACGATTCCGCCGCACGACACAGACGCCG
>JBDTSF010000276.1:0-2408 GCA_039931295.1 Nitrospirota bacterium | reverse complement strand
TCATCTGAGGCAGGATAAGATCCGTCACGAGAAGATCAATCGTCCCTGGGTATTCGCGGCAAATATGCATCGCCTCTCCTCCATGGCTCGCCGCCAGCACGTGATAGCCGCTGGCTTCAAGAAGTCCGCATTCAAGAGTGCGGACCTGCCCTTCATCTTCCACGACCAGAACAGTCTCTGTACCTAACGAAGCGGTGGGGACCGCTTCAGGAGATGATCCCGCTTCTGCAAGCGCCTCCACACATGGCAGGTATATGTTGAAGGTCGTACCGAGCCCTGGCTCGCTGGAGGCCAAGATATGGCCTCGACTTTGCTTCACGATCCCATGGACGATGGAGAGGCCCAACCCGGTCCCTTTGCCGGGTTCTTTCGTGGTAAAGAAGGGCTCAAACAGTTTTGAGAGCGTGTCCTTGTTCATACCGCATCCGCTGTCAGTCACCGAGAGGACGCAATACGTTCCCGGTGGGAAATCCAGTTGATGTCGTGTAAACGTCTCATCGAGTTCACTATGGGCGACCCCTATCGTCAGGGCTCCGCCATGAGGCATGGCGTCTCGCGCATTCACCGCAAGATTGATCAAGACCTGCTCCAACTGCCCGGGATCGGCTTTCACCCACCCAAGGCTGGGCTCCACGGTTGTGACGAGCTGGATATCCTCCCCTATCAACCGCCGCAACAGTTTTTCCACATTCGCGACGACTTCGCTCAATTTCACGATCCGAAGTTCAAGAACCTGTTTCCGGCTGAACGCCAACAACTGGGACGTAAGCCCTGCGGACCGGTCCGCGGCCTTC
Source organism: Nitrospirota bacterium (assembly GCA_039931295.1). Taxonomy (GTDB): domain Bacteria; phylum Nitrospirota; class Nitrospiria; order Nitrospirales; family Nitrospiraceae; genus Palsa-1315. Next base: position 1,614 of record JBDTSF010000276.1, on the reverse strand, counting down.
AGAACTTCCTCCGCATGCGTTCGCAGAGACGAGTTTTGCTCGACTGCCATGATGATCAGCTCGCTATAGCCCCGGATCACCGTGAGTAGATTATTGAAATCGTGCGCAACACCTCCTGCAAGCCGGCCGATCGCTTCCATTTTTTGAGCCTGCTGAAGTTGGAGGTCCTTCACGCGTAACGCTTCGAAGGACTCTGACTGTTCAATGGCGGCGGCGGCAATGGCACCGATCACAACTAGGGTATCAAGGTCGTCACGGTTAACAGGGCCTGTGTTCTTATTGATGATCTCGATGACGCCGATTGGGCTTCCTGCGTGCCGCTTCAGGGGCACGACGATCATATCCCGCGATTGGAATCCGGTGAGCGCATCCATAGCTGAATAATGGCGAGGATCCTGTTGGACCATAGAAATCACTTCCGGGATACCGGAAGCAAACACCGCGCCGGCAATCCCCTCATCCCTGAGCATGCTCGTCCCTTGCAACGAAGCGGCGGTCTCCCCAACGACGTAGCGGAACACTAATCGCCCGGTCTCTACATGGGCAAGTAAAACAGACCCAGCGTCTGCCCCGATGACTTCAAGCCCGGCGTGCAGGGTTTGACGAACTATGTCGTCAACGTGGGTACACTGAAACAAGGCTTCGCTCAGCTGACGAATCGCTTTTAAGGCAGTCGGCATCCGCTCGCTCCGTGCTCGAAGATGATAAATTCGACGCCCAGCCACGCGGTGACCGCCGATAAAGAACAGCGCCCGCGCTCAAGCAGCCAGACCCGGCAAACAATTACCTCCATCCTCCCGCGCTACAAGCAGTCTATAAGAATGATTCCGAACTCCGAAGACATTTAGAGAATTCCGACGGCCCACGGTTCGGGAATGAGGAGGAGACACAGGGCCGAGTGGAGACTCCCGGCCTCCTCGGCATAGCCCCACATTCCCTGCACCATCAGGGCGTTGCGAGAAGACGGATTCTTCGGCGAGGCTTGCAAGCAGGAGAGGTTCAGCCTCGATTTCGAGGACACCTTGAGGAAGGACGATGATGGCCCCGGAGCTGTGGAGATTTTCAGCGGAATATAAGCGAGTGACAGTGGCGAAAGAAACCGTCAGGGCCACATCACGGCACGACAGGTGTAATCCGTGCGCCGAAACTGGTAGCCAGAAACGCTGTGTTCCGGATTACATGCGCTCCAGCGCAAGCAGTCGTTACGTCCGCTCAAAGCCCCAGCGATAGCCCGCAGCCTCTGCCCATTGCGCGGAATCAATACACATCACATAGTTGCGAGCCGGGCGGCGAGAGGGACAAGAGGGATGGCAATAGATATGCGTGGAGGACACCGCGTAGACGAACCAGCCATCGCAGCGACGGTCGCGGTTCAGCACGGCCTCCCACGCATGGTCTGCATTGATTAACGACATGGGCCATCATACCGCCAGAACGAGTCGAGGCACTATCCGAATGTTGCGCTCAAACTTCTGGGGGTAGTGCTCAGAGGTGGGACTTAGCGCGCCGCGAACGGGGCCTTACACGATTCGATTACATCTTTCGCGTCAGTCGAATAGTCAATTCTTCATACACATGCCTGCGATGGCCGACGGCCATCAGCCGAATCACGCG
>JBDTSF010000275.1:0-18896 GCA_039931295.1 Nitrospirota bacterium | reverse complement strand
ACACGATTTTCCATGCGCTCAACAACTTCTGCTCGGTGGATCTGAGTTCCGTCTATCTCGATATTCTCAAGGACCGACTCTATACGTTCCGAGCCAATTCGCCCTTGCGTCGCGGGTCTCAGACGGTGCTGTTTGAGATCCTCATCGCGATGACGAAGCTGATGGCGCCGGTGCTGAGTTTTACGGCAGAAGAGATTTGGCGGACCCTGGCGACTCAGTCCGGTGGCCGCCAAGGCGTGAGCAGCGTCCATCTGAGTACGTTTCCAGAGATCCAGCCTCAATGGCAGGATGCCGCGCTAGCCGAGCGGTGGGAGCGACTGTTGAAATACCGTAGCCAGGTACAAGGGGTACTGGAGGAGAGACGTCGAGAGAAGGTCATAGGATCTTCGCTTGAGGCGCGTGTCCATCTCACGATGACTGTAAAGACTGGTCAGTGGATAATGAACTCGTGTAGGGACTTAGATACGCTGTTTATTGTGTCGGAGGTGACGCAGGAGCATCGGTCCGATGCGATGACCGACTTTGCAATCTCAGTAACCAAGTCGACGCACGCCAAGTGCGAACGGTGTTGGAACTATCGCAAGGCAGTAGGGCAAGATCCGAGCCATCCTACACTCTGCGATCGCTGTGTGGAGGCGGTGCAGTGATGAGCGGGCCTGTTCGCTATCTGCTCCTGGCTCTGCTCGCCGCCTCGATCATAGTGATCGATCAAGTGACGAAACTATCTATTGTGCAGTCGATGCGGCTGAACGAATCCATTCCGATTGTTCCCAATCTCGTCAGCTTGACCTATATCAGAAATCCCGGTGCCGCTTTTGGATTGCTGGCTGGCAGCAGCGATGCATTTCGCATGGTGTTCTTCGGCGTCACGTCGCTATTTGCGCTGGCATTATTGGGGACGATTCTCTTCCGGTTGCCGAAGAAAGATTGGATGGGACAGCTCAGTATTGCCGGGATTCTTGGAGGGGCGATCGGGAACCTGATCGATCGATTACGGTATGGCGAGGTGATTGATTTTCTCGATGTCTATGTGGACTCCTACCATTGGCCGGCCTTCAATGTCGCCGACTCGGCGATCAGCATAGGGGTCGTTTTCTTGATTATCCATTTTGCTTTTGAAAAGAAAGACGTGCCCCTCGCCACGCATGAATCCCCCCCAGCTTCCTAGCAGGATGCTGAATAAACCCGCCAGCTTCGTTCTCGCATCGTTCAGACCCTCAACGGGGACCCGGCCGCCTCACTAACTCGGCGGCGCGCACAGACGTGGTGCTCCTTATTCGTCGCACCGTGCGCCCCTGAGGGTACGCCTCCGGTTTCGACTCGCCTGCGGTCTTGCTGGACGGCCTTTTTGAGCATCCTGCGGGATCGCGTTCTGTTGCCCAGGACATGCAAGCCAGTAGATTCCCAGCGAGCCGACATCGCTTTCCCGCAGCCTGCTATGTCGAGAGGGTAATGATGAACCCGCCTTGTTCTCGGAATTGTTTCTGTTGCTCAGGGGAAAACATCACGAGCGGTTCGGTGTGGCAGAACTGACATTCTTTCACGGTCACCGGCACGTCGCCTTCCCCAATGCTGGCCAGATGCTTCTTGGCAAGCGTCAGCGCTGTTGCTTCATCCGTCGTCATCACGTCGAAATGGAGCAGCCGTTTCGTCCCCTTCACCCATGTGTCGAAGACATGGACTGTGTCGGATTGAGATTGAGCCATCGTGCATACCCTCCTTTGTCAGACATCGATTCAGATAAAATTTTTTCTGTTACAGCATACGAAATAGATGACTCGGCACGCACGCTTGCAGATTAACTGAAATCCCAACCGGCTGTCCAACTACCCATTGGGACAACATCGGCAGGATGCTCAAAAAGGCCGTCCAGCAAGGCCGCAGCGGTTTTCACACTATCTCTAAAGGGTGGCCTGGTCGATCCTCGATTGCGCGCGTCGAACGAGCACCTTCCGAGCGTGCGCGTTCCGGGAGCAGGAGGACGACCAGGCTACCCTTTCCTTCTTTTTTCAGCTCCTAAAAGCCGAAGATATAGAAGACGACAATCCCCATGAGGATGCGGTAGTAGGCAAACGGTCGAAGTGTGTGGCGCTTCACAAATGTGAGAAAGGCTGCGATGACGATCCAGGCGACGATGAACGACACGAACATCCCGATTCCGAGTGCCATATAATCCTCTTGTTGAAACACGTCTCGGGATTTCCACATTTGATAGCACGTCGCCACGATCAGGGTCGGCAGGGCGAGAAAGAAAGAGTACTCCGTCGCCACTTTACGGTCCAATCCTACCAAGAGCCCTCCGATGATGGTGGAGCCAGATCGGGACATGCCTGGGAGTAAGGAGGCGCATTGGGCGACGCCGATCCAGAATGCGGATGGCAGGCCCACTTGTTCCAGCTGATGGACTCGTGCTTGGTCACGGCGTGCTTCGACGGCGAGAATAATGAAGCCTCCGATGATTGAGGAGGCCGCCACGGTTTGCGGTGTGAAGAGGTGGTCCTTGATCCAACTATGGGTGAGGAACCCGATTGCGGCGGCTGGTAGGAAGGCAAGCCCGAGTCCGAGGAGAAACCAGAGATTTTTGTGAGTCGCCAGGGAGGTTTTCAGAACGGTCGACCATGGGGTCGTTCCACGTGCTTGGATCATTGCGGAGATGTCCTGCTGCTCCCGGCCTGCTTGCCCGATCATGGACATGAGCTTCTGTCGTTCATAGGCGATGACGGCCAGGATCGCGCCAAGTTGGATCGAAATTTCGGCGCTGGCAGCGAGGTCGCCTTCGAACCCTAGCATGTGGCCGACGAGAATGAGGTGACCGGTCGAGGAAACGGGTAGAAACTCTGTCAGTCCCTCCACGATACCCAAGATCGTGGCGAGACCGGGACCCCATTCATTCATGCGATAGCTTTCTGAGATTAGGTTGCGCCCCAACACGGCGAGTCTCAGGCATATTCACAAAGTGGCGGCAGCCCGTCAAGGGCAGAGATACATCTTTGCAGCCTGTCATGATGAATTGGTGTGGGTAGAGGACCTCAATTCTGTTGACAAAATGGAAGGCTTGACATACACCAAATACGGAGCGTAGAGGTGTTGTCATGCAGGCTCATCCTCGTCCGGTCTGTTGGATGAAAGAGCTGCGGGCGGCATCGATTGCAGATACCACGCACAGTGGAGGGGAGGCACGCATGAAGTTTCGATGGATGGCGGCGATCATGATGATCGGCGCAGTCTCAATGGTTGGCTGTGTCAGTCAATCGAAGTATGAAGAGGCGATGGGCGACGTCGATTCGGCCAAGTCCGAGTTGGCCTTGGCTCGTACGCAAAAGAATGCGTTGGAGCAACAAGTCAGGACGCTCAAGGATCTCAATGTGAAATTCGGGAGCGAAGCCCAGCTCGCCAGAGATGAGCTTGAACGTATTCAACATGGTCGTGACAAGGAACGCGGCGGTGTCGAAGATCGAGCCAAGGAACTCGAAGCGCATACGCGCCAGCTCTCTGCTCAGAATCGGGCGCTGCGTCATGAGTATGAGGATGTGAAGCGGCATAACGACACGCTGAAATCCTTGGTGGCTCGCTATCAAAAAGAGTTAAAAGATCAGTCACGTTCCGCGACAGGGGTTCCGGCGCCGTCTGTGTCGTCCGTGAGTCCCGCTCCATCTGCGACGTCTGTTCCCCCGGCAATGAAGGATCCTCAGCCCCTGTCTTCTTCTATGAATGTGAATAAGGCATCGGCCGGTGATATGGCGCTCGTGCTCGGTCTTTCCCAAGATGTGGCAGACCGTATTGTGACGAATCGCCCATATCGGGTGAAGGGCGAGTTGGTTGCCAAGAATGTGTTACCCAAGGAAACCTTTGATTTGATCAAAGAGCGCATCAGCGTCAGTCCTTAACCAGAGCGAGAGTTCAGCAAGCCTGACAGGCCGTCCGCCGAGTGGCGGACGGCCTGTTTGTTTTTTTGAGCATCAGACAAGGGTGGCTTCCTCGTGTCCTAAACGTCCTGGCCTTTACATTATCAGGGCTGCTCGAAACACTTTTCACTCTATTGGAGCCGCCAGGAGGTTGTGTCAGCCAGGTGATTCCCTCCCACCGTGTTGATACAATGCATGGCGTGTAGGTTGGGAGAGTAGGAGAAGCAGTCGATGCGCCGAGCTATTCTGATCATCAGTGTCCTGGCAATTGGACTGGCCATTGGAGGCTATGTGTTCTTCAATGGAGAGCGCAAAGCCCCGGTCCGCTATCGGACCGCTGCGGTCGAACGAGGTCCAGTGATTTCGCTCGTGACGGCGACGGGAACGATCAATCCTGTCGTGTCGGTTCAGGTGGGAACGCAGGTGTCCGGCATGATCAAGAGCCTGCATGCCGACTTCAATTCGGTGGTCAAAGCCGGCGATATCGTGGCCGTCATCGATCCAGAGCCTCTTAGAGCTCGTCGAGATCAAGCCGCAAGCAACCTTGAGATGTCGAAAGCGAATACCGCACGCGCCCGGACCGATTTGGCTCAACGCAAACGCGAGCTCGATCGGGTGAAATCATTGGTGGCGCAACAGTTCGTCTCTCAGAACGACGTCGACGTGGCCGTGACCAATTCCCTGGCGGCTGAGGCGCAGATGAACGTCGCAGCGGCGCAAGTCAAACAGGCCGAGGCGGCATTGAATGCTGTGGAGTTAGAGTTGAAATACACCGTGATTCGCTCGCCGGTGAATGGGATTGTGGTTGCCAGAAACGTGGAGGTCGGTCAAACGATCGCAGCGAGCTTTGCCACACCGAACCTCTTCTTGATCGCCCTCGATCTCACGAAGATGCAGGTCGATACCAACGTGAGCGAGTCGGATATCGGAGGGATTAATGAAGGGAAAGAGGCCACCTTCACGGTTGATGCCTATCCAGGGTATCCATTTTCTGGCACGATCCGTCAGGTCCGTCTCGCACCGATCAATGTGCAAAATGTGGTGACCTATAACGTGGTCGTCAACGTCGACAATCAGGATCTCCGCCTGAAACCGGGAATGACTGCGAACGTTTCCATCGTGGTGGCCCAAAGAGATGCCGTGCTGAAAGTGCCGAATGCTGCATTGCGATTCACCCCTCCGACGTCGGGCCAGGTCGATCGCGCCAAGCTTGCTGGTAAACCCACCAAAGAGAAAGGCGTAGAGCCGTCGGCAGGAGCCGGCAGAGGGACTCAGGCACCAAGCCGCACAGTCTGGAGGCAAGGATCCACCGGGGAACTCGAGCCGATTCATGTCCAAATGGGTATTTCTGATGGTGTGGTGACGGAGATCTTGTCGGAGGAGTTGCCTGAAGGCGCCCTGGTCGTTGTGGGCATCGACCGCCCTAAAGGGGAGCGTGGTGGAAGCGATCTGCCTCCAGGGTTTGGGAGCGGTGGGCAGCGGGGCTCCTCGCGCAACCGTGGAATGTAGTATGCGTGAAGTGTATCTTGTGAAGGGTTGCTCGCAACAAGAATTCACACGACCCGCCACATTCTTCGGCAGACAGATTTTGTCCTTCACAAACGGCTCCCGCTTCACGCGTCACGAGATACGATGATGAGCGCGCTGATCCAGTGTGAAGATGTGTGGAAGATCTATCGGGTCGGCGAGATGGAAGTCCAAGCCTTACGTGGGCTGAGCCTCACGATTGAACAGGGTGAGTTCGTCGCCATCATGGGGTCTTCCGGTTCCGGCAAGTCTACCCTGATGAATATTCTCGGCTGTCTCGACCAACCGACAAAGGGGCGCTACCGATTAAACGGGATAGAGGCGAGCAACCTGAAGCCCGATCAGTTGGCTGGGATCAGGAATCAGCAGATCGGGTTTGTCTTTCAGAGTTTCAATCTCATTCCCAGGACCAGCGCGCTTGAAAATGCGCAGCTTCCGTTGTTCTATCGAGGGCTCTCGCTTAAAGAGCAACGGACGCAAGCGGCTGCGGCGTTAGGACGAGTAGGGCTGCAGGGTCGAGAGCACCATTACCCGACTCAGTTGTCTGGAGGGCAGCAGCAGCGTGTGGCGATTGCGCGGGCGCTGGTGACCTCCCCTTCGTTGCTTCTTGCCGATGAGCCGACCGGCAACCTCGATACTCAGTCGAGCCAGGAAATTATGAGAATTTTGGACCAGCTGAACCGCGACGAAGGGATTACGATCATCTTGGTGACGCACGAAGTGGATATTGCCGCCTATGCTGCACGAGAGATCGTGATTAAAGACGGGCAGGTGTTAAGCGACCATCTAACCAAAGGGCGGTCGAGGCCCAATCCAGTTGAGGTATAGCCTGTATTATCCATGCAGGCTTCTGCCGCAATCACCGATCCGCTGCTTCGACGGGCCTTCGGCCGGCGGGCTCGCCCCACGGCTCAACGATTTCAGGCGAACCTGCATGAATAATGGGGGCTGCTAGATGTCGGCGTTTGTGTGGCTCACCATTCTGACCGCGTTGCGGATTTTGGCTCGGAATCGAATGCGCGCCGGGCTGACGATGCTTGGGATCGTCATCGGTGTGGCGGCGGTCATTGCGATGGTGAGTATTGGTGAGGGCGCCAAGCGGGCTGTGCAAGCACAGATTGCGACAATGGGCACAAACGTCATTATCATTTTCCCCGGAGTGACCTCGACAAGCGGCGTACGAGGAAGTCAGGGGAGTGCCGTGACGCTGACGGTGTCCGACGCTTTGGACCTGAAAAAGCGCGTTCCCTTGCTGTCCGATACCGGATGGGCCAAGCGCGATGTCATGCAAATCGTCTACGGAAACCGAAACTGGAACGGACCGATTAACGGTATCTCACCGAGCTACCTCACTATTCGGGACTGGTCCTTTACGAGTGGCGATCCCTTCACGCAGACAGACGTGGAAAGCGCCGCCCGAGTCGCGCTCATCGGTCAAACGATCGTCGGGAATCTGTTTGAACCGGGTGAAGAGCCGGTGGGGGCAGTGATTCGCATCAAGAACGTCCCGTTTCGCGTCATTGGGGTACTTGCGCCGAAAGGCCAATCTGCGCAAGGGTCTGATCAAGATGACGTGATTTTCATTCCCTTCAGCACCGCGGAGCGAAAAGTATTCGGCACATCATTTATCGGGTCGGTCGGAGCGATGTTCGGCTCGACCGATCAGGTCGAGGATTTGCCGATGGCGGCGGAGCAGATTCGAGAGGTATTGCGGGCGCGCCACCGGCTTCAGGCGGAACAGGAAGACGATTTCACGATCCGGACCCAGGTCGATATCGGGAAGGTCCAAGAAGGGACCAGTGAGACCTTGACGATGATGTTGTTTGCCATTGCCTCTGTGTCCCTCTTGGTCGGCGGGATCGGCATCATGAATATCTTGCTCGTGTCCGTGACGGAACGGACGAGAGAGATCGGGGTCCGCATGGCGGTGGGGGCCAAACGCCGCCACATCGTAATGCAATTCCTGATCGAGGCCATGACGTTGAGCCTGGTGGGAGGCGTTTTGGGTATCGTCCTGGGAGTGACCGGGGCGAAGTTGACGACGCTGATTGCCGGCTGGCCAACCATCATCTCCGGCAATGTCATTCTCCTCGCATTCTTTTTCTCGCTTGTAGTGGGTCTGTTCTTCGGATTGTACCCTGCCAGCAAGGCCTCGCGCCTTAATCCTATCGAAGCGCTCCGGTACGAATAGCGCGGATCACTGAAAACAGATCTGATGATGTATCGCCGGTGCGAGGCGCTAGGCTGCGCGACGTGTTTCCTCCGATTCTGATGTGACCACACGTTTAATGGACCGGAGAGGAGGCTGGTTCTGGTTGGAGAGATCGATGGTGAGTGGATTCCGGTAGGGGCTACCGGTTTCGTCGTAGGTGAGCGCGACGATTGGTTGATGCAGGGTAGCGGAATTAATCGTGGTGATCGTCCCTCGTTCCTTCGTATTCAGCTCTACGAAGCTGTAGACAGGGTAGATACCGACCAGCTTGATGAACAAGGAGACGAGACGACGGTCAAGACGGCCGAATTCTCCTTGTTGGAATAGTTGTTGAATTGCCGCGTGGGACAGCAACGGTCTGAGCCCTCCGAATCCGGCCAAGAGCTCATCGTATCGATCCGCGATCATCACGATGCGACTTGCCTCCGCTGTGGAGCCTGCGGATGTTTCTGATGGATAGCCTTGCCCGTCGAGTGTGACATGGTGTTCGGCTGCTATTTGACGAACTATCTGGGGAAAATCGTGTTGTGCCTCAATGGCAATGGCGCCGAGCCGTGGGTGATGGTGAAAGGCCGTGAGGTCTTCACCGGAGAGGAACGTTGATGTGCGGGACAGTCGATCAGGGAGTTGCAAGAGCCCGATGTCATGGAGTAATGCACCGGTTGCCAAATCGTGGAGTTGTATCGGGTTATAGCCGAGCGCTTGGCCGATAATCATCGCCAGTGTGCAGACGGTGAGGCTATGGTTGTTGAAGGAGGCATCGAGATGCCGTCCCTGGCTCATGGCCATAAATGTGGCGTGCGTGCTGAGTGTTCTTGTGACAATCGTGATTTCTTTCACGGCATCGTTGACCGGTCCTAGTTGTGGGGCGCCCGTTTTACTGATTTCGTCGAACGCAGTCTTGACCGACTGAATCAACTTCTCACGCGTCTCTTGAGCGATCGTGAGTTCCTGGCTCAATGTGGCAAGTGAGCGAGGTTCATCGTGGGATGGGGTTGCTTGAGTAGAGGTGTGTAAACCGATCGTGTGAAGGGTCTCTTGCGCGATCGGGAAGGACGCGACGTCGAGCCCTTTGGAAGGGTCGATATCTACGGCTCGGGCATTGGATCGTCGCAAGCGCTCGATCTGCTCTTCGGTGCTAATCAAAAACCGATGTTTGAGAAAGGGAGTTCGGAACCATGAGCAGTCTATACCGGCCACATACATCCCAACCCGGAGTTGCTCCAGAGAAATACGCTTACGCATTGCGCACCGATCGATCATGAAATAGGTGTTAAGTAAGACCCGACAATCCCTTATCGGTTTGCCATGCTCGGATATTGAGTGCGAGCAACTCGTATGAATCGTGAGAGATCGTCAAGAACGTGGTGAATCTTGGGGTCTGTCGAGGGTCAAGTTGTCTTAGAGACTGGACGTCGGGGTCAACTGTACTTCGATGCGAGGGTTGTCTTTGTCGATGTGTTTATAGAGATGGGTTTCGACGATGCGGTTGTCGTTGATCTCGAGCCCCTCACAGAGGGCATCCTGCGCGATCTTGAGCCCGCCATCGACGTCTCGGCGCAGGGCTGACGTGAAATAGAACCGGATGGACAGGGCGAGCCATTCTGACTGAAGTTGTGCGAGCAGGGACGCTCGGTGGGTGGACTGCGCCAGCTTGAGCCAGACGAGTTGTCCCACCTGGGCTTTATAGGCGCGACCGGCTGATGACATCAATCGTCGGCCATTGACAGTGGCATATTGATGGTTCACGCTGGGTGGTAGAGGGAGGGTCAAGGCGACTGCATGGCTTTCGGTTGGTCGATGCGGTACTGGGGAGGGAGCAGGCATACGGGATATCGGAGCCATTCTCTGGGCGAGACGTGGCATCACAATTTTCTTGTCAGGGCTCCGGTAGGAGGTCACACGAACGGCCCGTGGAGAGGAAGGAATCCGGGGCGGACGCTGAAACGTAGGCATGCGTGTCTGTGATTACAGGAGATTGAGGATCTTGGACATGTTCTGGTCGTATCGCTCTTCAGATCGGCCGATATACCGACGCCATGTGCTCGGGTTCCAGATCTCCATACGATGATACAAGCCGACCAGGACGATTTCCTGGTCCTCATCCAGCGGAATAATTTTCCTGAGCCGGCTTGGAATCAGAATGCGCCCGGCTTTGTCGAGTTCCGATGTCCCGGCTTCCGACACGACAAAGTGCATGAACAGTCGACTTTGATCTTCATCGAGCGTAGCCTTCGTCCGTTCGAGGACTTTTTCCCACTCTTTCATGGAATAGATGAGCGTCGACTCCTCGGGGCCCTTGAGGAACACAACGGCTTGTCCATCCGACTCGACTTGCTCACGGATCGGCGAGGGGACGATAAACCGACCCTTCTCATCCACTTTGCACAGATATTCACCGGCAAACATCAATGGAACCTGTCCTTTACGAGGCTAACGTCGCTCTGGTGCGATTGCGAATCCATTGTTCCAGATCCGAGCGTACGAAGCGCCATTCTTTTCCAAGCTTGAAAGCTGGTATCTGTCGACTCTGTAAGTAGCGATAGAGTGTGCGATGGGTAATCTTGAGGTACCGGCAGGTCTCCTCCGCTGTCATCAGCTCGCTCTTGGGCTCTTTGACCATTGCTGAACCTAATTCGATAGAGATCCATATGCCTCACGAAGCCTCATGCTACAGTCGTCAGGGTAGGCAAACTCGAGTGATCTGTCAAGTGAAAATACATGACAATCCATGTCATTGCCCGTCAGTGGGATCCGGCTCCATCGCGCCGGCGTCACCTGACTCTATGGCTTCAGAGAAGTCGTCCCCAAGATCCTCACCCATCTCCTTGCCCATCTTTGTCATAAATCGAGCCATGCTCTGCGGATCGTTTTCATCGAGTCCAGCTAGATTTTTTGGATCCAAAGAGGCTTCAAGGCGCGCCTCTTCTGATTTTGGCGAGGCAAATCGAGACAGGAGCCGTTCAACCCGTGCACTCGCGCAATGGGAGCAGGTTGCCGGTGCCTGATTGGGCAGACTTAAGACCAGGACGGTGCTCCGCTTGCGACAGTCGAGGCAGCGGTATTCATATATGGGCATCGATTATATTCCTAGGGTTGTCAAGGGTCGTCCGGTCTGCTCAGTAAACAAGCGATCCGGTACCAGGTCCGTCTCGACAGTTCTGGCTAACGTCAGGGCAAAGACCGGCCCGCTGCCGGCTTTTCGCAGGGTTTTTGCGCATTCATTTAGTGTGGTGCCGGTGGTGAAGACATCGTCCACGAGGAGAATACGCTTTCCTGGAAGATCGTGTGGTCTACGGATCGTAAATGCATTCCGTAGATTTCGTAGCCGTGCCTGTCGCGATAAGGCGGTTTGAGGATCGGTGAGGGCGGTCCTGACAAGGTTGGTTGCTGAAACGGGGCGGGACAGGTGACGACCGAGCTGATCGGCTAACAGCAACGATTGGTTAAATTCACGCGTGCGTAGGCGAGCCGGGTGTAACGGTACGGGAATAATCACGTCGGCGTCGAGTCCCTGTGGTAGGGCGTTGAGCATGAGTTGCGCGAGTGGTCGCGCGAGGGTCATTTTCCCGCGGTATTTGAATGAACAGATGGCGTCCCGCAGGGGCGGGAGATAGGGGAAAAGGGTCCAGGCTCGTTCAAAGTCAGGGGGCTGTTCCTGGCAGTGCTGGCATTGATGGTTCGGTGTATAGGTCGTAGCGGCCGGTGAGACGAACGGCTGATCGCAGCGGGCACACACCGGCTGATGGAGCGGGCGGATGGTGTGCCAGCACGCGGCGCAGAAGAAGGGCACTGGGTCGGTGCTGAGCGAGTGGCCACACGAGAAGCATTCCACTGGCAGGACGAACCGAAGGAGCTGACGACATCGTCCCATCAGCCGATCTTGTGTGTCTTCACGTAACATGAGTCGGGGAAGCGCTCCGATTACTATGTGTATTCCTTCTATGAGACTATCCTGCGTCCTGTAAGGTTGTTGCCCTGTAAACGGTTATGATATACGAAGGCAGTAGGATATTGAAACTGTTCTGCCTGCGCGACAGTTGTGATGGGCGAGAACAGATTGTCTGTCATGTTTGATGGCATTCGATGAACCCGATTGGAACACTCAGTCAGATTATGCGCGCGTCCCTGCGGATCCGGGTTTAGAGAGAGACGTCGATTGCCATGGTAAGATTTGATCAGGTGTCGAAAGTGTACGAGCGGGGCGGTGACACCATCATCGGTCTCGATCGGGTCACGATCGAAGTGGGAAAGGGAGACTTCTGCGCCTTTATCGGTCCCAGCGGTTGCGGAAAGAGTACGCTACTGAACCTGGTTGGTGGGTTGGATGTGCCGACTTCGGGAGAGATTCTGCTCGGAGGGCGTTCAACTAGTGGATTTACGAGCGACGACTGGACGAGAGTCAGGCGGGAGACCGTTGGGATTATCTTCCAAGCCTTTCATCTCATTCCAGGGTTGACGGCAGCGGAGAATGTGGCGTTTCCGTTATTGTTGCGTGGGGAGCGGGGAGCATCGGTCCAAGCCCGTGTTGCAGAGGTGATTGACTTGGTCTCGATGACCGCGCGACGACACCATCGTCCCAGCGAGCTCTCGGGCGGGGAGCAACAGCGTGTAGCGATTGCGCGAGCGATCGTGCATCAGCCCCAGATTATTCTCGCCGACGAGCCAACCGGCAATTTGGATTCTCAGCATGGAGCCGAAATCATCGCGCTCCTTCGGTCGCTCGTTCAGCGCGTTGGCCAAACGATACTGCTCGTGACTCATAGCACCGAAGCCGCTCGGGCTGCCGATTACGTCTGGGCTATGAAGGATGGGAGGCTGATGACGAGAACGCAGCATGAGCCGGTCACGGTCGTCGCGTGATGGATCTGTCGACCACTATTGCCGGCGTACGATTTCCCAGTTGTTTCATGAATGCCTCGGGGGCGCTCTGTGTCACGCGTGATGAACTGCTGGCCCTCGGTCGATCGCGCGCCGGGGCTATTGTCACGAAGTCGATGACGGTTGAGCCGCGAGACGGCAATCCCACGCCCCGGTACTATGCGTTTCCCGGCGGGTCCATCAACTCGATGGGTTTGCCGAATCTCGGATACCAGGCGTATGCCGCGCTCATTCCTGAATTGAAGGGATTCGGAAAGCCGGTTATCGCCAGTGTGGCGGGTCTGTGTGAAGATGATTTCCCGACGATCGCGGCCATCATCAATGCGGCGAAGCCCGACTTGATCGAGGTCAATCTTTCGTGTCCCAACATTCCTGGTAAGCCTCAGATCGGCTATGATGCTGAAGCGTCTGAGCGGCTGTTGAAACGGGTTCGCAAGGTCATCACGGTTCCGATGGGGGTCAAGTTGCCTCCGTATTTCGACCCCGCCCATCATGCAGCGATGGGAGAGGTCATCGGCCGTTGCGGGGTTGATTTCCTCAACCTGATTAACTCGGTCGGCAACGGGTTGGTCATCGATCCTGAACTCGAGGCGGTCGTCATCAAGCCCAAGGGCGGGTTCGGCGGGCTGGGAGGTACGATCATCAAGCCGGTTGCGTTGGCCAACGTGCGGGCTTTTTGGAAGATCTTCGAAGGGCGAATCCCAATCATCGGGACCGGCGGTGTCGTCCACGGCGTAGATGCGTTCGAACACCTGCTCTGTGGCGCATCGGCCGTGCAGATCGGGACGGTGTTGGTGGAGGAGGGCGTAAGTGTATTTGGCCGATTGGAAACAGAATTGTCGGCTCAGCTCAGCAAGAAGGGCTATGCGAAGCTGGAGGACTGCCGGGGAAAGCTGAAGGAGTTATAGGCCTACTTGACTCCGAACGTCTTGGCAAGGAGGCCCAGTTGCAGAGCCCGTCGGAGTAGTTGCGCGACGTTTCTCACATTCAACCGTCGCATTAAGTTGAATCGGTGTACTTCGACTGTACGCACGCTGATCTCCAGGACATCCGCAATTTCACGGTTCGTGTGTCCGATCGACACCAGGCGAAGGATTTCACGTTGCCGAGGTGTGAGGAGTTCGACGTCTATCTTCTCATGTCGCGGCTGGATTTTTCGACTCAAAGCAGTGTGTGCGCCCATCAATCCCCTCTTTCCCTCGACTCATGTGAGTCTACCAAAGGTCCGGTTGACTGTAAATAAAACGGCTGATTTGTGCTGGGTTCCGTGCCCGACTCGAACCATTCGAGTCGTCCTCTCTCCCTCGTCCCGTAGGGTTCGCTCCATTCATCACACCCCCAGGATTCTATGATTATACCACTCGCTTTGATTCGCGCTCATGCGTTCCAGCGGCCATTTCGCACGCTGCTCAGCGTCGCCGGAGTGGCCTTAGGGGTTCTAGCCTCCGTGGCCATAGGGACTGCGAACGTTCAAGTGCTGAGATCCTTTGAGCAAGCGGTCACGACGGTAGCCGGTTCTGCCACATTGGAAGTGGCAGGCCATGACCTCGGGGTGGATGAGTCGGTCATTACGGCTATCCGTGCGGTCGAGGGGGTCGTGAGCGCCGCACCGGTCATTGAAGAGTCGGTGGTCATCGCCCAGGGAGAGGCGCGTGGCCAGGTGCTTCAGATATTGGGGCTGGATTTACTCTCAGAGGTGGGGGCGCGTGGCTTTCAGATTCCGAAGGCTGAGGACCTCGATATGCTGGAGATGCTCCTCGCTCCGGACGCCCTGTATCTTGGCCGGCAAGTGGCAGCTGACTGGCACGTGGGAGTCGGTCATGTCCTCGAGGTGATGGTGGGAGGGCGAGTTGTACGATTGAGGATCGCAGGGCTCATCCAAAACGAGGAGGCACGCTCGTCTCTTTGGGATCGGCTTGCCGTCATGGATATAGCCGCGGCGCAGCTGTTGTTTCAATCGATCGGGCGGTTGGATCGGATCGATCTGGTGACGACGCCTGGCCGACCGCTCGACGGCATCGCCGCCTCTCTGCGCGCAGTTCTCCCTCCCCATCTTGTTGTGCAACGGCCGGCACAGCGGACCAAGCAAGTCGAGAACATGGTCTGGGCTTTCCAGCTCAATCTATCGGTCATGAGCTGGGTAGGGCTACTCGTCGGGGTGTTCTTGATCTACAACACGATTGCCTTTGTTGTGGCGCAGCGGAGGCGGGAGATCGGTATCTACCGCGCACTCGGCATGACCGAGCGGCGAGTCATGGGTCTGTTTCTCATGGAAGCGGGGTTGCTCGGTCTTTTAGGGGGCCTCTTGGGAGGCGTCGGCGGGGTGTGGCTGGCCAAGGGGTTGGTGTCACTCGTCAACCGGACGGTGTCCGATCTCTATGCGCCGGTCGTGTCTAGCGGGATGATCTTGTCGTTGGACATCCTGACCCTTACGGCGGTGGCAAAAGGAGTGCTACTCGGGACCGTGGTTTCGATGGTGGGAGCCTTGGGCCCCAGTGTGGAGGCCGGTAGGACTGTGACGGCTCGTGCGTTGTCGCCGGGAGACTATGAATCGACGAATCAGTTGAGGGCTGGGCTGTGGGGCTGGATCAGCCTCGTGTTGTTCGTGCTCGCAGGCCTCTGCTCGCTGATGGGTCCTGTTGGAGACTTGCCGCTCTTTGGTTATGTCGCGACTATGTGTCTGTTGGGGGCGCTCTCTTGCCTTTCACCGATGTGTATCAAGGCGTTGGGATGGCGGCATCTTCGACGGGAAAGCCAGACGATGGTGGTCGGGGGAAGCCTCCGGCTTATCGCGGCAGATCAAGCCGCGCGTCATCCGGGCCGGAATGCGGTGACTGTGTCGGCGTTGATGGTGGGGTTGTCGATCATGATCGGTGTGGTCGTCATGGTTCGGAGCTTCCGTGACACGGTCGAGTTCTGGGTGGACGAAACCGTCATGGCCGATCTCATTGTGGCTCCACAGTCCTGGCTTCATGGAAAACAGGCAGGGCAGGCTTCGCGTGCTCTGCCGGGGACATGGGATTCAACGCTATCGGCGATTGATGGGATTGCGGCAGTCGACACCTATCGTGAGGCGTATGTGGGTGTCGAAGGTCAATCGGTCGCGCTGGTGTCACGAGATCTTCGGCTCCATGCGCAACGTAGCCGGTATCTGATGGTCCATGGAGACTCAAGTTCGGCCTTGAGGCGAGCTGCCGAAACTGGAGGCGCTCTCCTGTCGGAAGTGTTGGCGACTCGGCTACAGCTTCGGGAAGGGGATACGGTCACCATCACGACGCCGACGGGACCCGCCGCAGTGCCCGTTGCGGGGATCTTTTACGATTACGCGACCGACGGTGGGAAGATGGTGATGGATCGCTCATGGTATCGGCAACAATGGCACGATGATCGGGTGACCGTGTATTCCGTCTACCTGGCTTCCGGGGCTGATGCTGAGCACGTACGGCAGTCTATTGTGACACATGTGGCTGGGTTGGATGGAATGACGCTCCCGCCGTTGGTGATCCGTAACCACGAACTGCGGCGAGAAATTCTTGAGATCTTCGACCGCTCCTTCATCTTGACCTATGTCCTTGAAGCCATCGCCGTGCTGGTGGCCGTGCTTGGCATCGTCAACACCTTGGTGACTGCCGTCCTTGAGCGGCGACGTGAATTTGCCGCATTGCGGGCGATCGGGGCCAGTACGAGGCAGGTGGAACGCTTAGTGCTGTGGGAAGCAGCCTACCTCGGATTGATCGGGGCGGCGTTGGGCGTCGCGGGAGGTTTGCTGCTTGCCCTCCTGCTCATCCGCGTCATCAATAAACAATCCTTTGGCTGGACGATCCAGATGACGGTTCCAGGCGGAGTGATTCTGCAAGCCGTAGGACTCGCGCTCACGGCAGCCTTGGTGGCCGGTTACTGGCCTGCGCGTTGGGCAGCAAGACAACCGGTCGTGGAAGGACTGAGGGAGGAGTAGGGCGGCATCCAACATCCTCTTTGCTCGCGGAACGCGAACGGTAAACGGTGCTCGTTCGACGCGCGCAGTTGAGGATTACTGGATGCCGCCCTTGCGAGGGAATAGCAACGAGCAAGCTTTGAGGGAACATCATAGTGAAGTGCTCGCTCGACGGGCGCAGTGGGACCAACAAGGGTGGTCTCACTCAGAGAATATTGTGGAATGAAAGAAAAAAATATGCGCAGTAGAGGACCAAGTCAGGCCACTACGCTGGAAAAGGAAAACGAGCAAGCGTGGACGGATCATTCTAAGAATACATCTATGCGGCCACAGCCACACGATTGGCAAATGCGAGTGGTATGTCCTGGCGATCTGATGGCGCGATTGTCAGCAGTGGTCTCGTTGCATGCCCAATCTCTTCTGCGACCCAACATGTCGGGATCTTTTGAATGGCGATATTGTACAGGTTGACCGAGTCGTTATAGAACTCGCGCCGGTCGGCAATGGTGTTTTCCAGCGTCGAGATGCGCTGCTGAATGGCTAGAAACTCTTCATTGGCCTTTAGATCTGGATATTGTTCGGCCACCGCAAAGAGTGTTCCTAAAGCCCCGACGATCCTATTTTCCGCCTGCGCCTTGTCGGTGACATTCATGCTTTCGCGATAGGCATTGCGGGCTTTGGTCACAGACTCCAGCGTTTCCCGCTCGTGCGTCATGAAGCTATTACAGACTTGAACAAGCTTGGGAAGTTCATCGTGCCGCTGCTTCAGGATGACGTCGATATTCGACCAGGCCTTGTTGATGTTGTTCGCGAGCCGGACCAGTATGTTGTAGACGGCCACCACATAGGCGATGAGTAGAGTCATGCCACTCACAAGCAGGCTCCCGATTATCAAGGTGCTGTTCATGGGCATTCTCCTGTGGGTATGACGGCTAGGCCACGGTTGTCAGGTAGTATGTGAAAAAGACAGTCAAACAGAACGCCGCGAGCGCTACGCCTACTGCCCCATGCGCCAACACCTGCCACCGCATTTGAGACAACAAGTCCTTCTCGGTTCGATCGGAAATAATAAACGTATGCTCTTGACTGTTTCCGATATAGAGACGAACGGAGTTCTCAATGAGGTCTCCTGCATCGCGCTGCTCATGGGCCGTCCCGAGGACGTAGACCTGCTCGCCTTGGGGGATGAACGATTCACGGCATCGCAGGGTCTTGTTTCCTAGCCAACGTTCGGTCGTAATCCCCAGTCGCTGCAATCCGGCGACCGTCGTGGGGGGCAATGCTCCGAGCCAATCATTCCGAACGATGCGCTCTTCCTGCAAGATCAGTTCGGCGCCGAAGGGTACGACAAGCACTCGTCCGGTTGTATCCCTGACAAAAAATGGCTGTTCCGACGTGCCTTTTGCAATGGTTTCCCAGCGTGTATGCTTCCCGGAGCCGATGCGCTCTTCAACGGCATAGGAATAGAACACACAGGGAGACCCGCTAAAGGGAGAGGAGAGAACCTGTTCCTCTGGCTGGACCCGCCCACTGATCTCCACTAATCCAAGAGCCAGTGAACGGATGGTCGAGGTCGGAATACTTTCGATCAAGCGCTTTCGTCGGCTAATCCCCCATCCGTCGGCGAGGAGCCAGAGTCCTCCTAGGGTACCAGCTACTAAGTATAAGAAAGGGTGATCCAGTGGCCGACTCCACTGAGTGGTTCTCAAGGTTTTATCGACCCCAGCGACCAAGACGATCGCACCGATTATGATGGCGAGTCCGAAAAACAGGACCCAGAACCACAGGCCAAGGGGGTTATACCGCGTCTTGTTAATCCTAGGTCGATCGCGACTCGTGTCGTTGAGCGCTCGATGTTTCTCGGCAGCTCGCGTGTATAGCTCGGCTTCACGGATCTGAATCGGAACCGCCACGCCTCGGTAGGTCTCATTCAGACGAGTGAGGCTTCCGTGAGGCAGCCACCAGCCGCGACAGGAATCGCAGATCGAGAAGGACGTGTGCGATACCGTGGAAGACTCCATGTGTTGTGTGCATCGAGGGCAGAGGGTCTCGGTTGTAACCGCGACACCTCCTGTGTCACCAAGCGCTCGCTTTAGCGAGGTGTAATCTTCGACAAAAAAATTTACCTCTCCCACATCGAGCCAGAGTCCGTGTCCGGAAGAACAGACATCAAGCCCAGGGCCATGGCTAGTTGGAACCTGAGTCAGATCCTCCTGACAATCGGGACATTTCATGGCAACCATCGTATTTAAACTGTAGCAAGAATCGGGCAGGTGTCAACGCAATGGGCTAGTAATCGCCTTGAAAAGCAGGGGTTTCAGTAGGGTTATCAGCGAGCAATCATGTGGCTGTTCTCTCAACATGCAGTTTTTCTAAGCGAGGCTGGCTCCTGGTACCGGTACCCCCATTGATCCGAGGTTGACTCATAACTTGACTC
>JBDTSF010000274.1:0-2774 GCA_039931295.1 Nitrospirota bacterium | reverse complement strand
CCACGACACAGGAGGAAGGACTGTCGGATATTTACGGAGAATAGTGCGGACTCTTGACATTCGCTGCTCAGAAGCGTTGGATTAAGAGACGGCGGTAGCTTCATCCCAGCATCGGGCATGATTCTTCGGTGCCCTATGAGGAAGCAGGTCAGTCTTCAGCGCTCGATCACACTCTCCGTCCTCTCCATCGGTTTGTTCTCCGGCGCATTTGGTCTAGCCTATGCGTATTGGCAGACCAAACATTCGTTCAGCGAGGCCATCGGCCTCGGGTTTCAAGAGCTTGCCCGCCAGAGCGCAGATAAAGTCGGGTTGATCCTCGAAAATGAGGTCGGGTGGGTGGAACGTCTCAGCGCCTTACCACAGGTACGTGAAGCGGTTCGAGAAGGCACCAGGCTGACGTTTGACCACCAGGTCCTTGAGCGATGGAAGGAGTCGCAACGGCCGTACTTTCGGTCGCTGGAAATTCTTGATCGTCAAGGTCGCTCCGTCGGTAGAGCGACCAGCGGAAACACCACGACGCAGTACAGACGACAGCCCTGGTGGCCAGTCGTCTTTTACCAGCGACGACTATGGGTGGGGGCGTTACGACTTGACGAAATGGGCGATGGGGAGTTGGACATCGCCGTGCCGATTGTCGATGAGGTCGGGATTGTGTTGGGTGCGATCAAGGCGGTGATCGAGAAGGACCAGCTCTTGACCTCGGTTCTTCGTAGCAGGATCGGCGAAACCGGCCATGTGATGTTGATTGGGCCAAAAGGAACGGTGTTGGCCTGCCCGATTCTCTTACCAGGACAACATACGGCTCTGGTAGGTTCGCTAAGAGACTCACTCGCCTCGAATCTCACTCCTCCTGATGCGGCATGGATGGAAGTTCAGGACGATGCTCACGGTCAAGGAGGCGGGATCGTCGGGTTCGCATCCGTGGCGCTTCGACCAGGCATTGTTCAGGCGGAAACGTGGTCGATTCTGGTCCGCCAAGATCCCGACGAAGCGTATGCGCCCTTGCGTCTATTGCTGTGGAAGCTCGTCGCGTTCG
The DNA here is from genome assembly GCA_039931295.1 of Nitrospirota bacterium. GTDB lineage: Bacteria > Nitrospirota > Nitrospiria > Nitrospirales > Nitrospiraceae > Palsa-1315. Next base: position 1,738 of record JBDTSF010000274.1, on the reverse strand, counting down.
GTATGCTGGTCTTCGCCGTGGTTGCCCTGCTTCGATGGCGCCTCGGTCGCCGCATTGTGCGGCCCATCAACGCGTTGGTCGAGCGCGTGCAGCGCTTCGGACAGCAGAGTGGTGAGAAGCCGATGATGGTCGCGCAGTCTGCCGACATTGTGGAGATCGATACCTTGGCCGCAAGTTTCGATGAATTAACGGAGCGCCTGGAGCGTACATCACGTGAACGGGGACGGTATGTGGCTGAACTCGAGCGGGCAAACAAAGAACTGGTCATTTCCGAGGAACATTATCGGATGTTGTGGGATCATTCGACGGAGACCAGATTGCTCGTCAACGAAGGGGGAATCATTCAGGCTGTCAATCGTCGAGGCGAGACGAAGTTGGCGGCATCGGCCGATCATCTGATCGGCGCGAAGATGGAAGACCTCTTTCGGGAGGAGGATCGTGTTCGGTTGCGCCAATTGTTGGAAGCGGTTATCGCCATTAAGAAAGAAGTGTCAGTCGGCGAGATGCAGATGCCTTCACTGACCGTGGGTATGCTCATCATGGAAGTTGATCTGGTGCCGGTTGAGAACACCGGGTCTGCGGTTGCCGTCATGGTCCAGCTGAGCGATCTCACGGAAAAGAAGCGCCTCGAAGAGCAGTTGATCCGTTCGGAACGCCTCGCCTCGCTCAGTCAGTTTGCCTCGATGTTCGCTCACGATCTTCGTAATCCGTTGGTGGGGATCAAGAAGACATTGGAGTTGCTTGAACAAGATGAAGGATCGCAATTGGCTACGCACCGACAATGGTGGGACGATATGCGCCTCACCATCGACCTGTTGCTCGGCATGATCAACGACATGTTGGATGTCTATCAAGAAAGCTACTCTGGGCTGCCACTCTTGAATTCGACGGTATCGGTCAAAGGCCTCGTCCCTGACGTGCTGCAGCTCTTCCGATCCGAAGCCACCGCGAAACGAATTGAGTTTCATGTCGCAATGCCGGAAGACGATATCGCGATGATGGCCGATCGTCGTCGCCTGTTACGGGTGCTCATCAATCTTGTGCACAATGCCATCAAATTTTCTCCACAAGGAGGAAGGATTACGGTGTCGGTTCACGTGGAGGCGCGAGAATGGGCGGATCGAGAATCTCTCGACACGTCATCCTCCCAGGTCATGATCCGGGTTGCAGACGAGGGCCCCGGCATCGCTCCTGAAGATCTTCCTCACCTGTTCGAGATGTTTGGCAGGAGGAAAGATCCCGGAGATATTCGAATGGGGCGAGGGCTGGGATTGCATTTTTGCCGCCTCGTGGTGGCGGCCCATCGGGGCAAGATTCTGGCGGAGAATCGTTCGTCCGGGGGCGCGGTCTTTTCCGTCGAACTACCGTTGAACCAGGAGGCCTATGCCGACCACATTGCTGATTGCCGATGATCAACGGCTCTTTAGGCAAAGCCTTCGGCTGCTTCTCGAACGCGAACCGGATCTGCGAGTGGTTGGAGAAGCGAACGATGGGCGCGAGGCGTTTGATCAGGCGATCAAAACCGAACCCGATATAATCTTAATGGACGTGGATATGCCGAGGCTTGATGGGGTGACGGCCACGCGTCTGATCAAGGGCTGTCTCCCTGACGTGAAGGTCTTGATGTTGTCGGTCCATGATGAAGATGCGAGAATCGTGGCGGCGGTGCAAGCCGGGGCCTGTGGCTACATTCTGAAGGATGCCGACCATGCCGAGTTTCTTCGCATCATCCGGGCCA
>JBDTSF010000273.1:0-4051 GCA_039931295.1 Nitrospirota bacterium | reverse complement strand
GCTCTCCTCTCACTAACGATAGAAACAACCGATCGTATGCGCTTCCTGACCGAGCCCAGGACACATCAGTCGTCATCCCTGCCTCAATCAGTTGATCCCACATTGATCGATCCTGATACACCGCTATAGCTTGGCGCACGACTGAGAGAAGAGCCTCTGCCGTATCCTCTTCAACATGAAACCCAGTTGCTCGCCCAGCCTGTACGGTCCACGGAAAAACCGTATCTGCCAACCCCCCAGTTTTTCTCACAATGGGAACGGTTCCGTAGCGGAGGCTGTAGAGCTGACTCAGACCACAGGGCTCATACCGAGACGGCATCAAAAATATATCGGCTCCACCTTCGATTCGATGGGCGAGTCCTTCATCAAAACCGATACGAAGTCCCATACGATGTGGGAAGTGTACCTGAAGCGCCTGAAATTTCTCTTCGAGCTCTGGCTCCCCGGTTCCCAGCATCACAAGCTGCAGATCCATTGCCATGAGTTGCGGAATTATGGCTGCAACAAGATCTAACCCTTTCTGTGACGTCAACCGAGCAATAACGCCTAGAAGCGGAGCCGATGATTCCGGCAAGTAAAACTCCCGCTGAAGCGCCTGCTTGCACCGCAGTTTTCCTGAACGGTCGACCACAGAGTAATGGGCCGGCAAATAGGAATCGGTTTCCGGATTCCATCGATCGATATCAATGCCGTTCAGAACACCCAGAAGGCTGTCCGCACGATTACGCAGCACACCCTCAAGCCCGAAACCGAATTCTGGCGTGAGAATTTCTCGCGCATAGGTGGGGCTGACCGTTGTGACATAATCGGCAAATATAATTCCTCCCTTAAGCAGATTCACCATGCCGTAATACTCAAGGCCCGCGGGAGCAAACAGCGACAGGGGCAGCCCCGTTTTCTCAAATTGCTCCCCTGGAAATAGACCTTGATACCCCACATTATGGAGCGTGAACACGGTGTGGACTCCCTGTACCTCTGGCCGATCATGGCACACCGTCTTGAGATAGACTGCGCACAACGCTGTTTGCCAATCATGCATATGGAGAATATGAGTATTCCAACGGCACGCCGTCCGGAGATGGGCTATCGCCTCAATTGTTGCGCGGCAGAAGAATGAAAACCGATCGAGATTATCGGAGTAATCAGTCCCACGATCTTGATACAGACCAGGTCGGTCAAAGAAAGCCTCGTTCCGAATCGTCCACACCCGCACCCGACAATCCCCTTCTCCGACGGATAGGATATCCTCCTCAATCACCGTGTCGACGTACCCCTGAGGTGTCGGTACATGGAGCCGACCAACAGGACGAAAAGTTCGGCCTGACTCACCGAGACACCGGTAGTGTGGGAGAAGGAGAATGACATCGTGGCCGAGTTTCGCCAGCTCAAGCGGTAGCGCACCCGCGACGTCGGCAAGCCCACCAGTCTTGGCGTAGGGGACTGCCTCGGAGGCAACCATAAGCAGATTGAAAGGATGCTGGGTCACGGAAGGCCTACAGAACGCATCATATTATGAAGCGGCCGGCGCTTCAAACCTGGAACGAAACTTATCTTCATGCTGCCAACTACGCCCCAGCTCATGGAGTTGCGCCGCAGTCAGCTTTTCACGATAGACTAACCGTTCCTCGAAAAACACCACCAGCCAACCGCGATCTGGGTACGCCAAAAACAACGCATCACCGGCCTCAATACGCACTTCCCACCCTCGAGGGGGTTCCCCAGCTGCCAACCTCGATCGTGGAATCAGTTCGTCATCTTTCATGCCGAAGAACTGCATGAACTCAGTATGCTGATATGTCGGAAGGCCCCACCCTCCGACAAATGCACGTGGTGTCAGCTGATGAAGCAGCAACTCGTTGGCACGCACGTGGCGTTCTTGTTCTTCCAAAGGAGGCATCCCGCTGCAACCAGGAGCCGATCCGATCGCCATCACAACCAACACACAGGCCCATCCTGTGCGCCTCAAAAAATAAATGCCCTTGCCCCACTGACTCTCGCACCGTATCGATTCAAGCTTGCGCATAGTCATTCTCACAACAGGCGTCGGCTCCTCGATTCAACAGGTTTCACAGGCTGACACTCATCGCACTGACAAAGCCGTCGGAGAAGGGCATAGGAGTAAATGCCGGTGTCGTGGCCGTCGCTCCAGCTGAATTGCAGCGCGTACCGTCCGACCGGCTGCACATCCTGCAACATGATCAACAGAGGCACATCGTCCGGCTGCAAACGGCGGGCACCAGACCACTCGTCTACACAGGCTGCGCAGGGACATTGTTGGCGGAGATACCTCACGGGATAGACAGCCTTGTGTCCATCATTCCATTCGATACCCAACACACCCTTCTCAATCCAGGCCATGTCTTTTGGTTCACATACCGTCGCGGTCATGCTCAGGACTTCCTTTCCACAGCAGGCGCCAGCGTCAGACTCATGACGGGTACGACAGAAAATTCACCGGGGGCAGCTGTCTACCTGCCACAACCGTGACGTACCGTTCAATTGCATTTTCCACTTCATGTCGAACTTGCCCAGCTGCCTTAAGGCGATCGACCATCGCTGGCGAAAGCCTCAAGGCCTGCTGAAGAAATGCGAGACTCCCTCGCGAGAGCGGCACACAGCGGAACGTCTGGCGCACAGCACAAACTTCGCAGACCAAGCCTCCAGAGAGAGGCGAGAACTGCGGCTCTCCCTTTAACCCGCCATTACCACAGGCAACACAGTGCTCGGTCTGAGGGCGAAACCCGATAAGCCCGAGTAACCGAATCTGAAACAATAGCGCCGTCAACGCCGGGTCCTGGCTCGTCACTAACGTGCGCAAGCCCAGTGCGAGCGTCTCGAAGAGCTGCGAGTCCGGGTCGCCGTCCGGCGTGACCGCACCCACCACGTTGACCATCCGTGCGGCCGCAGTCATCAGTGTTAAGTCTTCGCGAAACGGCATGAACGGCTCCACGAGATCGACTTGAGACACTCGATAGAGTGAATCGCCAGACTTTTCAAATAAGTTCAGATGGCAGATCATGAGCGGTTCGAGCGACGCGCCGAGGGGGCTCTTCATCCGACGAGCCCCCCTCGCTATCGCACGAACCTTTCCTCGCTCCTTGGTATAGAACGTCACGATCCGATCGGCATCGCCCCACTTTCGGCTGTTCAGGGTAATGGCAATCGTTTTGATCAGCGGCATGAGAGAGATCCGTGAGACATGAATCTGACCATATGAACGGTCCTCGAAGAAGAGAGCTCGGCAGTTCGACGTTTCACGCTGCACGCTTTACGGCTTCTGCTAGCGAAGGTAGTCCATGAACAGAGTGGCCAAGGAAAGATAAATAGTAATGCCCGTGATGTCGTTAGCCGTCGTCACAAAGGGGCCGGCTGCAACGGCAGGATCCACCTTCATTCGCTTCAGCATGATGGGCATAAACGTCGCCATACTGGTCGAAACCATGAACGCGATAATCAACGACAGACCCACGACCATGCCGAGAAACCCTTGATGCCAAATCCAGCCGACGAGCGTGAGAATCACGCCGCAGGCAAGCCCCATCAGGAGTCCGACTTTGATTTCTCGAAAAAATACGGCGCGCACATCCGTCAGCTCGATCAGCCCTGTCGCCAATCCTCGGATAATAAGGGTCGACGACTGGAGACCTACATTCCCCCCCATCGCGGCAATGACCGGAATAAAACTCACGATGGCGACGACTTCCTGAAGCGTGTACCTGAACTCCCACAGAATCGCGCCGGACAACAAGCTGCCGACAAGATTTGTAAAAAGCCACGGCAACCGGTGCTTTGCCGATGCCACACTAGAAGATTTTGAAACCGAGTCCTCTTCAATCGCGCCGGCCATCTTGAGCATGTCTTCGGTCGCTTCTTCCCTGATCACGTCCACGACGTCGTCAACCGTAATAATACCAACTAATCTGTTATCATTATCGATGACAGGGATCGCGAGCAGGTTATAACTCGCCACTTGACGGGCGACTTCTTCCTGGTCCATATCGACCGTGACACTAATCACATCTCGCGTGGCGATGTTTTTCAACGGCGTCGC
>JBDTSF010000272.1:0-5205 GCA_039931295.1 Nitrospirota bacterium | reverse complement strand
TCAACCATCTCTATACGATCACCAACATGCCGATCAGCCGATTTCTGGAGTTTCTCCTGGAGAGCGGCAACTACGAACAATATATGGAGCGACTGGCCAACGCCTTCAATCCCGCTGCCGCGGCCGGCGTCATGTGCCGCTACACAATCTCAGTAGGCTGGGATGGCGCCCTCTACGACTGCGACTTCAATCAGATGCTCGATCTGCCGGTTGATCATGGCGCACCCGCTCATATCCGCGACTTTGATGCGGTGCAACTCAATCAGCGGCAGATCACAACCCGCAATCATTGCTATGGCTGTACGGCGGGAGCCGGTTCGTCTTGTGGCGGATCCGTCACCGCCTAGGATTACGGACAATGGAAATTTCTCTGCTGGCCTTCGCCCTCGCTTTTGGTCTCGCCTTCGCAAATGGCACCAACGACGTCTCCAAAGCGATCGCGACATTAGTCGGCAGCGGGGTCACCAATTATCGGTCGGCTATCGTCTGGGGAACGGTCTGGACTGTGGTCGGAGCAGGGTTGGCGGCCTATGTCGCGAGTGCGATCATCAAGACGTTCAGCCATGGCCTCGTCCAACCCGGCACAATCATCGGACCGACCGTCACCTTCGCTGTCTTAATAGGGACGATTGCGTGGATCCTCTTTGCCTCGCGCACGGGACTCCCTGTTTCAACGACTCACGCGCTCATTGGTGCCATCGTCGGCGCCGGCTTCGTCGCCTTCGCCGGAGAAGGATTGGTCTGGTCTGCGATCGGGAAGAAGATCGCGCTTCCTTTATTGCTCAGTCCGTTCCTCGCTTTCACGGTCTCACTCCTCATCCATCCCGCTGTTCGCACACTCGCAAAAAAATGGGAGGGGGCTTGCCTGTGCGTGATGCCGGCCTCACGGGCGCTGGTGGCAATCGATACGAATGGAGGCACCAAAACTCTGTTTCAAGCCACGAGTTTGAACCAGCCGATCATGGCAATACCGTCGCAATGCGACCGCGCCGGCTTACAGGGACTGGTTGTGGGACTTGATACGATCCATTGGCTCTCCAGCGGTCTTGCGTCATTTGCCCGCGGCACGAACGATGCGCCGAAAATCGTGGCGATCCTTTTGCTCGGCAGTGCGACCGCCGCATGGCCCAGCACGTCGTCCCAGCTTGTCGCCTTGGGGGGAGTCGCCATTGCCATGGGGTTCGGTAGCTACTTTGGCGGGTTCCGCGTGACGAAAGTCCTCGCTGAGAACGTCACGAAGATGAATCATGCGGAGGGGCTGTCTGCAAACCTGACGACATCGTCCCTCGTTCTCCTCTCCGGCTCTCTTGGATTGCCGGTCTCGACCACGCATATCAGCAGCTCGGCCATTATCGGAATCGGCCTCCTCAAAGGCTGGAAGAGCGTACGCTGGACAACCGTGCGTGACATGGTCTTGGCTTGGGTGGTGACGTTGCCGGCGTCGGCTCTCCTCGCTGGTATCGCCTATCTCATCCTCACCAGAATTCTGTAGCCAGGCACCCCAAAAATCTGCCTGTGTATGGGGTGATTACAGCCGTGGCCTTGCTTGGGGCAGGATCATCCCATCAACAAAAACGAGGAAAAGTTCAGCCGTTTACCTCGCTTTTCCCGACAAACAGGTATCTCTTCATACACACCAAGAAGGCATGAGGGACCCTCTGTGGATTATCGTGATTGCGTCGCGTCTAGGCAGTCTGCTAAGGTGATCCGGTTAGAGATCATTCGCTATTATCCTTCGGTTGATTATTTATATGGTCTGGGACCCAAAAGATCCTTGGAGTAAGAAAAGCGACCCGCTTGAGGATGCCCTTAGGCAGGCTCAATCGCAGTTCCAGAATCTATTACCCTCATTCAAGAATCTGATGCCCTCGAGCGGCTTCAGAAATGTCGCCTTGGCAGGGTTGGTCATCTTTCTTGCCTGGAATAGCGCCTTTATCGTCGCCCCGGATGAGGAAGGCGTCGTCAAGCGATTTGGCACCCCTGTCCGAACCGTGGGACCTGGCCCTCACGCGAAAATCCCCTTTGTCGAAACCGTCCTGCAGCCGAAAGTCCAAAAACTTCACCGTATCGAGGTAGGCTTCCGCACAGATCGACAAGGCCGCCAGCAAATGCTGGCGCAAGAAGCCCTGATGCTCACCGGCGACATGAACATCCTGGCTATCCAATTCATCGTGCAATACAAGATCAAAGAATCTGCGAACTACCTCTTTAACGTCGCACAAATCGATGAGACGATTGGAAAAGCTGCTGAGGCCTCCATGCGGGAAGTGGTCGGTAAGGGCAAGATCGACGAAGCGTTGACGACCGGCAAAGCCCAGATCCAGCAGGATACGCAAATACTCCTGCAAGCCCTTCTCGACCAGTATCAGGGCGGCGTCCAGATCGCAGCCGTCCAGCTCCAAGACGTCAGTCCTCCCGAGGCCGTGGCGGCTGCCTTCAAGGACGTGACGAACGCGAAAGAAGATCGAGAGAAACTCATCAACCAGTCTCAGAGCTATCGCAACGACATTCTCCCCAAAGCCCAAGGCGAAGCCGCTCAGGTGGTGAACCAGGCCAAGGGCAACGCCCAGGCGCGACTGAATCGCGCCCAGGGTGAGGCCAACCGTTTTGCGGCAACCTTGAAAGAATACAATCAAGCCAAAGACATCATCAGCAAGCGGATCTATATCGAAACCATGGAAGAAATCCTGCCGAACGTCGAGAAAATCATCATTGACGGCAAGGCAGCCGATCGTATGCTTCCGTACCTTCCGCTCGATCGTCATAAACCCATGACCAGCACAGCCACTGAGGACCGTAAATCGTGACCAAGCAGGGATTCATCATTGCGCTGCTCGTGGTCGTTGGTGGGTTGCTTTTTCTAGGAGCCTCACCGCTTTTCGTCGTCGACATCATCCAGAATGCGATCGTGGTCCAACTCGGGAAGCCGGTTCGCAATATCACGGAGCCGGGGCTCTACCTGAAAGTGCCGTTCATTCAAGAAGTCACCTATTTTGATAAACGCCTGCTGGACTATGACTCACAGGCGCAAGATGTGATCACACAGGACAAGAAGACCCTCCTTCTTGACAACTATGCCAAATGGCGGATTATCGACCCACTGAAGGTCTATCAGAACTTTCAAACCCAGCGGGGAGCGCTGCAACGGCTCAACGACATTATTTATTCTGAACTCCGGGTCGAACTCGGACGCCATGACCTTCTGGAAATCGTCGCGGATCACCGATCCGAACTCATGAAAATCGTGACCCAACGGTCGCATGAAAAAGCGTCCGCGTATGGGATCGAGATTCAGGACGTGAGAATCAAACGCGCCGACCTCCCTGAGCAGAACGAGAAGGCCGTATTCGCCCGGATGCAAGCTGAGCGGGAACGGCAGGCGAAGCAATATCGTGCGGAAGGCGCTGAGGAGGCACAGAAAATCCGTTCAGAGGCGGAAAAGGATCGCGAGATTATTCTGGCTCAGGCGTACAAAGAATCGGAGGAACTTCGTGGCGCTGGGGATGCGAAGGCCTTTAAGGTCTATGCAGAAGCCTACCGGCAGGATCCTCACTTCTTTGAATTTACTCGCACGATGGAAGCCTACAAGAAAACCTTCAAAGACAAGTCCACTCTGGTGATGAGTCCAGACTCAGAATTCTTGCGTTATCTTAAGCAGCGCTAGCCTTCAGGACAACCCCACAACCTCTCCTGTGCCTGGATCGATTCCAATACGCTCCCCTGCCGGTTTCTTGGGCAACCCAGGCATGAGTTGAATCCCTGAGCAGACCGCCGTCAGGAACCCAGCTCCTGCAAGCATTCGCACTTCCTTGATCGGAAGCGTAAACCCTGATGGGCGCCCCTTCAACGCCGGATCATGCGATAACGACAACGGCGTCTTCGCCATACAAATTGGCAACTGATCGAGTCCGAGCTGCTGCGCGATGTCGATATCTCGTTCAGCTTGCGCATCGAATGATATGGCTGAAGCCCCATACATCTGCGTGGCAATGATCTCGATTTTTTTCTTAATCGGCCAGACTGGATCATATAAATGTCTAAACGAAGATGTTTTTTCTATGGCGCCGACCACAGCCTTCGCCAGCTCTTCAGCCCCTTTCCCGCCATCGGCCCAATGTGTTGAGACTGCGGCATCCACCGCCCCAACCTCGCGAGCCCGTTTTCGCACCCATTCCAGCTCAGCCACCGGGTCATCGATAAACGCATTGACCGCAACCACCACAGGCACCCCATGGGCTTTCACGTTCGCAATATGCTGCTCCAGATTCGCAAAGCCTTTGACCAGTGCCTCCTGATTGGGCCCAGTAAGCCCCACTGGAAGGGTGGCTCCAATTTTGACAGCTCCTCCACCACCGTGAAGCTTGAGCGCGCGAAGCGTCGCAACCACCACAGCTGCTGCCGGCTTGAATCCTGAGAGGCGACACTTGATATTGAAAAATTTCTCGGCCCCGAGATCACTCCCAAATCCTGCCTCCGTGACCACATAGTCTGCACAACGTAAGGCGACGGCATCGGAAATGATCGAACAATTCCCATGGGCGATATTCCCGAACGGACCAGTATGCACAAACGCAGCAGTGCCCTCCAGCGTCTGAACCAAGTTAGGCAACAACGCTTCTCTGAGCAAGACTGCCATGGACCCGGCACATCCAAACTCTTCTGCCCGCACTGGCTTACCATCCGCTGTAAACCCAACGAGTATCTGTCCAAGCCTGTGCCGTAGATCGGCTTGACTCGATGCCAATGCGAGCATCGCCATGACCTCAGACGCTTCGGTAATCACAAACTGCCCCCTGCGACCCGCAGCCCCTTCTCCCAGCGAGATCTGGCGTAACGCCCGATCACTGACTCCCAAGGTCCGTGGCCAAGTGATTCGATTTAGATCTACCTGAAGTCTATTCCCGTGAAACAGATGATTATCAACAAATGCCGACAAGAGATTGTGACTGGCCGATACCGCATGGGCATCGCCGGTCAAATGAAGATTGATGTCTTCCATCGGAAGGACTTGCGCCCTTCCTCCTCCAGTTCCTCCACCTTTAATCCCAAATACCGGCCCCAACGAAGGTTGGCGAAGCGTAACGGCAGTTCGATGGCCGAGTCGTGAGAGACCCATGGCAAGCCCGATAGACGTAGTAGTCTTGCCTTCCCCAAGTGGGGTCGGATTGATGGCGGTCACAAGTATATACTTGCCGAGCGGCGAAG
>JBDTSF010000271.1:0-2686 GCA_039931295.1 Nitrospirota bacterium | reverse complement strand
GATGCCGAAGGGACCTATCACTTCGACATCGATTTGACCTATCTCAACAATGAACAACTCGTCTGCCGGGCCGCTCTTCCCAATATTGTCATCGGCGACCGCCTTCAAATTTCCGATTTCGGAATCAATATCCCCTCCCTGATCTTTCCCACTCCTGGGCGTTACGAGTTTCGCCTACGTATGGAAGGACACCTCATCGCGCAGAAAGACTTCAGCGTGATGCAGATGCCGACCCACCAGACTGCGTAATACCCGATTCGTTCCGGGGTTCTTTTTTTCCGATTAAACCCTTCTCCCGTCTAGCGCGCATGTGATAGAACAGCCCGCAGTGATCTGGTTCAAACGGTCTCGCCCGTAACGGAGTCATTACGCTATCGTGTCTGAATCGAGTAACGCGTCAAACTTTATCCGGGACATCGTGGCCGCCGATTACGCAAGCGGCAAACACGGTGGTCGAATGGTCACGCGATTCCCACCTGAGCCCAACGGCTATCTTCATATCGGCCATGCGAAATCGATCTGCCTGAACTTCGGCTTGGCAAACGACACTCCAGGCGGCATCTGCCACTTGCGATTCGATGATACCAATCCGACGACCGAAGATCCTGAGTATGTCCAGGCTATTGAAGACGACGTCCGATGGCTCGGGTTCGATTGGCACGAGAGGATGTTTTTTGCCTCGGACTACTTCGAACGACTCTACGCGTTCGCTGTACGGCTGATCCAGAAAGGTCTTGCGTATGTCGACACGTTAACGGCCGAAGAAATGCGTACCTATCGCGGCACTCTGACTCAGCCGGGAACGAACAGCCCTTCTCGCAGCCATTCCGTCAATGAAAACTTAGACCTCTTTCGGCGCATGCGTGACGGGGAATTTCCTGACGGAACCCGCGTCCTTCGAGCCAAAATCGACATGTCGTCACCCAATATCAACCTGCGCGACCCGGTCCTCTATCGCATCAGGCATGTGCCACATTATCGAACAAGGAACACCTGGTGTCTGTACCCGTCCTATGATTTTGCGCATCCTCTTTCTGATGCGCTTGAGGGAATCACGCACTCAATCTGCACCTTAGAATTTGAAGATCACCGGCCGCTTTACGATTGGGTCGTCGAGCAGGCTGAGGCACCGCACCGGCCGCAGCAGATCGAATTTGCTCGTTTAAACCTGACCTATACCGTCATGAGCAAACGGAAGCTGCTCGAGTTGGTTGAAAAGAAACTGGTGAGCGGGTGGGATGATCCACGGCTGCCGACGATCAAAGGCCTGCGTCGACGCGGGTATACCCCTGAGGCGATTCGGGCCTTCTGCGACCATATCGGCATAGCCAAGCGTGAGGCCATCGTCGAGATGCAGCTGCTCGAACACTTTGTTCGCGAAGATCTGAACAAGCGATCGCCGCGAGTGATGGCCGTATTGCGTCCCCTCAAAATCATCCTCACCAATTTTCCCGAGGGCCAGTCCGAAGAATTGGAAGCCGTCAACAATCCTGAGGATGCGTCCGCAGGGACAAGGAGCGTTCCCTTTTCACGCGTGCTCTATATTGAGCAAGACGATTTCCGGGAAGATCCGCCCAAACAGTTCTTCCGGCTTGCCCCAGGACGTGAGGTACGGCTCCGCTATGCTTATATCATCACATGTGTCGGAGTGACCAAAGATCCGCAGACCGGTGAGATTACCGAACTCCAGTGCACCTATGATCCCACAACTAAGAGTGGCGCATCTCAGGAGCAGCGCAAGGTCAAGGCTACCATCCATTGGGTCTCGGCGGCTCATGCGGTGAAAGCGGAAGTCCGACTCTACAACCCGCTCTTGGTCACGGATCTGGCAAAGGTGCCGCCAGACCACGATTGGACAACCTACCTCAACCCCAATTCCTTGGAGCGAATCACAGGTTGCCTGGTTGAGCCCAGTTTGCGGCAGACAGAGCCCGGCACGCGATATCAATTCGAACGCCTGGGATACTTCTGTGCCGATCCTGATTCGGCCTCCGGCATACCGATATTCAACCGCACGGTGTCACTCAAAGACGCCTGGGCGAAGATGGGAAAAACTCAGCCGCCCAAGTAGTACACCGGTACGCTCTCTCGTTGGCCGTCCCCAATATTCCTACCTCTGGCCCTCTGTCATACCGTTTCCAAGTTTTACTTTACCGTGGCGCTGGGATTGCTACACTAATCGGAGCATGAGGTGCCGGTATGACGAAGAAGCTCGAATCGTATGGAGGGCCGCATGATAGAGTGTCGAGAATATCCACGAATTCCCGTTGACATGCAGGTGTTCTTCTCCAGCACCAACAAGACAAACATTTGCGAAGGCACCATGTTCGATTTGTCTGCCCGAGGGTGCGCCGTCACCAGCATGTCGTCAATTCAGCCCGGCTCAGCGGTGAGAATTCTCATCAGGGCGACCGATCTGGGTTCGCCCATTACTATCGAATCCGCCGCGGTTCGTTGGAGTGGAAGCGGGGAGTTCGGCGTCGAATTTCTCGGTCTCTCGGAGATCGATCAGCGCCGGTTGCAGCGATTATTGGAAGCCTCCATCGTTAGGCGTTAGCCTCTATTGATCCTCAGCTCGATTTTCAGTCTCAGCATAGTATAATACCGGCATGACCTGCCCCCTCTGTCGCCAGCCCAGCACCTGGGAAAGCAACCCTTGGCGCCCCTTCTGCTCAGAACGATGTCA
>JBDTSF010000270.1:0-4102 GCA_039931295.1 Nitrospirota bacterium | reverse complement strand
CTGTGTCCAGGAAAAATGCCGCTTCGTGAGCACCAGGTTCGCTAAACTGACTTCTGCCGGCAACTGCTGCAAAGAAGGCTCAGACAGATCAAGACCCTCTCGTTGAGCCTGCGCGAGAAGCTGTTGATCTTGCATACGGACATGATCGAGGTTCGCCTGCACGTCTTGGAGATCGTACAGAGTCATACCGGTCTGGATTCCACTCCAAATGATTGCGCCTCCTATGATCCCACAGAGCGCAACCAGCACCAGGCGAGCCGGAGCCACATACCACCGGTAACGGCTGCTCAGTTCGATGTGAAAATATCGTGCCCTCCCTGGTATCACGAGAAACCCGCTCCCCTTGCCGGCGACCGAACGAAGGGAGGTCCATCCAAGCGCCATCATCTACATCACCCCTGCCACAACAGGAAGCGTGGCCCATGACGTACTTCCGCCGTCGTGAGTCCACCCTGCCTGCTCGACGGATTTCCAGTCCAGCCGCTCAGTCGACAGGCTAAATTCTCTATTCAGCGCCTGTTCAATAGTCGGGAATGAGCAATCGCCGGCGAAAACCATATCCGTCACATTCAGGTTAGGGAAATGGTCGCGACAGGCACGAAGCGATGCCGCACATTCTTCGACAATGTTATCAGCTATACCACTCCCGAGACTCTCGTCATCCTGTACGTCATCTGCACGCAACAGTTTGGTCCTGACAAACGCCAATCGACCTTCCTGCATGACGAAACAGGTCAACCCACCGTCCGAGACACTGACCCAGAGCAAATCGCGACCCAATCGTTTTCGGCCGCCTGCCGTTTTCAGCCAAAGATTAAAGAGACGAAAGCTGGTCACTCCAATCTCTTGAGGGAGCAAGCTGACTGACTCACACAGGGACTCATATTGTCTCAAGATGGCTTCTTGAATCGCCACGGCTAGGACAACGTGGGACCGCTCATCTCGTGCTCCATGTGAGGGGAACCCCTGCCACACAATCTTGGCCCCTGCCAGGGGCAACAGCTGTTCCTGCCCTAAACGCCAGCGAATCAATGCCTCTTGTTCCTCCGCATGCACGGGGAATTGCTCTAACTGCAACACCGTCGCGCGCACCGATAGATCCGGCAGCAACAACACAATCGGGCATGGAGCCTGAGACTGCCATGCATGTCCTGCCACCCCACTATCTCGCCCTGGCGCCACCAGCGACCGCACACAATTTTCTACCGCAGGCATGTCAGTGAGATTCAAATCCATTGGAGACAGCTTGATAGCCTCGGGTGGCGCTGGTGAAAGCGTGCACCGGTAGTGATGCCGCCCCCGCCAGGTGCGGACGGCTTCTCCCCACGCAAGAGCCTGCGCCCCGATTTTCAAACAGTGCCGCGGACGACTGGCGGTGATCCCCCACATGGCTTACCCTTCCTCGCTAAACGTGACTCGATTGATCTCGCGCAAGGTTGTGGAACCTTCCAGCACCTTCCTGAGTGCGGACTGTCTCAACGTGATCATTCCGCTGGTCACCGCGCGATAGCGGATCTCGGACAAGGGGCGCTCGGCCAGAATCATTTCTTTGATCTCATCGTTCAGGTCCAGAAACTCCGTGATGCATTTTCGCCCTCGATACCCGGTCCCATGGCACTCCTGGCATCCTTTGCCTTCATAAAATGGCGCATCTTTATATCCCTCGTAGTCAAGGCCTGATTCTTCCGCCAGCGATTTGTCGAGCGTGACCGCCGTTCGACAGGCCACGCACACCATTCGAACAAGCCGTTGCGCCAACACACAGTTCAACGCAGCCAAAAAGTTATAGGCATCGATGCCCATTGAGGCAAACCGCCCGATCACATCGAACACATTGTTGGCGTGCACTGTTGTCAAAACTAAGTGACCCGTAAGCGACGATTGGATGGCAATTTGCGCAGTCTCGGCATCACGAATCTCACCGACCATGATCTTGTCAGGGTCATGACGTAAGATGGATCGAAGCCCTCGCGCGAACGTCAGGCCTTTCTTCTCATTCACAGGAATCTGCACGACTCCTGACAGCTGATACTCGACCGGGTCTTCGATCGTGATCAGCTTATCGTCTTTGATATTCATCTCCGTAATTGCCGCGTACAGCGTCGTCGTCTTGCCGCTGCCGGTCGGGCCGGTCACTAACACCATGCCGTAGGGCCGCGTAATTGCGCGACGAAACCGCTTCAGATCTTCCGCATTAAACCCAAGTCGTTCCAGCCGCAACGTCGACACACCGGTCGTGATTGCCTCACGGTCCAGAATTCGCACGACGGCTGATTCACCGAACACACTGGGAAGAATCGAGACGCGGAAATCGACCGTCTTTCGCTCCAGCCGCATCCGGAAACTTCCATCTTGCGGCACCCGCCGTTCGGCAATATCCAGATCCGACATCACTTTCAACCGCGAAACCAACGGCGCATGGAGCCGGATATCGAGCGGTTCCATTGCGGGAACGAGAATACCATCGACCCGCAATTTCACCTTGGTCGCGCGATCGGCAGCTTCAATGTGAATGTCGCTGGCTCGACGCTGCATCGCGCTCAGGAGAATCGAATCCAATAGTTTTACGGCAGGGCTCTGATCCTCTCCCGCTTGATCGATCGTGAGGACTTCTTCGCCTCGTTCGTCCTCCTTCACCAACACAGATCGATACTCCGCTTCGAGTTCCCGAAGAGCTTGACTGGACCCTTCACTCCGTTCCAAGGCCGCCAGAATGGCGCTTCTCGTACTCACCACCAAATCCAACGGAGACCCCAGGAGCAGTTCCAGCTCATCCAATGCCAAAAGATTTTGAGGATCGGGGATGGCGATGGCCAGGCGGCCTTCATGCTCTGCGATCGGGATAAACGGATGCCGTTGCATGAGTTTCACCGACATGGAGTCATAGAACGACTGGTCAACACGGAATTCCGTTAATAGATTACAGGGGAGGTCAAACTGAGCCGCCAACGCACGCGCCAACTGTTCTTCGGAGAGAATCCCTTCGCTCACCAAGGTCTGGCCGAAAGCTGCCGTCACACCGCCCAATCGATTGAGGACTTGGTCGAGCGTCTGTTTTGTCAAAATACCCTGCTGAACCAGAACATCAGTCAGCGTTGGTCGTGTCACAGTCCGTGCCATAGTGTCCTACTCATTTCTCAATCCACACGCACACACCACGAGGCATGAGTACATGCATACCAAGCTACACCGCCCCGGCCATCTGAAACACGGGCAAATACATGACGATGACGATCGCACCGACTAACACTCCCATGATCAGCAGAAGTACTGGCTCAATCCACGTCGTCAATTGTGTAAGCCGGAGATCCAAATCTCCCTCATAGAATTCAGCCACGTCATGCAACATCGTGGGCAGCGATCCGGTTTCCTCTCCGACCGACAGCATCTCCACCGCGAGTTTCGGAAATACTTTTGGGCGATCCAGTGCAGCGGCCAGGGTCGTCCCTTCTCGAATTTCTGCGACCGCATCCGCGACTCCAACCGATACATACCGATTGGAGATGGCGCCCCGCGCAATAGACAATGCCTCCACAAGCGGAGTGCCTCCGGCAAGAATCGTCGCAAGGGTGCGCGTGAGCTGAACCGTATAGTGCTTGACAAAGATTGAGCCTATAACAGGCATACTCAACGACAGCCGATCCACGGCAAGCCGTCCAGCAGGCGTCGTATAGTACGCTCGACCCGCAAGCCCCAGTGCAGCAACCCCTAATATTCCCGGCACAACATACGCTTGCCCCCCCTTCACCACATCCAGCAGCAGTTGCGTGGCGAACGGCAAGGATTTCGTCGTCTCGGCATACACTGATACGAACGTCGGCACAACATAACTCAGCAGAAACCCGATGACGGCAACCCCGACCAATACGAGAAAACCAGGATAGGCCAGTGCTTTCGAGACTTTCTGATGCAATCCAATCATCAGTTTCAGATAGGCGATGAACCGCTGCAGCACCTCAGCTAAATTTCCCGATTGTTCTCCTGCCTTGATCGTCGCAATATACAAATCTGAGAAGTGGATCGGGTGTTTTGACAGCGCCTCTGAAGCCGATGCACCGCCACGAATATCTTGTCGAACGGTCCGCAAGGCCTGCTGAAACCC
>JBDTSF010000269.1:0-2670 GCA_039931295.1 Nitrospirota bacterium | reverse complement strand
AACGGGCGGGATGGTATTCCAAGTTGTTGAAAATAGCAAGAAAAGGCTTGCGAGGTCCTCGAAGCTCTCTGTATGATGAGGGTCTATTTCTGTCAGCCCGTATCTATGCTGAAAACCTTGCTAAAACGGTACTTTCTGACGGGTTTGCTTGTGATTATCCCCATCTGGGGAACCATTCTGATTTTGAAGGCCCTGTTCGTGGCGGTCGATGGGATCCTCGGGGATCTCCTGGCCCGGTTGGTGCCGAGTCATTATGTGCCGGGGTTGGGGATTGTGGCGTTGATTGCCTTGGTGTTTATGACCGGGCTATTTGCCACCAATTTCATGGGCCGTCAAATTGTGAAGTGGTGGGAGAAATGCTTGAATCGTGTGCCGCTTGTGCGAGGAATCTACTCGACGTTGAAATCTATGATGGATATTTTGTCGTTTTCCGAGCATGCGTCGTACAATCGCGTCGTGATGATTCAATTTCCTAAGAACGGCCACTATTGCATTGCCTTCGTGACGGGCGTGACCAAAAGGGAAATGCAGGACCTCGCGCAGGAGCCGCTGATTCATGTGTATGTGCCGACGTCGCCGAATCCGACGTCTGGCTATTTTCTGTTAGTGCCGGAACATGAGGTCACCTCCGTCGATATGAGCGTCGAAGAGGCGATGAAACTCATTGTCTCGGGCGGGCTCTGTTCACCGTCTACGTCGCTGGCTTCAGCCGTGATGACCTCGACGAAGTGGAGTGCGGTCAAACAGCCTGAATCAGGAGTACCGATTGGATGAGACGTTCGCAAGCCACTGCGGTTTCACTGGTGACAAAGCCGGCCAGTCATGACCAGCAGGGAAAGATTGCCGGCCTTGCGGTGGTGGTGATGGCTGCGGGGCTTGGTAAGCGCATGTGCTCAAAACGGGGGAAAGTGCTGCATCCGGTGGCCGGCCAGGCGATGGTACTCTATTCGGTCGGGCTGGGGTTGCGCGTTGCGGGGGATCGTGTGGCAGTGGTGGTCGGGCATCAGGCTGATCAGGTTCGTCAGGTGATCGGCCATGCGCCTTCGGAAAAGAGCGGAGCCTCTCCGGTGGCGATTGTCGAACAACGGGAGCAATTGGGCACGGGTCATGCTGTTCTACAGAGCCGTCCGGTCTTTGCGGTAGGCAGCCAGAGTGCTCCGACCAGGTATTTGATTCTGAACGGTGATACACCGCTGCTTCAAGAAACGACTGTGCGCGAACTCCTTCGCGTGCATGAAGCGGAATCTGCCACCGTGACGATTCTGACCGCCGTGCTCGCAGATGCTAGCGGATACGGACGGGTCGTGCGTGCGCGTTCAGGCGAGCGAGCTGTCTCTCGCATTGTCGAGGATCGTGACGCCGACGCAGAGGAGCAAGCGATCTGTGAAATCAATGTGGGCACCTATGTGGTTGATGGCGAGTTTCTCTTCAACGCCTTGGAAAAACTTGATCCGAGCAATGCCCAAGGAGAATACTATTTGACGGACATCATCCGTCTCGCGGAACAATCTGGGAGGCGCGTCTCTGCTGTGGTGCTCGACAATCCCGACGAAGGGCTTGGGGTGAATACTCGTCGGCAGCTTGCAGAGGCGGAACAGGTGGTGCGGCAGCAGATTCGAGATCGTTGGCTGGACGCCGGGGTGACGATGATCGATCCGTCCTCAGTGTGGATTGATGCCACAGTCACGGTCGGGAAAGACACGGTCTTGTATCCCAACGTGATTCTTGAAGGGATGACGGTCATTGGAGAGGACTGTGTGCTGCGATCCTCTGTCCGGCTGAAGGATTGCACCGTCGGCACCGGTGTTGAGATTCTCGATCACTGTGTCTGCACTGATTCTCATATTGAGGACGGCGCACATGTGGGTCCGTTCGTCCATTTGCGTCCCGGTGTGGTGATACGGAAAAAAGCCAAGGTCGGGAATTTTGTCGAAATGAAGAAAACCGATTTGGGCGAAGGGTCGAAGGCGAACCATCTGAGTTATCTGGGGGATGCAATAATCGGCAAAGGGGTCAACATCGGCGCCGGCACCATCACCTGTAATTACGATGGTGTGCGAAAGTCTCAGACGGTGATCGGGGATGGGGTATTTCTTGGCAGCGATACGCAGCTGATTGCACCGGTGACGGTGGGGGCGGGAGCCATCATCGCAGCCGGCACCACGGTTACAGAGGATGTGCCGCCGGATGCCTTGGTGATCGGTCGTGCGCCTCAAGTCAATCGTCAAGGATGGGCGGCGCGTCGGCGAGCGCTCCAGACCGACGCAATTCGTGAAACGGATACCGTGAAACAGGACACGAAGTCCGGTCGTCTTACGAAGACATCGGCATCTCTCCTCAAGAGCGATCAGGCGAAGAAGCGGAGGTAGTGGCCTATGTGCGGAATTGTCGGATACGTGGGTAATGAGCAGGCGGTGCCGATTCTGATCGGTGGTCTGGCCAAGCTGGAGTATCGAGGCTACGACTCAGCCGGTGTTGCGGTGTTGCAAGGGGAGACGATTGAAGTCAGGCGCAGCGTCGGCAAACTGGCTAATCTTCAGAAGTCGCTCAAGGAGAAAGAACTTAAGGGCACCGTGGGAATCGGCCATACCCGATGGGCGACGCACGGGAAGCCCTCGGAGCAAAACGCCCACCCGCACCGCTCGAAAGGCTGCGTGCTCGTGCACAACG
>JBDTSF010000268.1:0-5912 GCA_039931295.1 Nitrospirota bacterium | reverse complement strand
CAACTGCTTGTCCGACACAGGGTCAAGAAAGACGATTCGCACAGGTGCAGTCCTCTTGTTGACCCAACGAACTTCATCACCTGGACTGACAACTACTTCTCCAGACGTAAGGTTATCTCCAACGATGATGTCTTTGACATCCCCACTTCTCGTGACTGTGGGAGTGCCCTGACAGCCCAACACAGAAAAAACCAACGCAACTCCTAGATATCGGATCGGGTTCATAGAAGTACCTCCTGGTTAAAGCCCGGAACTCATCAACGAAAATTCCATTGTTCTTTTCTGACTATATCATTCACGCAGAGGACGTGTCACTAGGCGAGACACTCAACACTTGTATGCAATACTACACAAATCATGGATACAAATCTGATCAATACAGCTCACTTTGAAAAATTGACGAGAGCGACAATCTGTTGACGCCTAACGAACGCAGTCGGACACCAGCGAAATATGTCGTGATGATTTCAAAGGCCTGGCCTGCGCGCCCGATTTGTCACTCAAGTCTCACGCCGATGTGCTTGTGCAACATAAACTTACTGCAACGACAAAATATACAGCACGCAGACCATGCGAGTACTCCCTGCACCTATCTGCCCGCGCGATCGATAGTGCTCGACTCCAGTTCAAGAGAATCCTGCCGGTCAGGGTACCCGGACGGAGCGATTTGTAAATAGATGGATCGCCAGCAACACGATCCCAATCAAGAACAGAATCCAAGAAATCTGGACCGCCACGGCGGCCACTCCGGCCAGATTCAGGGCACCGGCAATGACTCCAACCACCAAGAACATCAGTGCGTAGTACAGCATATCGAGCTCCTTTCATAAGACGATTCGCAGGAATCACCGAATCGTCGATGGACCCACAGTTCACATGCCTTGCTATTCTGAGCCGACTCTCCAGGAAATTATCGACGAGACTCGTTCAGCCCTCGTTCATTAGGAAACCACTTCTCGTGCCCACGCCATACGTCTCATGTTCCGTCCTGTATGACCGTGCCTTCCTTAAGCCAGAAAACTATCCTGCACTCTTAGCTGAATGGAAGCTGAGCTAAATTGATCAGTTTTTAAATATTGACGATGCGGGCAATATGACGCGTCCCTGCGAAAAACTCAGCAGAAGCAAGAGGGA
Organism: Nitrospirota bacterium; assembly: GCA_039931295.1. Classification (GTDB taxonomy): domain Bacteria; phylum Nitrospirota; class Nitrospiria; order Nitrospirales; family Nitrospiraceae; genus Palsa-1315. The sequence goes on along the minus strand of JBDTSF010000268.1, from coordinate 4,778 downwards.
TTGGATCAGGCAGGAGGATATTTGAGGAGAGGACCAGGACCAGTGGTGATCGTAAAGGCCTGGCAGCGCCACTTTAACCCCAGATAAAAACCGTTACCCAATGGTGATTGTAGGGGTGCTGGTATCGGCTTGACCTCGTCTGAGTCTTTCCCGAGCCGTCACGGCCAGTTTTTCATAGTGAGTGCGGAACGTCTCGATCTCTTCCAGCGACATATCTTCCACTGTCAGCATCACATTGTGAGCGCCACTCGTGGAACGGATTAACTCATCGAGTTTCAATTGAAGCGCTGCACGAGTGCGGTTCTGGGTGTTTTGAATCAAGAACACCATCAGAAAGGTTACAATGGAGGTCACGGCAATAAGGATAAACTTCCAGACCTCACCAAAGTCGAACAGCGAGCCGGTTAACGCCCAGAATACGATAAAGCACAAGGCGGCGGCGAACGCGATGGGATGGCCTGTGAGGTATTCAGTCTGCTTCGCCAAACGATCAAAACGATCAAGAAATGTGTGTGACCTCACAGGAGGGTGGCCATGCTGAGAAATAATCATCGTTCTCTCCTTCCGACAAATTGTAAGGTGATAACCGGGAAGATTGTGGGTTGCGACATGTTTCCCAGCGTCATCCAGCTTAACAGAATTGGCTATGCCTGCGCGTCAATGTGCTGACGATTCATAGTCGATGCGTAAGCGAGATACCACATACGAACAATCAGCCTCGGTGAGAAGATCAACGTGGAGGGACTCTCACAAGGCAGGGGAACAACCACGCAAGACTGAGCGGGCGAGGCGCGCCCCTAAAGACCCCCGGCCCGTAAATCCCGATCTATTTTCCTCAGATGCGGCCATGAGACGTCGAGGAAGAGGTGTTAGTTCCCCCCGGCTCCGGCGCCGTGATCCGCCGCGGTCTGAAGAAGGTCGCTGTCTATTGCGATGATGCAGGGGAGCTGCACGAAAATTCAGCAGTGTGTCCTCATTTGGGAGGCATCGTGGCGTGGAACCATTCAGAAAAAACGTGGGAATGTCCTTGTCACGGATCACGATTCGACAAGTCTGGAAAAGTAGTCAATGGGCCGGCGATTTCGAATCTATCCCCGGTGGAAGACCCTCCGGCACATTAAAACGGCAGAAAATTATTCACCTTGTACTGAGCAATATTGATCAGACCCTGTCCGGTCCATCAGGCACACTGTGACTGGCAGCTGATGGTGGTGCAGTGCATCACCTAAGATCACAATATTTTAAACTTATACCAAGGAGGTTCCCGTGAAAAAGTTGACGATGGTTGCCATGGCATTTCTGTTTGTCTTCGTTGGTATTCAAAGTGTCGCTCAAGCTGATGACACGAAAGCCGCTGTTGAGGATATGAAGGGAAAAGCGAACGCCAATGCTGAAAAGGCTAAGGGGGAAGTGAAAGCACTCACGGAAGAGGCCAAAGGAAATGATATGAAAGCTACGATGGAACGGGCGAAGGGCAACACAAAAGCAGCCGGAGAGCGAATCAAAGGCGAGGCCAAAGAACTTAAAGCCAAGACCGAGTAAATCAGTCGAAAGTCTGTCTGCGCGCACGCGGTGGAGAGGCGTCTTTCCACCGCGTGTTTTTATTGGAGAGGCTCTCGTTGAACAGAACATAGGGTGGAATGGCATGAGGATCACTTTTTTCACGGACCTTCGTGCAGAGTCAGCTTCACGCGGCCTGCCTCTTCTCTTCCGAAGTGAGCAATTGTGACCAGACTATACATGAAAGACTCACTACCCTGGCAATGGATCAACCAGTTGAGGCTGTGAATGGTCGAGGTTGGGGACCGCTTGACCAGCCAACAGGCATGCGACGGAATAGTATTGCTGACCGTGGGAGCAAAGACGGCGCAGAGGAGTCGGAGCAAGTATGAGAAAAATGAGACCGACATCGCGAATAGAAACAGGCACTGTCGTCGGACTCCTTCCTGACAAGAAAGTTAGAAGGCCTGCGGCGGGATCACTCGTCACATCGTTCAATCCCCTGACCTTTCTTGCCAAAGTTGGGGACGGCAAGACGACGCTTCCAGCCCAGAAGAATCAGCTGATTTTTTCGCAAGGGGATTCGGCCACCGCCGTGTTTTATGTCCAGGCAGGCCGGGTGAAGCTCAGTGTGCTCTCGCAGCAGGGCAAAGAAGCCATCGTCGGGGTTCTGGAGCAGGGCAGCTTCTTTGGTGAAGGCTGCCTTGTCGGGCAACGGGCATGCATGGCGACCGCCATCGCACTGGGCACCTCCACGATTGTGCGTATTGAGAAGGCGGCTATGATCCGTGTGCTCCACGATGAGTCCAGCTTCTCCGAGCTGTTTATGGCCTATCTGCTGTCTCGCAATGCGCGTATCCAAGCGGACTTAGTTGATCATCTCTTCAATTCGTCCGAGAAGCGGCTGGCGCGGGTGCTTCTCTTGCTGGCCCACTATGGGAAAGAAGGCAAGCCGGAGCCGGTCATTCCGAAGATCAGCCAGGACACGCTGGCCAACATGGTCGGCACCACGCGTTCCCGCGTGAGTTTTTTTCTAAATAAGTTCAGGAAGTTGGGCTTCATTGATTACAAGGGCAGAATGGAAGTGCACAGTTCACTCCTCAATATCGTTCTCCATGACTAGTTCCTCGTCATAACGCTTCGTTGATGTCGAGCAGTGGCACAGCCGAGCGGCTTTCCCTATTCATTCCTCATACATGAGCCACTCTGACCAGATTCGTATCCCGAGAGAGGCGTAGCATTGACTCTGTAATGGGTCACCAAATCCTCGCGAATGTATCATCGTAGTGTAGTGAAGCGTGTGACCATCAGAATGGAACCGATGGGGATTAAGTTCGTCATATTGGAGGTGACTGATGAAGAGCGGGATGAATTCATACTGGCCGGCAAACGCCTCATGGCAGCAATCACGCAGGTATTGACCATTTAACACGAGAGGCTAGCCATGCAATCACATCATGCTTTATGGATCGTTGGTTTTGGAATAGCTACCGCAGTGACTGGATGCGTCTAGATGAAGTCCCTCGGCGAGACGACGATGGTCGATCAATCGGACCATCATCGGCTGACGAGCCCACCGACGATTATCGCCACCGTGGATGGTTTCACACTCGTGGAGCCTTCCGAATTCTCCACCACTGAATCGGTGAAAACACGATCACCGACGTACTCTCTATCCTCGGGAATGAAGAGTTGAGGCAGCCGGGCCGATTTGTGGAACGCCGCCAACAAATTGAGCAGGTCATCAGACAACGCGTCAACTTTTGGCAAATGACTCAACGCGCTCTGGGGTCTCCTTGGGCGAATCTCAATGACAGGGAGTGACAGGAATATGTGAGCCTCTTCGTTGAGTTGATACGAGACACGGTGGCCAACAAGATTGACCTATATTACGACGATCAGGTTTTCTATCTCGATGAACAACGTGAGGGCCACTGTGCCCAAGTCAGAACCAACTTGATTGGCCCGAAGGTTGATACCTCGTTAGATTTCCGGTTAGGGAACCAGTCCGGCGAATGGCTCGTGCACGACGTGGTCATCGACGGCACCAGCATCGTGAGTAATTACCGGACACAGTTTAGCCGAATTATCAGAAATAGCACTTACGCAGGATTACTGGAGAAAATGAAGCAGCGGGCGCTTACCGTGAAACGGTTTGAAAAGACCGCACCTGCCATCGCGCTGTTGCCGTCGGACACGTCTGACGCTCGATAGGTGAGTAAGCCGGCCAGGAATACAGTTTCAATGGAGAATACGTATGGCTGCTGACGTTGGCCCCATAGTGAGACAACGTTTAACCAGAGTAGGCGAGTTATTTTGCGACCGCATTGGCCTGACGTTGAATAGGATACGGATCCACCATATTGCCTTCTCAGGGCTTCTGTTTCTCTCAGCCATGGCCATGCAAGGCTGCGTGGCTCTAGTGTGGCTTGGCACGGTCGGGATTGATTGGACCCGGACCAGTGACATTGAGTTCCAGTCATTTGAGAACTCCTGGGTGGTGGCACCGCAAGAGCGGCGGACCCCTGGATTGGTCAAGAGTATAGCAGTGATGCCATTCGTTGGAGATTCGGTGATGGCTGGGCGATGGACCGTTGTTTTTCGAGATATGACCGATCTTCGTGTGGTGAGCGAATTCGACGCCACCCCGTATGGGATATCCGATCATGGGCGGATAAGGCTGACGCAGCAGATGAGCGCGGAGTCTCAGGTGGACTGTATGCTGTTCGGGAATGTGGCCGGTCAAGAGCCACAGAAAAGTTTTGCGGGATTAAAGGAGCGTTCCTCGTGGAGACTTTCTCTGCAACTGGTGAGTACAGATGGGACCCTCATGTGGAAGACTGAATTACCCTACACGATTGTAACGGGCGCAAAGGACCTGGATGAGGAAATGGTGATGAAGACTCTCCTGGCTCATGTGAGAGCACACGTGAATGAGCTTGGGTTGGCTGAACTGGGAGCGACATCCATGCAGGCTGTGCCACGAGCCTCGCGTGCTACGCCCGACAATCACATGGCACTTCTCTTACCGAGATTCGAGAGTCCTTGACGGCCAATCATTTCTCACATCTAAGCATTTCTGATCAGTTTCGGTTCTACCCAGAGGCATACTCGCGTGGCCCTAATGCGTCATCATCATGCTGTTCGCCGAATCTATTCTTCAAATGTGAGCAATCTTGAACAGATTGCAGACCGGCTATTGAAGTAAATGTAACTCGAGTTTACACACGAATGGGCGTGTGTCTATCCACAGGAGGAAATTATGAGATATTTCGCTA
>JBDTSF010000267.1:0-30261 GCA_039931295.1 Nitrospirota bacterium | reverse complement strand
AAGGGGCCATGGATGTTAAACGCGGGAAGATCTTCACGAGGATTATCCGCGAGGTAACGATTGCCGCTCGTACGGGTTCAGACCCGGACGGTAACCCTCGGCTCCGGCTGGCCATCTTGAAGGCCAAAGAGGCCAACATGCCGGGCGATACGTTGAAAAAAGCCATTCAGCGCGGCACGGGAGAATTGCCTGGCGTCGTCTATGAAGAGTTTTCGTTGGAAGCGTACGGGCCCGGCGGGACAGGCATCTTGATGGACATCACGAGCGATAATCGGAATCGCACCGTGGCTGAGCTGCGAAATCTTCTCACGAAAAACCATGGCAATATGGCGGAGGCCGGCGCGGTTTCATGGCAGTTTCATAAAAAGGGACTGCTGACGATTGAGCAGGGCAAGGCCGACGAAGATACACTGCTTTCCCTTGCGCTCGATGCAGGAGCGGAGGACGTAAAGGTGGGCGAGAAAAGCTTTGAGATCATTACAGACCCACACCACTTTGAAGCGGTGAAGAAGGCGCTTGCCGATGCAAAAATCGATACCGCACTTGCCGAAGTCACCGCGGTCCCGCAGAATACGATCAAGTTGGAAGAAAAGGCCGCGGAGCAAATGCTCAAGCTGATGGAAGTCTTGGACGAGCATGACGATGTGCAGAAGGTGCATGCGAATTTCGATATTTCTGACGAGGTGATGGAGAAAGTGGCCGCTGCGGGATGAATAACAGCGGTAGCTACTCAGGTGTTCAGACTGAAGGTATTCAGGCTGAAGGTCGGAGTTCCGAACCCTTCAGCCTTCAGCCTGAACACCTTCAGTCTATGTTGCCTCTTAAGGTATGATCGCCTCATTGACAGGCCGATTGGCCTTCAAGGCGCCGACCCATCTGATCCTCGATGTACACGGGGTCGGATACGAAGCGTACATTCCTCTCAGCACCTACTACGGATTGCCCAGTCTCAGCGACAATATCTCGTTGAGCGTTCACACCCATGTCCGCGAAGATGCGATTCAGCTCTTTGGTTTTCTGACGTCGCAGGAAAAAGATGCATTTGTTCTACTGACCAGCGTATCCGGCGTCGGACCCAAGCTGGCGCTCAGTGTCTTGTCGGCTCTTTCGGTGCCCGACCTGGTCGCAGCCATTGAGTCGGGAGATGTCGAGAAGCTGACGACGGTTCCAGGGATCGGTCACAAGTCCGCCAGCCGTCTTGTTCTGGAGCTTAAGGATAAAGTTGGAAAGCTCCAGCCTGGTCTCGCGCCGGTAAGCGATTTACCCAGGGAGGGACAAGATGCCGTCTTCGATGATGCGCTGTCGGCGCTCGTGAATTTGGGCTATCGTCCGCAAGATGCCAAAGAGGCGTTGAAACACGTGAAGAAATCTCATGCTGAGTCCATCGTGCTCAAAGACATGATTCGTGAATCCTTGAAGGAACTGGCAAGGGGGTAAGGATGATGATGAGATTGATTCAGCGAATAGTCCGGACTCAATTTTCCCTCGGACTCGCCATGCTCCTATTGGGGCTGGGGGGCATGCCCGTGCAAGCCGAAGAGCCGAGTGAGCCGAAAAGTATTCGCAAGACCTGCGGCACATGTCCTGAAGGCTATGCAACCACAGGTGTGACCGAGTCAAAAGAGATTTGCACGGACGGCGATCCCACCCTCGTCCAGTGTGTCCCCCTCGGTGCGAATTTGTTGGCCGTGTGCGGGTCTTGTCCCGAAGGCTATCGTGAGGTCGGCAGCTCGTCGGTGCCGGGTCGTTGTGGAAGTAAGGATGGGGGACGGCTCACACAATGTCAGCTGGAGAAGATGGAGTCGAACCTCCCCGACCCCACGCAAGGCTTCAAGACCTGCCCGCCTGATTGTGGGAGTACCGCAACGCCAGGACAGGGCGCCTTGCCGCCACCACCGAAGTATGTCCCAATACCGGAGAAGTAATAAGCCTAAAGGGAAAGAGGTTCCGTCACGATGGCCGAGCGAGTTGTCAGCATGCAGATTACGGACGAAGAGCGAAGCATTGAAACGGTGCTACGTCCGCAGACCTTGGAGGAATACGTCGGCCAGGAGCGAATGAAAGAATCCCTGCGGATCTGTATCGAAGCGGCGAAGCAGCGGAACGAAGCGCTCGATCACACGATTTTTTATGGCCCTCCTGGGTTGGGGAAGACCACTATCGCTCATATCATTGCTCGTGAGATGGGGGCGGCGCTCCGCTCGACCTCCGGCCTCGTGTTGGCCCATGCGGGTGACCTGGCCGCCATCCTGACAAACCTCCAAGAGCACGATGTCCTGTTTATCGATGAGATTCATCGGCTCCCGGCTTCGGTCGAAGAGGCGCTCTATCCAGCGATGGAGGACTATCAGCTCGATCTCGTAATTGGTCAGGGGCCTGCGGCCAGAACGGTGAAATTAGATCTCCCGCAGTTTACGCTCGTTGGGGCTACAACTAGGGCCGGCGCCCTGACCTCCCCGCTCCGGGACCGATTCGGCCTCGTCCACCGACTGGAGTTCTACTCTCCAGCGGAGCTGCAGATCATAGTGACACGTTCAGCAGGTGTGCTTGGAATCCCCATCGACTCCGAGGGAGCGAGGGAGATTGCCGGTCGTGCTCGAGGAACCCCGCGCATCGTCAATCGGCTGATCAAACGGGTGCGCGACTATGCTCAGGTGAAGGCGGCGGGACAAGTGACCCAGACCGTCGCTAGAGATGCGCTTGCATGGTTGGGGATCGATACGGCGGGATTTGATGAGATGGATCGCCAAATTCTTCTGACAATTATCGACAAGTTCGCTGGAGGACCAGTCGGGGTGGAATCCCTGGCAGCCGCGGTGCAGGAAGACCGCGGTACCCTCGAAGATGTCCATGAACCTTATCTGATTCAAGCCGGCTTCCTCGAACGAACCGGCCGTGGCCGCCAAGCCACGAAGCTGGCCTTCGATCATTTCAAACGGCCAAGTTCTCTCCTTTTTTCATGATGCATCCGGGGCTGTAGAATCCTTTCTGGTCATACATGTACGGGGGGTGGAGTGCTACGCAAGCTCGTGAAACGTTGAGGGTCTTGTTGCTTTGCCGGGAATAATTCTTGTATCATTCATCACTTAGCTCGTACCATTCCAGCCGACGGACGGATACCCGCCTTTTGGGGCTGCGAAGAGGGGGTTCGCTATGTCCGGAGACTTTTCCGAGTATCGGGAAAAGATCGATCGTATCGATGACGAGATTTTACGGCTGCTGAATGAGCGGTCTAAAAGCGTCATTGAGATCGGGAAGATCAAGAAACTGCGGGATGCGGACGCCAACCTCCATACCCAGGCTCGGGAGGCGGCGATTGTCGCGCGCCTGACCCAGCAGAATGCCGGACCGTTTCCATCAGAGGCCATTCTGCCGGTCTATCGAGAAATTATGTCCGCCTCCCTCTCTCTAGAGGGTCCTCAGAAGGTGGCCTATCTCGGTCCCAGAGCGACGTTTACTCATATGGCCTCCATGCAGAAATTCGGGTCGGCTCCCCAGTACGTTCCCGTCAATAGCATCAAGGACGTCTTCAGTGAAGTTGAACGGGGGCGAGCCAATTTTGGTGTGGTTCCGATTGAGAATACAACAGAGGGAGTGGTCAACCACACGCTCGATATGTTCATCGATTCCTCCCTGCTTATTTATGGTGAAGTCCTCCAGGAGGTGTCCCATCATTTAATGTCAAAGTCCGGCGTCATGGAGGAGGTGCAGCACATACACTCGCACCCCCATGCTATTGCCCAATGCAGACAATGGTTGGAGACGAACTTTCCTCATGTGCCTGTGTCGGAGGTAGCAAGTACGGCCCGCGCAGCGGAACAGTGTGTAGAGAATCCCTCTGTCGCCGCCATTGCTTCGGAGTTAGCGGCCCAGATGTACGGTTTAAAGGTCATCAAAGCCCGCATTGAAGATAATGTGAACAACATGACCCGTTTTCTCATCCTGTCCCAAAAGCCGCCCGAGCGTACAGGGAAAGATAAGACCTCACTCATGCTCTCGGTGAAAGATAAAGTCGGCGCCCTCTACGATCTCCTCCGACCGTTCGCCTCTCACGGCCTGAGCATGACGAAGATTGAATCGCGTCCTTCCAGGCGAAAAGCCTGGGAGTATATTTTCTTCGTCGATATCGAAGGGCATATTGAGGAAGAGCGGGTGAAGACGACCATCGAAGAAATCACCGGACGCTGTCTCTTTATGAAAGTCCTGGGTTCCTATCCGGCCCACAGTTGATGTCATGCCGCTGAACGTTCATCCAGACATCGTTTCGCTCAGACCCTATGTTCCCGGGAAGCCGATTGAAGAGCTTCAACGGGAATTGGGTCTTGCTCGTATCATTAAGCTGGCCTCGAACGAAAATCCGTTGGGTTCCTCCCCGAAGGCGCTCGCTGCGTTGAGCGAGGGAGTCTCGACCCTGCATCGTTATCCTGATGGCGGGGCATTTCGCTTGCGGGAAGCCCTGGCAGATCGTTGGAAGGTGACGCCGGATCAGATCATACTCGGGAACGGTTCGGATGAAATTTTAGGGCTGCTCGCCCGTACGTTCTTGGCCCCTGGTGATGAGGCGATCATGGCTGATCAGACCTTCGTCATCTACAAAATGGAGGTGACTGCAGCCCACGGAAGGCCCGTGATCGTTCCGTTGAAGCAGTGGCGGCACGATCTTCAGGCCATGGCGGATGCCATCACCGACCGAACGAAGCTCCTGTTCCTTTGTAACCCCAATAATCCCACGGGAACGATGGTGTCGGCCTCTGAGGTCGAGCTGCTACTTTCGCGTGTGCCGGCGCATACCGTTGTGGTGTTTGATGAAGCGTATTTTGAGTACGTGAGGAGCCAGCAGTTTCCGGACTCCATGGCCTATGTGAAGCAAGGGCGGAATGTCATTGTGCTGCGGACATTTTCGAAAATCTATGGCCTCGCAGGATTGCGAATCGGCTACGGCGTGACAACGGCAGAGATTGCCAATTTTTTGAACCGAGTTCGCCCTCCCTTCAACGCGAACAGCCTGGCGCAGCGCGCTGCCCTCGCCGCGCTCGGAGACGACGAACATGTGGCGCGGAGTCGGGCGGTGAATGCCACTGGGATGGAGCAGATGGTCAAGGGATTAACCGCGCTTGGGTTTGCGCCGATCCCGAGCGAAGCGAATTTTGTATATGTCGATGTCGGACGAGACGGCCGCGCGGTGTTTGAGGCCATGCTGAGGGAGGGCATCATCGTTCGCCACATTGAAGGGCGTATGGTTCGAGTGACCATCGGCATGGAAGAAGAAAACAGAGAATTCTTGGCTGCGCTCAAGCGGGTGATCCATCCGCATTGAGTCTCTAGTAACCACGCAGGATGCTCAAAAAGGCTGTTCAGCAAGGCCGCAGCGAGTGAAGAGGTGAGGCGTACGCTTCGGTACGTTGAGCCTCTGAGCGATGAGAGAACGCCGCTGGCGGACTTTTTCGGCATCCTGCTAGTGAGGGCAACATGATTATCGTATTAAAACCAGAGGCAAGCGAAAAGGAAGTCGATCACATTATCGATCGGCTTCGCGAGTTGGGATTGAAATCGCAGTTATCGACCGGGCAGGAACGGACGATTATCGGCGTGATAGGCGACGATCGAGTGTTGCATAATCAGCCGCTTACGGCATTGCCGGGCGTTGAAAGTGTGTTGCCCATTCTCGCGCCGTGGAAACTGGTCAGCCGGGAGTTTAAGCGTGAAGGTACGGTTATTGATGTGAGTGGTTTGAAGATCGGCGGCAATAAGCTGATCATCATGGCGGGGCCTTGCGCGGTGGAACGGCTCGAAATCACAGTCGGCATTGCCCATGAGGTCAAGGCGGCTGGTGCGAGTATTTTGCGCGGAGGCGCCTACAAGCCACGCACCTCGCCCTATTCCTTTCAGGGGTTGGGCCGCGAAGGGTTAGACTATCTGGTTGAGGCGAAGAAGCAAACCGGGTTGCCGGTGGTCAGCGAGATTCTGGATACCCGCGACATCGAATTGTTTCTCGAAAAGGCCGATATCATCCAGATCGGCGCCCGCAACATGCAGAACTTTGAGCTCCTCAAGGAGGTCGGGGCCTACGACAAGCCGGTGCTGTTGAAGAGGGGCCTTTCAGCGACGATCAAGGAATTCCTCTTGTCGGCGGAATACATCATGTCTCGCGGGAATCAGAACGTCATGTTGTGCGAACGGGGGATCAGGACCTTCGAAACGCAATATCGCAATACGCTCGATCTCGCTGCGGTTCCGACGTTGAAAGACCTGTCGCATTTGCCCGTGATTGTCGATCCCAGCCATGCCACCGGCAGGTGGGATCTAGTGGCGCCGATGTCGAAAGCTGCGGTGGCCGCGGGGGCGGATGGCATTCTGATCGAAGTCCATTCGAATCCGGAATGTGCGCTGTGCGACGGCGAAGAATCTATTAAGCCCAGCCAATTCAAGGAATTGATGAAGGACATGCGAAAGATCGCAGTGGCGGTTGGTCGGGAAGTGTAACCGGAATGATTGTGTTTGAAAGGGGTCAGGATTGAGGCACGGTCTCGGTCCGCTGTGAACGATGGCGTTGCATTTTACCCAGGTCACAATTATTGGAGTTGGGCTGATCGGTGGATCGCTCGGCATGATTCTTCGACGAAAGGGGTTGGCCGAAAAAGTCATCGGGGTTGGGCGGCGTGTCGAAAATTTGAAAACCGCGGTCGAGGTGGGCGCGATCGATCGTTACGTGATTGATCCCAAGGATGGAGTGAGGGATGCCGACTTGGTCGTGTTGGCCACGCCGGTCGACACTTATGACCGGCATTTGACGGAATGGGCATCCTGTTTGAAAAAAGGCGCGATTGTGACTGATGTCGGAAGCGTGAAGGGTGTGTTGGTGGAACAGGCTGAACGAGCCATGCCCGATGGTGTCCATTTTGTCGGGGCCCATCCCATCGCCGGCAAAGAAAAGACGGGGGTGGCGGCGGGATCGGATCAGCTCTTTGTCGGCGCACGTTGTATCCTGACGCCGACGAAGGCCACGAATCCGCAGGCGCTTGAGCAGGTCCGAACGATGTGGCAGGAAACCGGCTCAGTTGTGCTTACGATGGATGCCCATCTGCATGACAAGATTCTTGGGGCGGTCAGTCATTTGCCTCATGTGGCGGCCTTTGCTCTGATCAATGCCCTGGCTCAGATTCGCGATCAGCACATCCCGTCTCTTGACCTGGCAAGCCACTCGGGCGGTGGGTTGCGGGATACGACCAGGATTGCTGCGAGTTCTCCGGAAATGTGGCGCGATATTTTCCTCTGGAACCGCGACAATGTGGTGACGTTCATTGAGGCCTATGAGCGCTCCCTGAGCCAATTGAAGCAATTGATTCGAGATGGGGATGCCGCTGGCATCGAGAAGGAACTCGAACGGGCCAAGCAGGAACGAGAGAAGCTTCCCACGCGACAGACTGTCTCGGCGTAAGACACCTATGGCATCGCTGACCATTACACCTGGTAGGCCGTTACAGGGAACGATTTCCGTTCCGGGCGATAAGTCGATCACCCATCGCGCCATCATTCTGACAGCCTTGGCGAACGGGATCAGTACGGTTGCGCGCTATTGCCGAGGTGAAGATTGCCTCAATACAATGCGGGCCCTCCAGGGCCTCGGGATACGTATCGATGAGTCGGACGAAGAACTCTGTGTGCATGGCAAGGGACTCTGGGGGCTGACCGAGCCGAGCGGGCCGATTGATTGCGGGAATTCTGGAACAGGCATTCGTCTCCTGACGGGTCTGCTGGCCGGACAAGACTTTTTTACAGTGTTGAGCGGTGACGAATCGATCCGCCGCCGCCCCATGGGACGGATTGTGAAGCCGTTGCGGGACATGGGCGCCGTCATTGCCGGACGCAAGGGTGGCGAACTTGCGCCTTTAGCCGTCACAGGCAGTCGACTTCGCGCGATCACCTACGCCTCGCCGGTGGCGAGTGCGCAAATCAAGTCGGCGTTGTTGCTCGCAGCCTTGTTTGCCGAAGGAACAACTCGTATTACGGAGCCACGTCTCTCGCGGGATCATACGGAACGGTTGTTCAAATTTTTTGGCATTGCGTTTCAACGGGAAGGGACCACTCTGCTGATCGATGGACGACCGTCGGTTGGGTGGAACGCGGCGCCTCGAATAGTCGTCCCGGGCGATCTTTCTGCCGCAGCATTTTTCGTCGTGGGGGCCACCATTGTTCCTGGTTCGGATGTGACGATTCAACAAGTGGGGATCAATCCTACCAGGGTCGGCTTGTTGGATGTGATGAAGAGAATGGGTGCAGACATCCAACTGCTCAATAGGCGCGAAGAGGCAGGAGAGCCGGTTGCGGATATTCGAGTAAAGTCGGCCAGGCTGCATGGAGTGGCGATCGGGCCTGATTTGATCCCGCAGACGATTGATGAATTTCCCATTCTGTGTGTCGCAGCCGCAGTTGCAGAGGGTGACACGATCATCTCCGGAGCCCAAGAATTGAGAGTCAAAGAGAGCGATCGGATTGCCACGGTGTCGGCTGAAATGCGTGCAATGGGGGCACAGGTGACGGAAAGACCCGACGGGATGATTGTGCGAGGTCTTGGCACAGCGGAAGATAATGGTCGGTTGCAAGCTGTATGTGGCCACAGCCATGGAGATCACCGGGTGGCGATGTCGTTGGCCATTGCAGGCTTGACCGCTTCGGCTCCAACCTCGATTGACGAGGCGGCCTGTATCGAGACATCATTCCCGGACTTTCATCGCACACTCTTGGAATTATTAGGCGAGTGCCGGTGACGGTTATGACTATGGGGCATGACGTGGGATTTGTTGCGGAGAACCAGCGGGCGAGAGGACTGATCGTTGCAATCGATGGTCCGGCTGGTGTCGGGAAGAGCACCGTGGCCAAGTTGTTGGCTTCTCGATTGGGTTATCTGTACCTTGACACAGGTGCTCTCTATCGCGCGACGGCATGGGCCGTCATTGACTCCGGCTTGGATCCAGCTGATGCCAAGGGAGTCGAAGCTCTGCTGCCCACGCTGTCGCTCCACATGCAGTTTCACCAGGGAGTCGCAGCGGTATTCGTCAATAACAAGGATGTGAGCGGCGAGCTTCGCATACCTCGGGTGTCGGCAGCGGCATCGGTTGTCTCGGCTATTTCAGCGGTCCGGGCCTGGTTGCTGCCTATCCAACGACAAATCGGACAAGGCGGAGCAGTGGTGGCTGAGGGACGTGATATGGGAACAAAGGTGTTTTCTACAGCTGACGTGAAATTTTTTCTCGAAGCGGATCCGACTGTGAGGGCCCAGCGCCGGCATCGGGAACTCGTTGCGGCGGGACATTCTGGAGCACTTGAAGAGACGCGCGCCGATTTGACAGACCGTGATACGAGGGACCGTTCCCGTTCGATCGCGCCGTTGGTTCCTGCTGAAGATGCCCGGTTCATTGATACGTCAACGTTGTCCATCCCGGAAGTGGTGGACCAGATGATGGCTGTGGTTGCGGCCAAACTGTGAGTTCCGTTTTTTACGGGATCTTGTGGGTTCTCTGCCGGACCATTGGCTGGCTGTGTTTTCGATTTCGAGTCGTTGGCGCAGTTCCCCGGGACGGAGGGTTTCTCGTTGCGGCGAACCATGCCAGTTATTTGGATATTCCCCTCCTGGGCTGTGGGATGCGGCGGCGGGCGTGGTTTCTGGGGCGTAGCGATCTCTTTCCGGTTCCAGGGCTGAAGGCGATCTGTCAATGGTTGGGATGGATTCCCCTGAGGATCGGCCGGTTGGATCGTGATGCATTCAGCAAGGCGGTGGCTCTGATCAAGCAAGGGAAGGTCGTGGTGATTTTCCCTGAGGGCGGTCGCACCCAGGATGGTCGGTTGCAATCCCCCAAGCCGGGAATCGGTATGATAGTGGCGCAAACCGGATGTTCTGTGGTTCCGGCCTATCTCAAGGGGACGTTTGATGTGTTACCACCTGGAACTATGTGGCCACGTTTCCGTCCCGTGACCGTGTTCTATGGAGAGGCTCTTGCGTTTCCCCGACATGAGGAGGGCGGAGATACGAAGCAGTATTATCAGAAAGTCAGTCGCACCGTGATGGATCGTATTGCGTCGTTAGGTGGTGTAGAATCTCCGATCAAGCAGTCCAGTGCCGACATTCGCAAGGCTGAGTGAATGCCGGCGTATAACCATCAGCACCCGACTTCAGTCGGAAGAGTAGGATTCCCATCATGAGTACGGTTTTGCCATCGAGTGACCAGCAGTTAGACCGGGCGGCCTTAGCGGCCTTGTACGAGGAAACATTTAAAAACCTCGAAGAAGGCACCATTACGGAGGGCCGCGTCGTTGCCGTGACCAAAGACAAGGTGGTTGTCGACATCGGTTACAAGTCCGAAGGGATGATCCCGAACGATCAGTTCTCTACAGAGGAACGCCAAAACATCAAGGTGGGCGATCGGCTTCAAGTCTATATCGAGGAGTGTGAAGACGCCGACGGCAATCTGGTTCTTTCCAAAGAAAAAGCCGACAAGATGAAGATCTGGGAGGAGCTGGAAAAGCTCTTCAACGACGGCAAAAGCATCGACGGCAAGATCGTGGCACGGATCAAGGGCGGCATGATGGTCGATATCGGAGTGAAGGCGTTTCTTCCTGGCTCGCAGATCGACCTGCATCCAGTGCGGGATCTTGACGGGTTGATCGGGCGCACGTTTCCTCTCAAGATTATCAAGATTAATCACCGGCGTGGCAACGTGGTGGTCTCCAGGCGCGTGCTCTTGGAAGAGACACGGGACTCAAAACGGAAGACGACCCTCTCTACGTTGAAAGAAGGTCAATTAATCCAAGGTGTGGTGAAGAACATCACCGATTACGGGGCGTTCATCGACCTCGGTGGCATCGATGGGCTGCTCCACATCACTGACATGTCGTGGGGCCGAGTCGGCCATCCGTCGGAAATGTTCAACATCGGCGACAAGGTGGAAGTGAGCGTGCTCAAGTATGATCGAGAGACCGGGCGCATTTCACTCGGCTTGAAACAAAAGAGTGCTGATCCTTGGACGGGGGTGGCCAGTAAGTACGCGGTCGGGACTCGAGTCCGAGGTCGCGTCGTGAGCCTGACCGACTATGGGGCGTTTATCGAGCTCGAGCCTGGGGTCGAAGGGCTCGTGCATGTCTCTGTGATGTCATGGACGCACGAGGTGCGCCATCCATCACGCGTGGTGTCCATCGGAGATCAGGTGGAAGCGGCGGTGTTGAACGTGGATCCGGCGAGCAGAAAGATCTCCCTCGGCATGAAGCAGACTGCACCGAACCCCTGGGATTTGGTGGAAGGGAAGTATGCCATCGGGACGCACATTGAAGGAAAGGTGAAGAGCCTCACCGACTTCGGTGCGTTCGTCGGACTCGAAGAGGGCATCGATGGATTGATCCATATTTCCGATATGTCGTGGACGAAGCATATCAAGCATCCCTCTGAGCTCTTCAAGAAGGGGCAGAAGGTTGAAGCGGTGGTCTTACGGATCGACAAGGAAAAAGAACGGCTTTCGCTCGGCTATAAGCAACTGAAGGGCGATCCATGGGATGACGAAATTCCAAGCCGATATGCGGTCGGAGATGTGGCGGTCGGGAAGGTCAGCAAGGTTGCCGACTTCGGCATCTTTGTCGAATTGGACGGGGGCGTCGAAGGGTTGATTCACATCAGCGAGGCCGGTCTCGACTCGCAGGCCAAGCTCGAAGAGAAATTCAAGCTGCAAGATGAAGTGACGGCCAAAATCATCAAGGTCGATCGTGAGGAGCGAAAAATTGCACTCAGCTTGCGCGATCATCAGATGGATTCCGATCGGCGAACAGTCGATGAATACCATGCGGCTCAAGGCGCGTTGGATCAAAGCTTGGGTCGTGCGGTGAAGCAGACCCGGAAGCGAGGACAAGACGAGGACGAGAAGTAGGTCAGACCGTCGGGCCGCAGTGTCGACCGTGGGCCTTCGCACCTTTGGTGCGATGAGCGTAGCATCGAACTATGAGTGATGAAACATCAGGAAGGCCAGCCAAGCGGGGAATAGTGCGCCGAGCGCTTTGGGTGCTCGGCGCCGGGCTTGGCTTGCTCTTTCTGCTGAACCTGTTTTTCCCCGACCTCGACTTCTCGATGCAGGACCAGGTTGGATTGATACGGATTGAAGGGGTTATCGTGGATGCGCAATCTACAATCGGCGAGTTGAAGCGTTTTGCCGAGAACCCCTCCGTGAAAGCGATCGTACTGCGGATCGATAGCCCCGGTGGCGGGGTGGTCCCGTCGCAAGAAATTCATGATGCGGTCCAGCGTGTTCGGCACAAGAGCAACAAGACCGTGATTACCTCAATGGGGACGGTGGCGGCATCAGGAGGATACTATATTGCGGTGGCGACCGATCGGATCATGGCCAATTCAGGGACGTTGACGGGGAGTATCGGGGTCATCATGGAAATGGCAAACGTTGAAGGGCTGCTGAAGAAGATTGGAGTTGAAGGTGTTGTGATCAAAAGTGGGCGATTTAAAGATGTCGGATCGCCTCTCCGGAAGATGAGCGATGAAGAACAGGCATTGCTCCAATCTGTTATGGACGATGTCCACAAGCAGTTTATCGAGGCGGTGGCGGAAGGACGAGGGCTTGACGTGGCGGCTGTACAGGCCTTGGCAGACGGTCGAATTTTCACGGGCCGTCAGGCCAAAGCGTCAAAGCTTGTGGACGAACTTGGCGATCTCAACGCGGCCATCCAGCTTGCAGCGGATGTGGCCGGTATCGAGGGCGAGCCGAAAGTCATTGAACCACGCCGACGATTTTCATTTAGACAATTGATCGAGTCCCGAATATCGGGGCTTTTCCCCAAATTGGATTTTTACTCCGGAGTTGGGCTTAAGTATCTCATGGTATTCTAGCAGGATGCTGAAAAAGGGGGGATAGGGTAGCTGGGACGATCCTCTTGCTCGCGCAACGCGCGGCCTCAGAAGGCCTTCGTTGGACGTGCGCAGTTGGGATCATTTCACCCACCCTTTATGAAGTAACAGCTCGCTGCGGCCTTGCTAGGGAGAAGGCCGCGTTTCGGCGCGCCGGGGTTAGGCGGGTGAGAAATCTGGACTTTTTGAGCATCCTGCTATCAGGGCCGGATTGGCGTAGAAGTCGATTCATCATCATACAGGGGGAGTCCACTATGACGAAGGCCCAAATTATTGAGCGCGTATCAGAACAGATCACGACATTGACGAAACGGCAGGCGGAAGTCGTCGTCAATACGATTTTCGACTGCGTGAGAGATTCTTTGAAAAACGGCGACAAGACGGAGATCCGAGGGTTCGGCAGTTTTCGGCTGCGGGCTCGTCGGATGAAAGAAGGACGGAACCCCAAGACCGGCGCAACGGTGGCGGTTCCTGCCAAGAAAGTCCCGTTTTTTAAAGCGGGAAAAGAATTGAAGGAACTTCTGAACCAGTGACAACAGGATATTCATCATGAATGCGCCAGACTCGCATGATGCCATAGGGATCGATGTCCGTTGGACGGACGAGGCCTCCGAACGTTTAAATCGAGCCCCACTGTTCTTGCGTGGCATGGTTCGGCGAATCGCCGAAAAAAAAGCTCGTGAGCTTGGCTGTGCGGAGATTACAGCGGAGATTCTTGATCAGTTCAAAAGCCAAATGATGGGTGGCATGGGGGGCGAGTCCGGCATGGCGGATGCCGCCGAGGATATGGCTCAAGGGCGTCTCCCCTGGACTGCCGCTGCGAAGGACCGATTGGATACCGTTCCGGAATTCATGCGCCACATGATCAAACAAATTGCAGAAGAGATCGCCAGAGAGCGGGGCCATCTTGAGGTGAATGTCGAACTGTTTGAAAAGGTGGAAGCGCTGGGCGATTTTCGTGAGGCTTCAGGCCCTCCGTTGGAGTGGAGTGAAGGGGCGCTGTCTCAGCTGCAAGAGAAATTGAAACAGTCGCCGCCCATCGCGGTTGAATTTGTCACTGACATGCTGAGGCGGGACACCGAAGATTTGGCGCGCGAGAGAGGTGTGACCCGGATCGATGAGTCGACACTGATCCAATTGTGGGATGTGCCACGGGAACGAGTGGCGTGGACCGATGAAGCCTGGAAGCGTCTGCAAACGTCCCCGGATTTTGTACGTAGCGGAATTCGTAAGGCCGCTGAGCGCAGGGCGAGGAAGCTCGGGCTCGCCGAGGTTGACTCGGAGCATCTGACGACCTTCCGGAATCAGGCGATGATGAAAGCCGTCAAACGGATTCGCTCATTCGGGTATGACAAGTTGACGTTCGAGGCGTTCGATACTGCGATGGAGAAGACCAAGCGGTTGCAGGGAAATGAGCAGGCGGAAAAGCGCCTTCAGGAAATTCGCGGGCATTTTGCTGATCCGGACCTCAAGAAACCGGAAGGCGGGACATTGGGCGCCGACTTGATGGACCGTTTTCGCCGCTATCTTAAGGGTGAAGGGACACTCTAACCGGCAGGATGCTGAAACAGCCCGCCAGCTTTGTTCTCGCTTCGTTTAAACCCTCAACGTACCCAAAGGGTACGCCTCGGTCTTTCACTCGCTGCGGCCTTAACGGACTGTTTGAGCATCCTGCAAGGGCAGTTTCTTTTCAGGCAGATAGCTATTCCTGCAAGGTCGTATCAAAACGCCACAGGTTCTTCGCGTGGCTCTCGGCCCCATCTTAGGCGAGTAAGCTGGGCGAATCGCTATGAGCTAGAAGCCGGGGCCGTTTGAGGACGGCCCCGGCTTCTAGCTGTTTAATGGGTTGCCACTTCTTGCGGCCAAAATTTATGTCGAATCTGCGGAAGGGGCTCGCTATCGAGATTGGGGATATCATAGAGACAGCGATCGATTGTTGCCACTTCGTCTTCGGTCAGGTCCAAGGCGACTCTCTTTTTCCAAAACTGATCGAGGGTAAAATAATCTCCTGACTGCGGCTTCTCAGCCAAGAGCCCCTTCATCTTATCAAAGCCTGCGGTGTCCACCCCAGGGACGCGGCCCTTATTGCGGTCATGACACCAGTGCAGTATCTCAGCGATTCCGTACATCGACACATCAATCTTCATCATCTTGCTCATGGAGTCCTCCTTGCCAAGTGCCCATTCTACCTTAACCGCTGCCCTATTTTCAAAGCCGGTGATGAGTGGGATTGAGTGGGGGGAACGGCATAGGGGTGGCGCAGGTCACTCCGTAGGATTGATTGCCATGTGAAAGCGGCAGTCTGTATACTGGCCACGCTCATTGCGGAGGGAGAGCCTGGGTGAGGGGGCGTGCATATACAGATCAATCACCACGTTGCCTGCCCTTCGCATGAGGAAGACCACGTGATCAAAGTCGTTGGCGGCCACAAGAGATCTCACGCCTGGGGTTTTGTGGCCGTGGCGATAAGTGTCTCCCTGCTTATAACAAGCGGCTGCAACAAGCAAGACCCCTATGCCCCACCGGATCTGTTCTACTACTTCGCGAGTTACAAAGTAGGGAAGAACCCGACGACTGTCACCCCTACAGATGTCAATCAAGATGGATTTACGGATTTGATTACCACCAACATCGGCAGTAATACGCTGTCGATTCTCTTGGGGAACGGTGACGGCACCTTTCGCGACCAGGTTCAGTTAAACGTCTGTAAAGAGCCGCGTTCGCTTGCTCTTGGGATGTTTAACCGCGACGCGTATCCCGATGTGGTCTTGGCCTGTTCCGGCGGCGATGAAGTATCCGTACTCTTCGGTCGATCCGACGGAAAATTTGAAGAAGGGCCGCGGTATCCCGTGCATCGCACTCCCATCGCAATTGCCAGCGAAGATTTGAACGGTGATCAGGCCCCTGACCTTGTGGTCGCCTTGCGGAACGATAAGATCAAAGTGTTTCTAGGAACCGGCACGGGTGAGTTCACCCATGGGGCGCAGTATGAATATGGAGATACGCCCACGTCAGTGGCGATGGCCGACTTGAGCGGCGACGGGAAGATCGATTTGGCGGTGACCAATGGAGGGCCGATGTCGAATGCGGTCTCTATCTGGAAAGGGAATGGTGACGGGACATTTCGCCCTCCCACCGACTATCGGACGGGAAAGCGACCGCTTGGGGTGAGTTTCGCCGACTTCAATCGTGACCGGATACTCGACCTCCTTGTAATCAACGGTCAGCAAGATAGCTTTACAACGTTCCTTGGTGTAGGAAACGGGACGTTCCAGCCAGGGAAAGATTCTGGCGCAGACGCAGGACCGAATTTCGGGTACGCTCGCGATTTCAATGGTGACAGCCGTATGGACGTGGCTATCGTCAATCTTCAGTCGAGCGATCTCTCCATTCTCTTTGGTCGGGGCGATGGAACCTTTGAATATCCGCCGAGAAACTATCGGACGAAACCGGGTCCCTTTGCTCTCGCGACATTTCGTGTAACCACGAAGGAGGAAGAAGAGCCTGGATTAGTGACAGCGGATAACGGCAATGGAAGTGTCTCCGTGTTTCTTCATCGAGGATTGAAGGCGGTGTCCACTCCAGTCGCGCCTTCCCCGTAAGGCAGGTGGACGTCCAGAGTGAATTAAAAGTCAGTCTTCTTGACAGCCCACCGACCCTCGGCTAGAGTGACCGAGGGTCAGCCCCTCGCGGCCTTTTGGAGTTCTGGTTCGAGGATATTGTGAGATCCTTTCGATGGTGGTTCGTAATTGGGGCGTTGCTCACTCTTTCCGTGCTGATGGTACAGGGCGGGGTGCGAGAGCTGCTCGACGGATCTGTGCCGGGCAGCGGGACCGGCGCATACCTCTCGTTTGTGACCACGATTTTTGGTGGAGGATTGCTGGCGGGCTGCGTGGCGCTGGTGATGAAACGACTCCAATAGATTCTGAATGTAACGATAGATGCGTTGATGCATTGTTTGAGATGTAAGGGGTTCATGATGGTCGAACGCCACTATACGCTGGTGAATCGAAGACTCTATGCCCGCTGTCTGAATTGCGGGTTTTGGATCGACCTTGCCGACCTGCTTCGTTTTTTTCACAAAGTGATCGACAGCGGGTTTCGTGGAAGAAAAGTGCGGGAATCGTTCACGCTATGAGTAGGAGCGACCACCTCATGAAGGCAAGAGACTGCGGGCGATCTCATCTGAAGCCATTTCTGGCCTGCGCCGTTGGGATGTTTATCGGTGTTTTCCTGATCGGTGCCGAGGCATTCACCCCGTCCGTCGCTCTTGCGAAGAACACCCGGGTCCGCTCTGTTCCTGTTCGTACGGCAATCGTTCCGCAGCGATTCCCTCCCTGGCGAGTCGCTCCAGCCCATGGCATTCTTCTCAAAGAACTCAAGAGCGGGCATGTGCTGTACGAACATGATGCGGGGAAGCGGATGTCCCCTGCCAGTCTCACAAAAATCATGTCGGCTCTCGTCATCCTGGAGCGAGGTCGGTTGGATGATTTTGTCACGATTAGCCCCAATGCCGCACGGGCGCACAAGACGCACTTGCGCGTGAAGGCCGGGCAGGTTTTTCGGTTGGAAGATCTGTTGAAGGCCATGCTCATCGTATCCGCCAACGATGCTTGTCTCGCAGCGGTGGAGCATGTGGGAGGCGACGAAGCGCAGTTTGTGGCCCTCATGAATACCAAGGCTGCGGCACTCGGTTTGTCCGATACGCATTTCAGCAATGGCTGCGGATTCGATGACCCGGACCATTACTCGACCGCCGAAGACCTCGCGGCGTTGAGTGTCATAGCCCTCGATCAACCGATCTTCCGGCAGTTGGTGCGTGAGGAGCGTGCAATCATCACCCCGGTCAACGGACACCGTGCATATGTGTTACACAATACAAACAGGTTACTAGGGCGTATTCCCGGTGTCGAAGGAATCAAGACCGGATTTACTTCCAAGGCCGGTCGGTGCCTTATTGCCAAAGTCTCACAGAACGGAAGCGATCTTCTCCTTGTCATTTTGAATTCCAAGCGTCGTTGGAATACCGCAACGAATCTCATCGCCTACGGGTTGCAGGCAGCCGAAACTCCTCACTGAATTCCTCTGTTGGATCGATCGTCATCCAGCGAGGCCAAGGGCGGCATCGCTGGATCAGGACAATATCATTCAATTCTTCCGCGAATCTGCGGTGAAAGACTACAACCTGACGGGAAGTCTTGAGGCCGGTAAGTCTGAGGTGAGGTCAGTCGTCAGGCTTTCTTGCTAGCGAGATGGGGAAAACTCCACATTGACATCTTTCCCAAGATAATTGATGACGAATCCCTGCTTATCGTAGGCGAGGATGGCGCCCATCACGTTTTCGTCCCCATAGTCTTCTGGCCCCAATAATTTTCGCACGTCATCGGGGCTTTCGCTGTTCAGCACGTTGCGAAAGATGCCCCGAGTCTTATAGGAAAATCGATTATTGATAAAGATCAGGTCGATCTTGCCGTCCTGGATGCGCACGCCGGCCATAGGGCCAGTCGGCTTGCGTTGATCGATCAAGAAAATGAACAAGGCTTCTTGCTCTACTTTTACTCCGGGGATTTTTTCATTCACGAGCGAATCCAAGGCGTTGGATTCGGAGTCTCCCAATTTAACCCCAAACAGCGAAATCTCGGCGCTCTTCAAGGCCTTGGGGTCCATCACGTCATTCTTGCTCAACTCGTAGGGCTCGCCGTAGCCAGGAGGCGCCCATGCGCCGAATCCGGCCATCACCATACAGGCTAGCGAGACCACTCGAAGTACATACTTCATCGACTCTTCCTTCCTCATGCGTTCAAAACGATGTAGGGTGCGTGAAATGTATTGATGAAAATGGTAGGACCAATGCAGTGTGTGCATATTTTATCGAATGGTTTGAGAACTTGCAAGAACGGCTGCTATGAGCGGGGAAGGGCTCGTGGATCGATGGAAAAAGGTCCTGTTGAAGTTCTCTCGCGGGTCATGAAGGGTAAGCCGGGGCCGATCCGTGATCGCTCAGTTCTATTCTGGAAGTAAGTTAGATGGCGTGGTGGGTGGTGATGAGGAGGGCTCCGAGCTGCCGGAGCCGTTGAAAGTAGGACCCGCAGTCTTCGTCAAGCTCGCTGGTTAGGTTATCCAGGTCTGCAACACAATCTTCAAGGATCCTGATCCGTTGGGTATCAAGCCCCTCGGGGCTGTCGAGGAAATACACGACGCATCCGCTGATGACGGTATCCAGTGTCATCAATGGTCCCTCGTGTTGGCTTTCCACTCGGGGCCACCGCTCTTCCTTATGAGATTCCCAGAGAGACTGTACGGCATCCCGATTCATCTCGCAGATCTCCGATCATTCAAACCAGTTTCACTCCATTCAACCTAGCGCATGGGGTAGCGGAAGCGCAAGCATGCCGAGAGTAATCCCGACACGCGAGGATCCTCAGGCTCGGACTCATTACCCGGGCGCTCATGGATAGAGTCCACGATGGAGATGTGCCTGAGCGACTTTGTCGATCCCGCTCATCAGGGCGGCCATACGCATAGAAGTTTTTTTGGACAGAGAAAATCGTAATGTCCGATGGAAGGCGGTGATCATGATATCTTGCAATCGTTCTTGAATGTCAGTGGCTTTCCAGAAGAACCGCTGCAGGTCCTGCACCCACTCAAAGTAGGATACGATGACACCCCCGGAGTTAGCGAGAATGTCTGGAATGATAAAAATCCCACGGTCCTGCAAGATGCGATCGGCTTCCAAGGTCGTCGGGCCGTTCGCTCCTTCGGCGAGGATCCGGCAGCGCAGTTTCCCCGCATTGCGTTCCGTGATCTGCTCCGAGAGCGCGGCGGGGACCAGCACGCTGCAATCGAGCTGCAGCAATTCGTCGTTGGAGAGCCAGTCTCCCAGCTTGGTCTCGCGCAGGGGTTGGCCTGCGGTCTTGTAGCGTGCAAGAAGCTCTGGAATATCCAGCCCGCTCGAATTGTAGAGACCTCCGCTCACATCGCTCACGGCGATGACACGTGCGCCAGACTCTTGCATGATGCGAGCGGTATGGGCCCCAACATTGCCGAACCCTTGTATTGCCACAGTGGTGTTCCGAATATCGAGCTTAAGATGACGAAGCGCTTCCATGGTGACGTAGACCACACCGCGGCCGGTGGCTTCTTCACGACCGAGGCTTCCTCCAATCGAGAGGGGCTTGCCTGTGACGACACCCGGCACTGAATATCCTACCTGTTGGCTATAGGTGTCCATGATCCAGGCCATCACCTGGCTGTCTGTGCCGACGTCCGGGGCCGGGACGTCTTTGTCTGGTCCTATCAGCGGGAAAATCTCTGCGGCATAACGCCTGGTCAATCGTTGTAATTCCGGTTGCGAAAACTGTTTGGGGGCGATCGCGACGCCACCCTTGGCCCCGCCGTAGGGGAGATCGGCTAATGCGCATTTCCATGTCATCCACATGGCGAGCGCCGCAACCTCCCCAAGATTCACATCCGGATGATAGCGAATGCCGCCCTTGGTGGGGCCACGGGAGGAATCGTGCTGCACACGGTAGCCGGTATAGACTTCGACCCGGCCATCGTCCATCCTGACAGGCAGACTGACAATCAGCGACCGCTGAGGGAGTTTCAGCCGCTCGCGTAAATTGTGATCGAGCTCCATGGTCTCGGCCGCTTGATCAAACTGTGCCACTGCCAGCCGGAACGTTGGTGTGTTGAGTTCGTGCATAGCGTGATCCTTCTTATCAGGTGTGAAGCGGGGATGTCGATGTGAGGTGGTCCTCACGGTTGCCCTGCATCGTGATGTCGGGCGAGAAAGTCGTCCATTGGATATCGAATATTCGAGAGAATTCCTCTGCCGCTTGTTCTGCAACCGCAGTGGTCGCAGTGGGGGACTGTCGGATCTCGGCCATAGATGTGATGCGGCATTGTGCGAAGCCACAGGGCATGATCAGAGAAAAAGGGAGGAGGTCAAGATCGACATTGAGCGAAAATCCGTGAATCGTGACTCCGTGATCGATTCGCACTCCAATCGAGGCAATCTTCGCGTCAGTATGATTCCAGCGTACCCAGATGCCGGGGCGTTTCTCAACGCGATAGCCCTCAATGCCCCATCGCAAGAGTGTGTGGATCAAGACCTCTTCCAACTTCCAGACGTACTGTTTAGGCCCTGAGCAATAATGCGACAGCTTGAGTATGGGATAGCCCACGATCTGCCCCGGTCCATGGTAGGTGATCGATCCGCCCCGATCGACGAACTGGAGGCTCGCGCCTGTACGACGGAGAACCTCTTCCCCGCAGTCCCAATGTGCTGGTTGGGTGGTGCGGCCGAGGGTGTAGACTGGCAGGTGCTCAAGGAGCAGCAAGACATCCCGTTGTTTCTCCGCAACCCGATCTTGCTGTAGTTGCTTCTGGAGTGTCCAAGCTTCTGCATAGGGGATTGGTTGGGGAAACCGAATAAGCCTGCCAGTTCTCGCGGTGGGCATCGCGAGAGGCTCACGCCTCTGCCAGCAGACATCATGGTCTAGGTGTAACTCATCGAAGTCACTCACAGGGTAACCTTCCTAGCGCGGGATCCTGATGCGAGATTGTGGTCATCGTGATGGCATAACTCTCGAAGCTTCCGATGGCAGACAGTGATCGTGTTGGGACTTGTGTCTGAGTTATCGGCCAGGCACGGGTGGGAAATGCGATCGCCGAGGGTGCCGACAGCGGTTGGTCATGAGATGGGGTGAATCCAAATGGTGACTCAGCAGTGGCGATCAGCTCTCCAGGCGCTAAGGTGCGAACAAGAGGGGGAAGGAACGGAATGGCGAAAAAGCGAACGCGACGAAATCTTGGCTGTGTTGGGCGCACGCGTATCATGAAGCCTCATCGATCCCAGTCGGCCTCATTGTCGCATAAGTGCTGTCAGGGTGAAAGTCGAAGAACAGAAAGGGGCGAGACCAAGCCTCGCCCCTTTCTGCTTGATGAGCGTGCGGTTTACTGGATGGCAGCAAACATTTCCTTCACCGCAGGGGTTTTCAGCTTCTTGAGTGCTTTCGCTTCGATCTGGCGGATTCGCTCCCTTGTCACGGAAAGACTCTGCCCCACTTGCTCCAATGTGAAGGCCTGATCCTGGCCGATACCGAACCGCAGCCGGATAATGGTCTGCTCACGGGGCGTGAGCGTGCTGAGAATGCGTTCAAGCTGGTGAGACATTTCAGTCCGGTGCACATGGGCATCGGGCGGGACGGCTTGCAGGTCTGGGAGTAGTTCCCCAAATTCCGAGCTTCCATCACCTATCGGTTTCTCCAGGGCAACCGGATCCTGAAATGCTTGTGTGGTTTCGAGGAGTCGCTCGGGTCTCATCCGCAGTGCCTGGGCCACTTCCTCGAGCCGAGCCGGACGGCCCAGCTGTTGCCCGAGTCGTCTGGTCACGCGGATAATCCGATGGGATGCTTCAGTCTGGTGAACCGGGATGCGTATGGTCCGTGATTGGTCAGCTAAGGCTCTTGTGATGCCTTGGCGAATCCACCAAGTTGCATAAGTGCTGAACTTGAACCCTTTGCGGTATTGATAGCGCTCAGCCGCTTTCATCAATCCGATATTGCCCTCTTGCACGAGATCCAGCAATGTCAGGCCTCGGCCCGTATAATGTTTTGCGACATCCACCACCAGTCGTAAGTTGCAGCGCACCAATTCGTCCTTTGCCCGTTCGAGCACGATCCGAGCAGAGCGGAGGGTCGCCAACTCTTCCTTGAGTTGTTTGGCGATAGCAACTGGAAGTTTGTGTGACCCCGTTCCCTGTTCGAGCATTCCGATAAGACTCTGCTCAGCCTTATCGATTGCGGTGGCTGAGAGTCCGCTCAAACCTCTGACCATCTGGAGTGTGCGTCGCGCATCGAGTACAGCGTCAGAAGGCTTGAGGCGGAGAAGGACTTGTATGGTCTGGCGCAGCGTTTTTCGAATGGTGTTGGTCCCGCCATCGATTTTCTTTGCCAGTTCGACTTCTTCTTCTCTGGTCAAGAGGGCGCGTTCGCCGAACGAACGAAAGTAGAGCGACTCTAACATGAATGGTCCGCCGATCGCGGCGGTGCGAGTCACGGTTTTCGTCGGGTCCTCAGGTTGTTCTTCTTCCGATGTCTCTCGTCCGATCACGTCTAAGAGATCGCTCGCCTCGGGATCGTCCGCATCGACATCCTTTGCCGTCTCGACACATTCTTCCGACTCAGGGGTTGGGAATGGATTCTCTTTCATGTTCTCGGTCCTCCTCTGATTAGCTGATGGTTCGCTCCGCATGATCATCGGCCCTACAGCTTC
Organism: Nitrospirota bacterium; assembly: GCA_039931295.1. Classification (GTDB taxonomy): domain Bacteria; phylum Nitrospirota; class Nitrospiria; order Nitrospirales; family Nitrospiraceae; genus Palsa-1315. The sequence goes on along the minus strand of JBDTSF010000267.1, from coordinate 7,085 downwards.
TAGCTCTTCCGTCCTAATCTATAAGAGACATCGATCCGTCAAACGATTCATTCCTTGCGCGATCTGTTCAGCGCTCTGTTGTCTCTCTACGGAGCAAATCTTATGCTGGATTGTCCATAAGAATGAAGGATCGCGATCGCAAGGAAAACACTGCACTATTAGAACAACTTAATGAGGAAATCTGAGATAGGGATGAGGCAACCTTGCTACAGGTGTGTACGTATGGCTATAGGGCAAGAAGCCTAATCGCCACAGCGACTCCTGGTGGTTTCTTTGGGATAAGGGTGCTCTGTCGATAGGAGACAGGATGCTGATACGGAATATTTAGTGGTAACGATCGCGACGTGCGTCCGGAGATCTCCGTGTAGGGGGTAGTGCGTGAGCATTGTAGATTTGTGCTGAACAGGCGTGGCTCAGGGGAGGACTATCACCAAAAAGAACCCACTCGTCTCCCTGAGAAGGGGCCCGGCAGAGGTTGAGCAATTCGGCACCTGGTTGTTGTGTTATTGAAAACCTGGCGTGGCGCTTCTAGAATAGGTGGGATGTCATACTTTCAATCAGGCGAGCGTATCCATTTGGTGGACAAGAAGGGGCGGCAATATGCCTTGACCTTGAAGGCTGGAGATCTCTACCAACTGAGCGGTCACAAAATTGCTCACGACGATCTCATCGGAAAGCCTGATGGGTCGTTGGCCACGCTTTCCGGCAACAAAACAATGTTGGCGTTGAGGCCTACGTTCGGGGACTATGTGCTGAAGATGCCGCGTGGCGCGCAGGTGTTATATCCTAAGGATCTTGCTCTCATACCAATGTGGGCGGATGTCTATCCTGGCGCGCGCGTGTTCGAGGCAGGAACTGGCTCCGGAGCGTTGACGATGGCCCTGTTGCGTGCAGTGGGCCCGAACGGTTTGGTCGTGACCTATGAGGTCCGTGAGGATTTCGCACGGACGGCGATGACGAACATTGAACGGTATATGGGCCCGGTACCGAACCTCATTCCACTCCGTCGGAATGCGTACGAGGGGATCAGTCTGCTCGACGATGGTCTGCCGTTCGACCGTCTTGTTCTCGACCTTCCTGAGCCCTGGCAGGTCGTCCCGCATGCCGCACAGGTCCTCCGTTCCGGCGGCATGTATTTGAGCTTTGTTCCCACCGTCCCTCAAGTGGTCCAGACCGTTGAGGCCCTTCACCGAGCGACCGTCTTCGGCATGGTCGAAACGTTCGAAACATTGCTGAGGACCTGGTCCATTCAGGGGCGCAGTGTACGGCCGGATCACAGAATGGTCGCCCATTCGGGCTTCATTACGGTGGCGAGGAAAATCGAGTCTGGTTTGTGGCCCTCCGTTGACGCGGGCGAGTCTCTAAGTGAGGTTACCGATATTCACGACGAAGGAGAGGATCGCGGACGATGAATCGATTGCAGGGAAAGATCGCGGTCGTGACGGGGGGCAACGCGGGTATTGGTGAAGCGATTGCAAAAGCCTTTGCACGTGAAGGGGCCTCGGTGGTGATGACGGGAAGACGGCAAGGAGAGTTGGACCGGGTTGTGAACGATATTGCGAAGGCACAAGGCAAAGCGTTTGCGGTTACCGGGTCCGTCACGGACGAATCCCATGCCCAGGAGGCGGTGCGTCGGACTGTGGAGCAGTTCGGACAGCTCGACATCCTCGTCAATAATGCCGGAGTAGGAGACTTTGGAAAGCGCCTGCACGAGATCGACGATGCGACGTGGGCGCAGGTCCTGGACGTCAACCTGACCGGAGTGTTCCGCATGACACGAGCGGTGTTGCCGCAGATGCTCAAGCAGGGGAATGGAGCGATCGTCAATATCTCCTCCATCGCCAGTTTAGTCGGCCTTCCCGCATTGCCGGCCTATGCTGCTTCCAAGGGAGCACTCGATGCCTTAACCAGAGCTCTTGCTGTCGATTACGCCAAGGATGGCATCCGCTGCAACGTGGTGAACCCCGGGCTTATCGATACGCCAATGGCCGCTCCACTGATGGGCAACCCCGAACTGCTGAATCCCATTCTCTCGCACTATCCCCTTCGTCGGCCTGGGAAACCAGAAGAGGTCGCCAATATGGTTCTCTATCTGGCCTCCGACGAAGCAGCATGGGTTACCGGAGGAACCTTTCGTATCGATGGAGGCATGACGATTTCTTGAGAAAGCGCTTGAGGTAGAGAGAGATGTCTCATTCATGGTGATTGGGCGCCTGGCAGTTGACCAAAAAAACAGAAACCCTGACGATTCTAACCCATGGACATCAACGCACAGACTCAGTTTTGCGGTGTCATCGGAAATCCTGTCGAGCATTCACTGTCGCCCGCCATTCACAATGCTGCCTTTCAGAAGCTTGGGTTGAACTTCGTCTATCTGGCCTTCCGTGTCGAGTCGATCGGCGATGCCATTAAGGGTCTTCGCGCTCTTGGGAACTTTCGCGGCGCCAGTGTAACCATTCCCCATAAAGTGGCAGCCGTTCCATTTCTTGATTCTGTCGAGCCGACGGCGCGTCATATCGGCGCGATTAATACGATTGTGGCTGCGGACGGGACTCTCGCAGGGCATAACACTGATGCGATCGGCGCCTTGCGCGCGCTTCGCGAGGGCGGTGTGGAGTTGAAAGGGCGTCAAGTCGTCATGCTGGGGTCTGGAGGCGCCGCTCGAGCGATTGCCTTTGCACTCGGAGGAGAAACAGGGATCGAACGCTTGACCCTACTCGGAATCGATGACCAAGAACGTGCAGCGTTGGCCCGTGATCTCCAATCAAAGACAGGGATGGCCGTGCAGGAGTCGCGTCTTGACGAGGGTGCGTTACGAAAGATTCTTCCAGATACTCATGTGCTGATCCATTGCACACCGATGGGGATGTCGCCCAAAGTAGACGAGACTGCAGTGTCGCCGGCGTTGCTTCATGCGGGGCTGACGGTGATGGACATCGTCTACAACCCTCGGGACACCCAATTATTAAAGGATGCGAAAGCGAGAGGCTGTCGCACAATTCCAGGGCTCGAAATGTTTCTTCATCAAGCTGCGGCACAGTTCGAACTCTGGACCAACCAGGCTGCTCCGGCTGATGTCATGCGCGCCGTCCTGGAGTCGCGCTTTTCATGAATATCGTGTTGATCGGCTATCGAGGGGCCGGCAAGAGTGCGGTGGGCAGACGACTTGCGGCGCGATTGGGTCGCACGCTAGTGTCAACTGATGCCGAGATCGTCAAGCGCGCTCACCGTTCGATTCCGGAGATCATCGCCCAAGATGGGTGGGAATACTTTCGTGATCTGGAATCCGATATCTGTAGGGAACTCGCCAACCGCGACCAGCTTGTGATCGACACCGGCGGTGGGGCCATACTTCGAGTACACAATGTCGAGGTGTTGAAGAAGAATGGCACAGTGTTTTGGCTTGAGGCTTCGGTCGGAACCATCACGAAACGAATCGGTGGGGATACTCAGCGCCCTTCGTTGACAGGGACCAAGTCATTCGTCGATGAAATTCAGGATGTGTTGCGGGAGCGAACGCCGAAATATCAAGCGGCCGCCGATCATGTGATCAGGACCGATGATCTACCAATCGATCAGCTGGTTGAAAGGCTACTCACTCTGGTCTGAGCCTGCTCGATTATGTCTCGAGTAAGAAATGATCAGACTGTGCTGTTATCCCATCCTTGACAAGACCTTCGTCGAAGTGTTTGAAATAGCTGAATGCGCCCGTAGCTCAATGGATAGAGCATCGGACTTCGGATCCGAGGGTTGGGGGTTCAAGTCCCTCCGGGCGCACCAAATAATCAACAATCTCCGATAGTATCGCAACCCGCCAGGTTGAATGTAGAGGCAGCGCAGAGGTGAGGTGTGGAAAAAAAAGAAGGCAACCCAAGGCCGCCCGCTGGTGTGCTGTCTCAGCCCTCTGTTTTTTTGGCCAATCCTGCTGTAGCGGCTCGGGTGTCATCACGGGTATCGGCCTTGACCCTTGAGGCTCTTTGCCACAGCCAATAGCAGACAGTGTGTGCAGTCTCCATGGGTTGAAATCATGGGCTGAAAAGCAGGGGACCGAAGCTGGTATTTGGTCACAGTTAGGGAAGCACAAGAATGATCTGGACGACGAAGAAGCCGACGAAGCCTGGGTGGTATTGGTATCGCGGTGAGTGTAATGGGCAGACCGTGAATGTCATACATTTCATCGATGACGACGGAGATGGGCCTTACCTGGCAACGTCAGACGATGTGACACTTCATGCCTTAACCGGCGAATGGGCTGGACCGGTTGAGCCGCCATTGCAGAGCCAGAGTCGTTAGAAGCTGGTTCGCGTGTCTCGTGAATTGCCTAATCGTTGTCCAGGAACGCAGAGGCTGAAGGAGGTGTTCAATAGCATTGACACGAACAAGCTGTCTTCCGTGTCACATCCACTCGAAGGTCTCCAGGCTACGATCACGCTGGTCGATGAGCACATCAAGAATCTCAATTCACATCACCAACTTTCTGAACAGCAGCGCGTATACCGTCGTGAGTACGCCACATGACGATGCATGAGAACGTATACTTAGCGTCGTCGGCCCAGACCCTCTGCTTCGGTTTCTGTCATTTTCGAAGAGATCACTCACCAATGTCGGGCGGCTTAGGACTTACCTATCTGTTCATGTTGATCGGCAGCCATCCTAAAAAGTATCATATATTTCAATATCTTACGACAGTTCTCTCCCGTCAAACACCAGTAAAAATGAAATGTCTGAATGGTGCTATGCTACAGGCAAGACCGCATGAGACTTTTTACTGGGAGGTTTCAAGCGTGACGAGCGCGGCAGGCCTGGCAAGACACTGTCACTGTTGTGGTCGTTGATCAATGAACCAGAATCTTGCGGCACCTTGGGTGTGTTGCTGCGGATGGCTGAGCGGTTAAATAGTACAGTCACCAAGAGGAGGGGCGCATCATGAATCATGCAGGCCTCCATGACGTTCGGGCTGGTTTTTTTCTGATGGTGGGGTTGGCCATGTTGGCCTTCATTTGCGCTGTCGCCGCTTTAAGTACCGTGATGCGTCCGGGTCGGTGGGCCGATCGAAAGCCGGTCTAACTCTAGACTACTCTCCCGCTCGTCCACGCTTTTGCAGTCAGTTACCGATATGTACTGCCCCGTCTCTCCCCTCACCATGTCCCCCTCAAGACCCTTCTACAACAGAATGAGAATTCACATGAAATAGCTACGAGGCCGGTGACCTCTCACTTTTTCATTCTGGTGCTATATTTCATATGCATAGGCCCAACCTTATTCTAAAAAATGGGAGAATTACTATGACCGGAAGGCCAGCGAAAGCGGGGATTGTAGTAGCAATGGGGCTTGTCTTGTTGGTGAGTCAGGGTTGCAGCATGAAATGGCTGCAGTCCGATGGAGAAACGGGAGCAGGGGCTGGAGAAAACGGTGGCTCAGGTGGAGGGCTCAAAGGTTTCTCTAAGAATCCTTTAGAAGAGCGTCTGGGGAAGGGCGGCGACATCGCCTCGCTTTCTTCTTCTGGGATGAGTGCCCGTCAGCGTGCGGAACTCACCAAGGAGGAAAAGGCGGCCATCGAAGCCGGCCTACAAGACGTATTCTTTGGATATGATCAGTGGGTGCTTTCAGATTCTGGAATGGAAGCGTTGAACCTCGACGCACAGTGGTTAAAAGATCATCCTGGGGCGGTGATGAAGGTCGAAGGTCATTGCGACGAGCGGGGTACAGCCGACTACAACATGGTGTTGGGGGAGAAGCGAGCCAAGACTGCGCGCGGTTATCTGATCGAGTCAGGTGTAGCCCCCAAACAGGTGGCGATTGTGTCGTACGGCAAGGCGCGCCCGTTCTGCTCGGACCCTGCTGAATCCTGTTATCAGCAGAACCGTCGCGGGCATGTATTGTTGAGTGTGAAGAAGTAATTTAGAGATTTAGCGATTCTCGGGAACCCCGGCGTCTCTTCAAACGAGCCCGGGGTTCATTGTGTGACGGGGGTGAAGGAAGCATGGCTCTTGTGAAGCATAAAAGAGGTTCACGTAAGGAGCCTCCTCAGTCTCAAACCATCAAAGAAAAGACTCGTACGGAGAAACGCGAGCAACCGCGTTTCACATCCCAGTTCAGAAGCACGATTTCTGGTGGGCATGGAGAAGGTCGAGGTCGGACATTGGACCTCTCTGCCGGCGGCTGCATGATCGAAACGGATTTGCCAGTTGTCGTGGGGGCTTCGTTTGAATGCCGCATCTATGTCCCTGGGCTTGATTGGCCTTTGCGGGTCAATGAAGCCCAAGTGCGGTGGGTCAAGGGCAATACATTTGGGGTCCAGTTCGTGAAACTTCACCCTGATGAGGAGGCAAAGCTTAAGCAGGTCATTGCCACTCTCAACGAGGAGCTGAAGGCGTAATTTTTCGCACCCCTCTTTTTTCTTCAGATTCAGAACAATAGCCTGTTCGTCTACACCGTTGATGCACGGTTCCAGGCTTCATCGTGACTATGGTATAGGTAGAAGGCGCCGGTAAGATCTTACAGGAAGTCGACTCGTCCTCGATTTTCCTCACGCTCAAGAACCAGGGACTACATTATGGGACACAGCGTCTCTCCATCGCATGCCGGACTCAGCATCGCAACCGTAGCCGGCGGTTGCTTTTGGTGTCTTGAAGCGGTGTATGACCAGATGAAAGGTGTCGTCGCGGTTGAATCAGGCTACATCGGTGGCCAGATAGATCGTCCAACATATGAAGCCGTGTGTAGCGGCCGGACGGGTCACGCGGAAGCGGTCCGTATCACATTCGACCCCACCGTCGTCAGCTATCGCGAGTTGCTTGAAGTGTTGTTTGTCATCCACGACCCTACGACCCTCAATCGGCAAGGGCATGATGTCGGGACACAATACCGGTCGGCAATTTTCTACCACACATCGGAGCAGAAACAGATTGCCGAGGAAGTGATTGCTGTTGTGACGAAAGAGCAGCTCTACGCCAATCCAATCGTGACGGAGATCGCTCCTGCCGGAACGTGGTACGAAGCTGAGCCATACCATCAAGAGTATTTTGCTCGAAATCCATTCCAGGGATACTGCACCGCGGTCGTTGGTCCAAAGGTGGCCAAGT
>JBDTSF010000266.1:0-4082 GCA_039931295.1 Nitrospirota bacterium | reverse complement strand
AATGCCCGTTTATCAATATAAAGGTTATCGAAACGACGGTGGGGCTGCGACCGGCATTATCGATGCCGAGAGTCCGAAAGTTGCACGCGTAAAATTGCGCAAGGTCGGTGTGTTTCCCACCGATATGGTAGAGCAAGGGTTGGCCACCACAACCACCTCATCCACCAACACATCCGGCCGAACCACGCCTGGGATCGGACGCTCCCCTGCTCTCAGTACGACAGACGTGGCGATGATGACCAGGCAACTAGCAACGTTGCTGGTCGCAGGACTGCCGTTGGTCGAGGCCCTCGGGGTCATGGTCGATCAAACCGAGAAGAAGTCCGTGAAAAGTCTCATGGCCGATATCCGCGAAGAGATCCGTGGAGGGGCATCCTATAGCGCCGTGCTTGAGCGCTATCCACGAGAATTTTCACAGATTTATGTGCACATGGTGCGCGCAGGTGAGGCAAGCGGAGCGTTGGATCAGATCCTCTTCCGCCTTGCAGAGTTTCTGGAAAAACAGCTGGCGCTCAAGCATAAAGTGACGAACGCCGTGCTCTATCCAGCCCTCATGTTGATCGTCGGCGTCACGGTGCTGTTTTTCCTTATGACCTTTGTGGTGCCGAAAATCACCGCCGTCTTTACGAGCTTGAAGCAAGCCCTCCCCTGGCCGACCGTCGTCCTGATGAGCATCAGCCATTTTCTTGCCGACTATTGGGCGTGGATACTTGGTGGGGTGGGTGTGATGGTGTGGGCGACACGCCGGGCGATGAAAACAGAAGCGGGGCAGCTCACGGCCGACCGATGGCTCTTGAAGATGCCACTCATGGGCGAGGTGGCCCGTATGGTCTCGATCTCCCGACTGACCAGCACATTGGCCACCATGCTGGCGAGCGGTGTGCAATTGTTGGATGCCATGGACGTCGCGAAACGTGTGATGAACAATCGCGTTCTCGAGCATGCCGTGGAGGGGGCGAGACAGAATATACGGGAAGGGGAAACGATTGCCGAACCATTGAAGCGCAGCGGAGAATTCCCTGCGCTGGTCACGCACATGATTGCAGTCGGTGAACGCAGCGGCGAAATGGAAGAGATGCTGCGCCGCATCGGCCATATCTATGATGGAGAAGTCGATCGGGTTATTACACGATTTACCTCACTCTTGGAACCCATTATGATCCTGGCCATGGGTATCTTGGTGTTCTGTATCGTCGTGGCTATCTTGTTGCCCATCTTTGAGATGGGGCAGATGGTGCGCTAGAGATAGTGATCGGTGGACGGTGATGGGTGATGCGTCTAACGGGAGGTATTCGATGACTGGAAGAGAGCAGGTCGAGAGTATGAAACCGTTTTGGAAAAAGAAAAGCTGTTGCCCGAATTCCCACCCATCACCCATTACCTATCACTCATCACTCGATATTCTCCGCAGTGAACGTGGCTTTACGTTCATCGAAATCATGGTCGTGGTGGCCATTCTCGCGATCCTCGCGGCTTTGGTCGTCCCTCGCATCATGGGGCGAACCGATGATGCGAAGCGCACTGCGGCAAAAGTCCAAATTCGAAATATCGAAGGCGCCTTGCAGCTCTATAAGCTCGACAACGGTATCTATCCCACGACTGAACAAGGGCTAAAAGCCCTGGTCGAAAAACCTTCGGTGGGAGTCGTCCCCAAGAAGTGGAAACTCGGTGGATATATTCAAAAACTCCCGGAAGATCCCTGGGGAAACCCCTACAAGTATTTTAGCCCCAGTCAGACTCCCGTTCAGAATCCCGGTCAGACTTCTAGCCTGAGAGGTGAGTACGATGTTATCTCCCTTGGCACCGATGGCGAAACAGGCGGCGAAGGCATCAATGCCGATATCAACAATTGGAATCTGGACAAGGAATAGATGGTGCGGCACGGGGCGAGGGGCGAAAGGCCAAGAACCCGTGAGGCCTCTCTCAGCGTCTCCCGCGTCTTATACCTTTCCCCTCACATCTTACGCTCCACACGTGGGTTCACTATTCTGGAAATCATCATCGTCTTATTTCTATTCGTCGGGTTACTCGGCATCGTGCTGCCTCGCATTTCGCTGGAAGAAAACCTGGGGTCTGTCGGGCGCCAGATGGTCCGAACGGTACGATCCCTCCAAGACCTGTCCATGGTGACCCAGAAGCCACTCCGACTGTACGTCGATATCGATCGGGGAGTCTATTGGCTGATGATCCTGGATGGGGAGCAGGAAAAGGTGCCGATCGAACACCCCACATGGGCCACACCGTTACACCTCCCCGCCCCCATTCGTATCTCAGATATGGTGGTCGGTCAGGCGATAAAAAGCTCCGGTCGGGTCGATCTGTCCTTCTACCCCTCAGGAAGGATCGATCCGATGACGATGCATTTGGTGGATGCGCGCAACAACCTTCTGGCCATCGCCATTGAGCCGGTGACAGGAGCCATTCGCATGAGCGATGAGCGGATCGACCCTCCCCCCCCCACGCCGCTTCTCATTCTCGATCGAGTGAAACCATTACTCAAAATGACCGAAATCGTGAAGGATTCGCGCCAACCTTGACTGTGTCACCACCGAGTGTGCGTCTATGAGGAGTGAACGGGGGTTCACATTACTGGAGGTACTGATCGCGCTCGGCATTCTCGCGCTGGCGCTGCCGATCTTATTAGGGCTTCGCAATTGGGATCTCGACCTGCATGCGAGAGCCCGTGAACTTACGACAGCCACGATCCTCGCGCAGGAAAAATTGGTCGAGACGGAGTTGGGCGCCCTCTTACCCCTTGGCGAAACAGGCGGAGAATTTCTGCCGACCCCGCTGGGGTCTCTAGCCACTCCCGAGATGACGAATCGCCCGGCGAATTATCGATGGAAACGGATCGTCTCGCCCACACCGTTACCAGTTGTGCGTGAAATCAAAATTCAGGTTCTCTGGCCGAGAGGGGAAATAGAAGAAAGGGTCGAGGTCAGCACCTATGTCTTTTCGACAAGCGCCACAGGGTTCTGAAAAGGGATTTACCCTGATCGAAATCCTTTTGGCGGTCTCTCTCATCGCCATGATGGCTACGTTAGTCTTCGGGTCCCTCTATGTGACGACAAGCGCGATGGACGCAGCACGAGCGAGATCATCCGACGAGCAAATCGTCCGCCGTACGTTAAGCCTTATGATTGATGAGCTGGCAGTCAGCGAGAGCCGTGCAACCGGCCCTTGGATGGGGATCAACGACCAGCGGGACGGTCAACCGGCAGATTCGCTCGCCTTTCTCACGATGGGTCAATTTCGAGGGGCGGATTCGGCAAAAGATACCGAGCTGGTCCGTATCGTCTACACCAGAGAAGGCGATCGTCTCCTTCGATTTTCCCGAAGAAATCTCTATAGTCTGACAGACGAATCCATTGAGAAAGTCGAGCTTGCCACCAAAGTGAAAGGGTTCAATGTGCGTTATTACGACGGGAAGAGCCAGCTCTGGCTGGATGAATGGGATAGTCGCGGGAAGCCCGGCGCGCCTAAAGCCGTCTTACTCGAGCTGACGCTGCTCCAAGGGAAAGAGGAGCCCGTGACGGTTCGCCAATGGGTCGCGATAGGAGCGTCATAATGGCGTGGCCTTTTGCCTGGCTTGCGACAGTGACACGTAACGGGCCACTGGGGTGGGGACTGGCCTCTCTGACCTTCTTCATCCTATTCCTACTCCTAACCTTTCCTTTTGACCCACTCCAGCATCGCCTGTTGACCGAATTCAATCGAACGAGTGGGTTGGAGGTTCGCGCGGCAGATTGGTCAGTGGGACTACCCGCGGCTATCGAGTGGCGCGATCTGGTCCTCACTGGACCGGCAAGCGGAACGATTTCCGTTGGAACCGCACGCGCAGCAATTGGAGTCTTTCAGGCAATTTTAGGCCAACTAGTGGTAGAGTACGCCATCCAGCTGCCGAGAGTCGCACAGTCAGAAGTGGGGCGAGCCTCTGGATCCCTGACCTCAGCCGCATGGTCGTTACAGGGTCCTCTGGCCGTCAAAGGCCACCTCCAGCAGATGGATCTTGCAACAGTCCTGAAACCCTACGTGAGCCGAGGGACCATCCAGGGAGACTTCATGCATCGGTGGGATAGCAC
>JBDTSF010000265.1:0-3442 GCA_039931295.1 Nitrospirota bacterium | reverse complement strand
ACCCACCGGGCAAATCTGCACGCAGCCGCCGCAGAATTCGCAGTCCAAGGGATGGGAACCGAAGGACTTGATCTCGGTCATCGTGCCTCGCCCGACCGGGGCGAGAGCCTTGACGTCCATCACCTCGTCGCAGTAGCGGACACAGCGCAAACATTGCACGCACCGGTTCATCTGCGTTTCGATGAGGGGGCTGAAATATTCCTTCTGGAAAATGCGCTTGGTTTCCTCAAACCGGCTGGTCGCAGTGTATTGATGGGAGAAGTCCTGAAGGTCGCACTTCCCTCCCTGATCGCAGACCGGGCAATCTAATGGATGATTGGCCAGGATGAATTCAAGCACCGACTTGTGAGCATTGTGCACGACCGTCGTAGCCGTCCGAACGGCCATGCCCTCGGTTGCCACAGTACTGCAAGAGGTCTGGAGCTTCGGCATCCGTTCGACTTCGACCAGGCACATACGACAATTTGCATCCGGCTTGAGTTTCGGATGGTAGCAGAAGTGCGGAACCATCACGCCGACTCGGCGAGCGGCTTCGATCACCAGGGTGCCTTTCGGCACCGAGACGGACATACCGTCGATCGTCAATCGGACGGTCTCTGTGATAGCGTTAACCATGGTCCTGTTGACTCAATGCCTTCCTGCCGGCTCCAACTTGATCAGGTTCGCGGCCTCTGCTTCCTGAATCAGTGCGACGTATTCAGACCGCCAATGTTTGAGCGTGCCCATGATCGGCGCCACTGATGCATCGCCGAACGCGCAGACCGTTCGGCCTTCGATGTTCTTGCATAGATCGACCAAGGTTTCAAGGTCCTCCATCCGCCCTCGCTTCGCGACGATTCGGCGCATGGTCTGTACCAGCCAGGAGCTTCCCTCGCGACAAGGGCTGCACTTGCCGCAGGACTCATGATAGAAAAACTCCATGAGCCGGAGCGCGGCCCACACCATATCTGTCCCCTCTTCCATCACGGTCACCCCACCGGAACCGAGCATAGAGCCGGCTGCGGCAACGGACTCAAAGTCGAGCTTGACGTCAAGGTGGTTCGGCGTGAGGAACGGCGCTGATGCCCCCCCGGGAATGAATGCCTTGAGAGGTTTGTCGGAGCGCATGCCCCCGGCTTGCTCATAGATCAATTCGCGAAAGGTGATCCCCATCGGCACTTCGTAATTCCCCGGCCCTTTCACATGGCCGCTGACGCAAAACACTCTGGTGCCGGTGCTCTTCGGTGGAGAACCGATCGATGCGAACCATTCAGGGCCTCGGCCGACAATGTGCGGGAGGTTCGCCAAAGTCTCGATGTTGTTCACCACGGTCGGCTTGTTGTAGAGACCGTGTGTCGCCGGGAAAGGGGGCTTGACGCGCGGCAGACCCCGCTTGCCTTCGAGCGACTCCAGCAAGGCTGTTTCTTCCCCGCAGATATAGGCGCCGGCGCCTCGATGCACCCATACATTGGCGGTGATTCCTGCGCCCAGGATATTCGTGCCGATATAGCCGGCGGTCCGTGCTTCGGCAATCGCCTGCTCCAAAATCCTGGCCCCAAGGACGAATTCGCCCCGTATGTAGATATAGGCGGTTTCAGCCCCGATCGCGTAGCAGGCGAGTACGATGCCTTCCAAGATCTGATGGGGATCTCGCTCAATGAGCTGGCGATCCTTGAACGTACCTGGCTCACTCTCATCCGCGTTGCAACATAGATAGCGCGGCCCCTGATAGCCCTTGGGCAGGAATCCCCATTTCACGCCGGTCGGGAAACCTGCGCCGCCACGCCCGCGGAGCCCTGATTTCATGACCATGGCAGTCACTTCAGCCGGCGGCACCTTCCCTACAACCTTGCGGAGCGCCTGATAGCCGCCTGCCCGCTCGTAATCTTGGAGCGAGCCGGTATAACCCTGCCGCATCATGTTCTTGAGCAATATCAGTTCGTGCTTGGGCATTTTTCTCTCTTTAGGCGTGAGGCGAACCCAGAGGCCTACCTACCCCTAACGCCTTACGTTTCACGCCTCACGGCATTTGCCGGTTCCGGCCACATAAACGGGCCGGTCTTGAGCGAACAGGTCCCGTACTGCTTGAGGTCGGCCAGAATTTTGTCGAATCGTTCCTCTGTAAGTCGTTCGTAATAGTCCTCGTTGACCTGCATCATCGGCGCAGTGCCGCAGGCGGCAAGGCATTCGACCGCGCTGAGGGTAAAGAGGCCGTCGGACGTGGTTTCGCCTGGTCCGATTCCGAGTTTCGTTTTGACCCATCCGATGACCGTATCCGACCCGGCCAATGCGCACATCAGGGACTTGCAGACTTGGAGATGAAATTTCCCCACGCGCTTGAGATTGAGCATCGTATAAAACGTAGCCGTCTCATAGACTTGGGGCGGAGTCAAACGCAACAATCCCGCAATTTCCTTCATCGCCGACTCAGAAATGAAACCCTCATCTCGCTGCGCCAAGTACAGCAAGGGGATCAACGCCGAGCGCTTCACGGGATAGCGTGAGATGATCTCGTCAATTTCTATCTGATACTTTTCTTTCAGCATCTGGTTTCCCTGTCTACCCACCCACGGTGAGGGAATGGAGGGTGCCCTTACTGCGCGCGTCCAACGAGGGCCTTCCGAGGCCGCGCGTTGCGCGAGCACGAGGGCATCCTCCTTCCCTCACCTATCACACTCTCCCATCACCACGTCGTAGGTCCCGAAGATCGTGACGACGTCGGAAATCAGGTAGCCCCGCGCCATGTGATCAAAAGCGCCCATATGGACGAACGACGGCGCGCGAATCTTCAGCCGATAGGGACGCGGGCTGCCATCGCTGACGATAAAGAATCCCAACTCGCCCTTCGGGGCCTCGGTCGCACAATAGGTTTCGGCCTTCGGTGGCTTGATGCCTTGGGTGTAAATGATGAAATGGTGGATCAAGCTTTCCATATCCCGCATGACCAATTCCTTGGGCGGCGGGATATATTGCGGCGCCTCGGCCATCATCGGCCCAGCAGGAAGCTGATCGAGACATTGTGCGATAATCCTGGCGCTCTGACGCATTTCTTCCATGCGGATCCAATAGCGATCATACGTGTCGCCGTTCCTGCCGATCGGCACGTCCCAATCGACTTTGTCGTATACGCCGTAGGGCTCTGCCTTGCGGACATCGTAGGCCACGCCCGACCCTCGCAAGACCGGCCCGGTGCAGCCGAAGCTGATCGCGTCCTCGGCTGAGAGGAGAGCGATGTTCTTCGTACGGCCGAGCCAGATGCGGTTCGACGCGATGAGCGAATCGTATTCCTTAACCTTCTCAGGAAAGGTCTCGAGGAACGCCTTTATCCGTTGGACCAGATCGGGGGTAAAATCGCTATCGACACCGCCGATGCGATAGTAGTTCAGGGTCAGCCGGGCCCCGCAGAGCTTTTCGAACATGTCCAACAATGTTTCACGCTCCCGGAATGTCCAAAAAAATACGG
>JBDTSF010000264.1:0-1692 GCA_039931295.1 Nitrospirota bacterium | reverse complement strand
TCGGAGGTCTTCCGCCAAGGCAGATCACGGCCATGTTTCTCATACCACTTGAGTAGTCTGGTTTGAAAACGACGTTTCAGCGAGGCATCGAGGACGAAGGACTTCTTCGATCTCTTCTTCTTGCGCTGAGAGGCTGTCCGGGAGCCAGAGATGGTGGGCATGCAACATCAATCCAATGGCGGCATTCTAGAAGCGTGACCGGTGAAAATCAAACCGCTTCCAAATGGAACAGGCGCTGCCGCCGATGTGTCAAGATCGGCCAAAAGATCGTACACTCCTCTGTCATGTCTGTTTCAATCGCTCAACTACCCTAGCCTATCGCATCATTTGCGCAATCGTTTGCTCATCGAACGCCATCCATGTGGCTCAATCTGTGTCCTCCCCAATCTATGGGAACTTGCCATCTCCAAAGATCGAATTTTCTTTGACAACCGCCCGTTCACCGAATAGCCTTACCTATGACGAACGCATAGTCGAAGACGTCTCATCCCCGATGCACGATTGAGACAGAGATCTTCTGAGGACACTACGGTGACGGAACAGAGACAGCACGTTCGCTATCAAGTGGAATTTCCAGCGATATTTGCGGGTGACCCCTCTGGGGTCGGGATCGTCTACAACCTCGGGATGGGTGGCTGTAAGGTCGTCAGTGATCTTCCAGTCAAGACCGGCACACGCTTCACAGTCCACCTCCAGACACCCGAACAACCAATCGCCATTACCATTCAAGCCGCTACAGTGCAATGGACCCTTAAACACGAGTTTGGCGTAGAATTTCATGAGATGCTGGAGCAGGAACGAACCCGGCTGGGACAGTTCCTCGCAACCCAAGCGAACGTCGTTCCATAGAAATCTCTACGGCACAACCATGGTCACCCGAAAGCATCTCAGATTTCCCGTGTCGCTCTCCTGCACCTTGGTACACCAAAATCGGTTCCGCCATGCAGGATCAGTCAGAGACCTTTCTGCCAAGGGATGCTGCGTGGAGAGCATCATCAGCCCATTTACCGGCATGCAACTCGCCGTCCACCTACATATCCCCGGTGAGTCCAAACCAATCCTCATCGACAATGCCGCAATCCGCTGGTCCGGATCTGCCGGTATCGGCCTTGAATTTCTGACGCTAGCCCCCCCGCATCAAGACCAGCTGGACCGCATGATCCAGCGGCTGATCCAACAACTTCAGATTAAACCCGGGCTCTAGCCCGCATGATTCATGAAGGTTCGTTGCGAACGCGTGCAGACGCGAAACGAGACGGGCACTCGAGGCGTGAAGTCATGAGGCATACTCGCGCAGTATGTCGAAAGGCTGAACGGCGAGACTGCCCGTCATAGCCGCGTATCCGCGCGTGTAGCAGAAGCTTCATGAATCATGCGGGTGGGTAGACCTCCGCAGGAGTTGCTTTTGAGGCGTTCGTCTCCGTATCCTTTCTCTCCATGGACTTCTCTCAACTTTCACAAGAACAATTCAAAAAACTTGTGCGCGGGATCGTCGATGATCGTCTGCGTGAGCTGCTGGGCGATCCCGACCTGGGGCTCCAGCTCGGCAGTGGCTTACACGCCCGTCTGAAAGAGTCATTAGCGAGTACGGAGAGACTGTCCGGCGAGGACATTGCAGACCAACTCGGTCTCCGCTGGTAAGGACAACATGGCCTGGTATCGTCTTGCCTATCGCCCAGCCATCCTCAAAGA
>JBDTSF010000263.1:0-3112 GCA_039931295.1 Nitrospirota bacterium | reverse complement strand
GGCGAGGAACTGAGGCAGCAAAAGATAACGCTCCTGGAAGCCGAGCCAGCGGACAGCTTGGCGTAGGTGGCTGTACTGGACTTCGTATTCTGTGTGGCCCGGCAGCTTGACCGGCGCGGGCCAGCCTTCTTCGACCCCAAATTCGGTGAGAAACGCCCTGCCACCTGGTTTCAACACCCGCCACAGTTCTGCCACGAATCGAAAGGGACCGAGGTTGAAAATCACGTCCTCAGGCAGATCCTGGCCCAGCGGTAGCCGCACGCGCCTGATCCAATCCAACGCTTCCTGATGTTGCGGTGTTGTGCCTGTTCCGTTGAGGAGTTCTTCCCGGGTCAATTTTACCGGCGTCATGTCGGCCATGTTTTCGTTGTCGATGACAAGGTCGACGGAATGGTTCTTGAAGGGCAGCCATTCCCCATTGGCGCGTGTGCCGATGCCGCTCCACCCTCCGGTCTTGGCGCGGGTGACTTGCAGGTTGAGGAACGGTTGCGTGATGTCGAGAGAGATGTACCGGATGGTCTGTTTCTCAAAGGGCAAGAGTTCCTTGCCCAATTCACGGGCGAGGTAGCCCAGTCCACCTCCCACTTCCACGATGACGCGGGGCTTGGGTGTGAACCAGCCTAGCTTTCGCAATTGCTTCATGAGCAGCCGGCCATAGGTCAAGCCGTTGAGGGCGTCGTTTGGCTCCCGGAAGAGATGTGAGACCGTAGTTTCGATCAGGTCGAAGTGGCCGTCGTCTTCACCGCTATCGGTGAGTGCATGATGATGAAAGTCTTCGAGATGCTCTTCGCCTTCGAATCCTTCCTGTCCCGACCAGCCTTCCCGAACCTGTTGGAGCAGCAGGTCCCACTTGGTCTTGTGACGGTGGCCGCCTGGGGGCTCTGTGCCGAAGTAACAGAAAGAGTAAGTAGGGAGGGCCCAATGTTCCACATGCCATTGCCCAGGCTGGCCATCTGGCCCGCAGATCTTCTCCCCATATTTTTCCACCAATGCGCCCACGGTTGTGTGCCCATTCATCGCCTGTAACATGTCAAGACCGGTGCGATTCAGTCGCACGATCGGCAGATTGTCATCCAAGGGGGCGAACCACCATTCGTCGTGGTTGTGCTGATAGGCGACAAGGTCGGGGATGCGCCAGGCCAGGAGGCTGAGCGTCTCCTCGGTAAGACGAAGCGGTTCGTGAGCGGCGACAGCAGGTTTCATCATTAGCGTGATCTGGTTACGCGACGCAGCCTACACGGCAAGCCAGGATTCTCGCAAGGCCTGAATGGGTGTGAATCGGTATTTGGGTCTATCTTGTTGTCGCCCTGTCTCTCTGGTATCAGACGAGATAGCCAAATAGACCAGACAGACGAAAGATGGACTCTAGAGCTGGGAGGGAGTCACTGCGTCTGTAACGGTGACGACGCCGTACATGATGGGATGGATGCGGCAGAGATAAGGGTATTGGCCGGGAGCCAGCCCCGAAAGTGTAAAGTTGCCGCTTGGTCGGACGATTCCAGAATCGAAGGCGCAGGTGTTTCCCTCTTGCAGGCAATCGACATGGGTGATCGTATGATCGGTGGCTGTGGGGTTGTCCCAACTGATCGAGGCGCCACTGGAGACTGTGGCCGACTTCGGGACAAAATAGGGCGATCCGCTATCGATAATGATGGCGGTGTGTGGCGGCGTGGCAGTGGTTGGCCAGGCGGCGAACAGTCCTAGCGACAATATTGCGATGAGCATCCGTGTTTTCATGGTCGCGCGTGCTCGGCGTCGCATTGTACCATAAGATTCTTGGCCCTCCCCCCTTGACGCCGTGGTTTGTTTGTAGGATTCTCCCATCCGTCGGAATCAACACAGAACGTCGCTGTTGCAGGTTACCTCATACCGGACACCCGTCCCTCCGGTTTCTCACCTCTGGTGTGGTCAGTGTGATGGACTGACCGGGGGATATTGGGGTGGAAGGGGAAGGCTCTTGCCTTCTAATGAGAGATTGAAGAGGTGTGAGTTGCAAGATCCTATACGTTATGCTAGATGGAGTCCACGTCAGACATCCAACGGATGAGAGAGGAGAATATCGATGGCGAAGATCAAGAAGAAGCCGGCGAAGAAGGCACCCGCGAAGGCGAAAGCCAAGCCAGCCGTGAAGAAGGCAGCCAAGAAATCTACAACAAGGAAGGCTGTCAAGAAAACTGTCAAGAAGGTCGCTAAAAAACCTGCTGCAAAGACTATTACCAAGAAAACTGCCAAGAAGTCTGCAGCATCAGCGCCCAAGGCAGTTCAGAAGAAGCCTGTGGCATTGAAGGGTTCAGTGGTTTCGTCCAAACCGGCGGCTCCAGCCTTCGATAAGAAATCTGTGAAGCCGTTTGCGGATCAGGACCAGCAGAAGTCCTTGCTCTCGAAGGCGGGAGGACCATCGATACTCAAAGATGCGGATCTTGACGACGACTTGGTCGACGATGATGATGTGGATCTCGCTGTCGAAGCCGATGAAGATGTGGAAGAAGAGCTCACGTTGGACGGAGATGATGACGATGCCGATTTCACCGATAAACGCGAAGGCTTGTTAGACGAGGCTGACGATTACCATACATCGTGATACGCGCTTGAGATGCCATTCTGGACGGCTCGGTTCGAGTCGTCCGGGTGGATGACCCTCTGGTCTGTTCCTATTGCATGGTGTGTGGCCTTCATGTGTATCGCCCTCCCGTGAATTCTCTCCAAACAAATGTCCAATGAACCATTTTCTGTTTGTGGCCGGGGCTTTGCGAGAACGAACCTCGGAGGAAAGTGCTGAGCTTCAACTCGGGCACGGCCTCTGGGGGCTCTGTACAGAGCTGATCCGGAAGAACTTGGGCACCTATCTCGATACAGAGTCACGTGGGCTTGTCTATGTACTGAAGGCCGGGCTCTGTGCGGAGTTTCAACTTGTGCCGCCGGTGTTGGAGTTTTCTGCACTGGACGCGTTCCTCCGCGACGAGCTGCGGACTGAGGCTCGATTTGGCTTTGTGCGAATCGATGGAGTGCGTCGGTTTGTCTGTTCGCCTGCTGCGAGTCAATCGTTGTTGCTCAACGTGTTGCAGATACTCGATCAAGCCGAACTCGCTCGACGGCTGAGGCTTGGCATGCA
>JBDTSF010000262.1:0-7843 GCA_039931295.1 Nitrospirota bacterium | reverse complement strand
CGCCACGATTCTTCTGCGACATCTACTGTTTCGAGCCAGGGCAGGAGCAGAAGGGCCATATCCATGGCGAGCAAGATAAAATTTATCTTGTACTTGAAGGACAGGGTACATTTCAGGTCGGTTCAGAGAAGCAGGTGCTGGGGCCAGGGCAAGGGACGATGGCGCCGGCCGGGGAACAACATGGCGTGATGAATCACACAGATCAGCGTCTCAAAGTCCTTGTGTTCGTAGCGCCGGATGCTTCATAAGACGTGAATCGTTAAAAGTGAAATGTGAAACGTCAGCCCAAATGGCGTAACGCTGGTCGTTCGCACTATTTGGATGACGGAACACTTATCGGGGGATCACAAAGTTCGTTACACTGATTCCAGATAGACGTTCGACCATTTCACGACCGCTTTCTTTTCTTCAACTTCCTAACTGCTGGTCGTGCCGGAGCGTGATGTGGGGGCGCACAATCAATCACGATGATCTCCAGAGCTTCCCTTTCAGAACGCTGCAGTGTGTCCAGGAGCGCCGCTGCAAGTTGATCCGGCGTATCTATCTCGGGGCCTGGGGTCGTACGCACAGGGACGGATCCCGCATCAATTCCAAACCAAAAGACCAAGTAAATCCCACGGCCCGCAGTCCCGGGATCGCGAGCGTATAGCTTTTTGAGTTGGTCGCGAGGAGCTGTCCAGATGTCCGGATGAAAATGGCGCTTGATTTCGACGGGCAAATTTATAGACCCTATGATGGCTTTAATGTCAGCCCGTTTAGCTTCCGCATATTGGCCTTCCGATTCTGGCGCAACACTGACAGGTAATAATCGTGGGCGGAGCAGTTCCAAAAGATAGTCGCGACAGATGTTTTCAGGGCGTGGCTGAGTTGGCTTGCCGTAGCCGTCTACGTTCCACATCCCTTTCCATCCATCAGTTGGGCCGTTTCGTAATTCTTCACTGATTGCATGTAAATATGAGCTGACTAGAGCTTGAAGGTCAGCTGGATTTGCAGGTCGTCCCTGGTTCAGCGTCTCAATGACCTGAGTGACCGTTGAATATTTGAAAACGAGTTCACGGCGCTGGCGGGCTTGATTCGCCAGGACAAACGCAATGTCACCACGCCACGCCGCTAGGCCGGGATCGTCGTGCAACTGTACGAGGGCCTCGGTGGCTTCAGAGGTGAGGTCTTTCTCCAAACGGTAGATCAGCGCACGGACCGAGGTGGCCGCTTCTCCTCGACTGTGGAGTCCCAGCCAGCCGCTCCCACCGAGGTTTTGGGGCTGGAAGATGGGGCCTGTAATGGCGATGAGTGAGACAAGTGCAGCTAGTGATAAAGGATACTGAAAGTTGCGTGTGACCCCAAGAGACGGACAGATGAAGGTTAACAGCCTAGCCGCCTGCTCCTCCCTTCCCCTAATATGGTCTGCCAACTGATTCTTGAACTCGTCGGGGCTGAGCACGATCGCAGCGGCATACCATAACGTCCTGTTTTCGTCGTTTAGTGGGGCAGGGCCGGTTAGGACTTGGCGCGCGAGTGCCAAGAGTTCAGCATGCTCGGCGTAGCGGGTAGCGGCATGAAGCAATAATTCCAAACTCGCTTCTATCCCATTCGGAAATTCCTTTAAGAGGGTTGGGCTAACGCGCCCTGCAACCGGATTCATTATCTCTGCATGCGCAAGTTGATGCAGGCCAGGAATATGCGCTGACTGTCGAGCGAGGTGCGGATACCAGTAAGCTGCGAGCGCCTCCACCGCCAAATTAGGCAGCGATTCGATCAGACTGCTCACCCACTCGCGTTCCCCTTCTGTCAGGTTGGCATAGTGAAACGCCAGTCCCGACTGCAAGGTCGACTCTGGCAGTGACAGCACATCGGCCATGGAAGTATCGGCAAGCACGTCCATTCCGGCCAGGACCAGGAAGCCGGACAGGTACTCTTTACCCTCGGCCTCAAGCTCACCGATCTTCCTAGGAGTCGGGATATCAAGGGCATTCAGGGCAGCGACAAACCCCTTCAGAGCGGCCTCCGTGATCTCCGGAGTTGCCCATGCTGTCAGCCGATCCTTGGGCGGCAATTCGCGATCCACTTCGTAGAAGAGTCCTAAATATACCTTTGCTAGGGACATGAGTGTGTCCGTCGGCTTTCCCGAACGTATCGAATCGAGTTGCCGCATGAGCTGGTGCACGCGGATCGCTCGCTGCGCGTCTTCTCGGCGCTGACGGGCCTTTCGCCGCTGGGCATCTTCCCTTCGCCAGGACGGAATATCCCAACAAAGCTCCGTCTGTATGAGATCGCGAAACCTGGGATTGCGATCTCCGAAATCGAACAGCTCCTCGAGTGTCGGGCTATCATCCCTTAGAAGATACGTCCTTCCTTGCACCGCCTCGCGGAAAAGAAATTCTGCCCGTCCTACGTCTACCTCCAACTCTGCCAATTGGAGTAACCATCGATGGAATCCCTCAGGAGGCGCAATATTGTGGAGATGTTGCCAGAAGTCATGTACCTCACGCTGTGGCTTCTCAAACGGAGTTATAGAAAGCCAGTGGCGGAACAATCCCTGAACTACGGAAGGACAAGACTTCAGCCAATTTCGTATAGCCTCCGCTTCATCTCGATCCGCCACAGGATGCCCGTATTCGTCAAGGACCTTCTCCAACCAGTCGTAAAGCTGAGCTGATGAGGCAGTTTCGCCGTGATGGCGGAGTATCTGCAGGATCACGCGACCCAAGAAATCCTGCCAGATAAGATGATGAGGACTTCCAGCCATGATTGTGGCATCTATCCCCGACAAGAGTAGGGGTAGGTTTTGAGGGTTAGTCAGGCGGACTAGATCATGTGCGACAAACATCGTGTACGCATTGATATGATGTTCGACCTCGGCCACGAGATACCGTCCTATCCCTTGAGGCCCAATGGTTACGGGATAGAGGGCATAAAATAGTTTTCCTCGTAACTGATGATGCTCATCATGGACCCGTCCCTGATGTATGTCGTCCAGGAGCGTTCGGAGAGTTCCCATGTCGTTCGGACAAATGTGACGGTATGCATCCAACGCTGAAACCCGTGCCCCTTCCATTCGGGCATTGGCTCGCACGATTCTAATAAGATCGTCGCCAAGATCTGGCAATGGAGGCCCATGCTCTATAGCATCCAGGATGCAACCAAGCACTTGTGGAGTTTCCGCCTCATCGATCAGGATTTTCTTGAAAATGGGTACCATGTCTGGGGAAGCGAAGGCACCGAATGGTTCAGCGGACCAATTCTCTGCGCGAAAGCCTGGATTTTGAATGGCGAGATCGCGAAGACAATTAATCACCATCCCTTTGCCGGACGTAGAAAGTTTGGAGGCGTCACCGTACAAAACGAGACCAAGTGGGTCTCGGCGAATCAACGTTGCGGCTTCCGCCTCGTACAAGCAAGCCAGCCAAGCGTAAATGCCACGCAGTTCGGCTAAGGTGCCGCCATCATTCCCCGTCAGAAGCGACAACATACGTTTCAGTGGATAACCAGCTTGTAGGCGTTGGGCAAAGAAGTGTGCGCTTAAATATTCTGCGACTGTTCTGTGGATCGGAGTGACCCGGCCAGACCCGTCTCCTCGGAATACCCGCCGTCGTACGGCTGAGGATAAAGCCTCTTGATCTCCATGCAGTTCCCCAATGTATGGGAATGCTTCATCCGCGTCATGAGGATTTAGCGCATGTCCTTTGGTTCCTCCGCAAAGGTGAACAACGCACAAGTATCCAGCAGCAGTGAGAAGCCTTTCCAAGGGCACGTACTGACCCTGCTCGTGTTCAGGATTTGTCTCTTGCAGGAGGCGTTCACAGGCCTTCTGAAATAGGTCAAGCCGTGTTGCTGGCCACACGCCGTCTCGAACCTCTGCAATAATCAATTCCAGTGTTTGTGGGTTCCGAAGCAGCGGATCAATTCCACGCCGCTGGGCCTGAACGAGAAAGTCAGCGGGGTCTGGCAATTTGTCGCCAGCGATGGTGATGATGTCCGCATCTGATAGAGGCTCAAGGCGCAGTACTAGGATTTTGCCGTCCGGTGAAACCGCGCGCAAGCGCTCTGACTCAGACCCTCCGTACCAATCTGCCGCACGGCAGGACAACCGGTACGGGGGGCGCTTCAACTCATCGAGCTTGCCACGGATTCGGTCTAACGCTCCTCTCCCATCCTCGGTTTTCGCCCGTTGCTCATCCAACCCATCCAGGTAGAGTGTCTTTCTCTCCCATCGGTTCGCTTGAAAAGTTAAGAAATCGTGAATGGGAATAAACACCGCATTCGGTTCTGTTGCGGCGCTCTGCTCAAAGCTCGTTGATTTGCCCGATCCTGGATCACCGAGAACGACAACTGCGGGGTGCGAGTAATATTGTGACAGCGGTTGCGGGACACTCTCCGTGTCCTCTGATTCTGGCTGCAGCTGCGCGAAGACTCTGTCAACTATGGGCACATCAGATCCCCAGGAATACCTATCCAATCGGAAGCCTGACGCTACCACCCTCAATGGAGAGCGTCAATGCACACAGGAGGCAAGCCGACGACCGGGATGGTTGAAGCTCAAAATGAGCTGATTGACCGGGTCCGCGAGTCACTACCATCCATAATACCTGGTTGGCCTAATTCAGTTGAGATAGCCGAGTGAATTTGAGCGGCGACGGTTCTGACACGGAGCACTTTCCTAAACTGCGGACCAGACTCAGTAGTGTCAGCCAATTATCTCATTTAAGGACACATAGCGGCTAATTTTTGCGGGCTGGAATTTCGAGGGTTTGAGGGCCTAAATTCTTGCAGGTTTTGTGGACAAAGGATGTTGAGACCTTGACTGACTCGGCAATCGTTCGAATCCGTTTCTCTTGAAGCTCCGTCTGTAGGGCTGAGAGAAACAAAGGGATCGGGAATGTTTTCCAGCCGTAGCGGCCTCCGCTCTTCTCTCTTCTCCTAAAGGGTGGCCAGGCGGGTTCTCATCGTGCGCGCGTCGAACGAGGGCCTTCTGAGGTTGTGCGTTGCGCTAGCACAGAAGATGGGGCTCAACAATTTAACCCTCTCGCAGGATGCTCAAAATGGCCGTCCAGCAAGGCCGCAGCCGATGGAAGCACCGGAGGCGTAGCCTCTGGGCTACGTTGAGGATGCTTTCGAGGTGAGAACGAAGCTGGCGGACTTTTTCAGCATCCTGCTATGCACTCACGTGCACAGCCTACGGTGTCGGCTGAGTCGGCGGTGCGGGTACTGATTCCTTCCTCGCCCAATTCGTTGCCGTGACACAGAGCCCTACTTCCTGGGCCGGGGCTGGAACGTTGTGGATCGTGACAAGCGCTCCACCGCGCGGGTCGTTTGTCCAGACGCGAATGGCTTGGGCTGTGCTGCGAGGCGCACTCACGTATATGGTGGTGTAGGCGAGATCTTTGAGTGGAACGTTGTTCTCATCAACGGTTGGTTCTTGATAGGAGACGGTGAGGTGTCTTTGTCCTGTTGGGAGTGTGCGCGTATGAGTCGGGCAGCCTGGGGGAAAGGGCACCCCTACGGTTGTCTCTTTTCGTAATTCCTCGCTCTGGGCGTCTTTCCCAAGAAGGGCCTGCCCCTGCCCTGCTCCACAACCTGCGAGAGCCATTGTGGTCGTGAGCAGCAGACTTGCCGTCGCATACGGGACTATACCGATTGTTGATAGGTTCACCATCTTGATTCGACTACGCGACAGGCTTTTGTTGTGGAACATGGCGTCCTTCTTCCAGGTCTTGTAGGTCAGCCCAAGCCGTGAGGTCGGTTCGGGAGGGATCGACGGCGTCCCTGAGTGTATTGAAGTATTTCTGCTTCTTGAGCGTGCTCGGCCCCCGACTCAACATCGTCTGGTTCCATGCATCGAGCTCAGCAGGAAGATGCGCTTTTCCCGCCTGTGTGAACCATTTCGCTACGAGGTCATCCGCTGGATTGGCTTTGACGGCTGCGGTGAATTGATCGGCCGTGATTCCCGCAAATTCCATGAGCCGGTCATCCATGGGGCAGGGGTAGATATATTCTCCCTCGGCGCCGGCCAGCACGGCGCGGCACTTATCGATCATGCGCGCGAGATGGACATAGCCCTCCATCTTCATGCGCATACTGCGAGGAAAGTCTTTTCGCAAGTCCATTGTTAGATCAGTTTGTGATTCGTGAACGTCAAGCTTTTCACGATCACGTGACCATTTTCGTAAGTAATGATGCGGCGAGCGGCCGGCAAATCCGAAGATCCGATGCGCACATGCGTGTCGGTAAAGCTCTCCACGTTGTTCAGCTTCCCGTCGGTGGGCGAATAATAGTACACGGTATACTTCGTCGTGAGATTCTTCTGGTCTTGGGTCACTGCGCTCTCTTCCACATTAATCGTAAAGGCGAAGGGGGTCATGCCGGGATGCGCCATGGTGCGATTGATTTGAGTAATGCGATTATCTTTCACGCGATAGAAGGAGTTCGACCCATGAATGATCAGTTTCGTCCCGAATGGGTGCCCGTCCTCTTCCATCGTCAATGAGTATTTACCATCCGACTCCTCAAAGGTTCTGGGGCCACGATGCACCGCGATCATGCCGAGCTGCTCCTGCGCCCATTTCTGCACGTCGGCCTCTCCCAGTTGGACCGATACTTCACGAGGGCTCTTCACCATGACCGGGCCGCTGGTTTCTTTTCCGTTCACATTCACCGTCAGATCGGCGGTGAATCCCGTAAAGTCTTTCTGCCAACGCGAGGTTTTTTCGAACGCGTGTCGAAGTATCTCGCGGGCCTTCGGATCGTCGGCGACGGTCGGTTGGTTCTGTTTCTGATGTTCCATTGGGTAGTCTCCTTCGTGAATCGAGTTGCCAATTCGTGAGGCATTATACGCTTGGGGCAAAACGTGCCACAAGCGCTAGCCGATACGCGACCCAAAGTTCGACGTTCGATGTTCCGAAAACCTCGAACCGTGAGAGCTTCCTTGCCTCGCTCATCCCTCCAGACCCGCCAGTCTCGCGCGCCATCCTGCGAAGATGATAGAAACTATGATATATTTCGGGTATACTGCGCCGCGCGAGGGCTCTATGCCCACGTAGAACGAAAGGACGGACATGGAACGACGGGCTGCTTCCCATACAGAAGAAGAAGAGATGAACCATCGCCGCCGGTTGCTGAATGCCGCAAAGAAAGGCGACCAGAAGGCCATTGCCAAGCTCTTAGAGCTCTATCAAGTGCGCATCCATAGTGGCGATATGGTTCAGAAGTTGAATAAAACATCTGCGACACACAAACTTCAGGCTCAACTCGCGGAAGGGAAGCCAGTGAAGGGTGGGTCGGGGAGTCATGGCAAGAAGACTGCGCCTGCGAAGCCCTCTCCATCGAAACGCGTGCCTGCGAAATCCGCAACGAGTTCTGCCGCTTCGAAGCCAAAGCCAAAACCTCAGCCGGCCAAGGCTGCTCGAAAGAAACCTAAGAAATAGCCTGCCCGCAATTATTGTACGGCTACCCGTAGCCCCCCACCTCCCAGATTTGCGGCAATCTCCTCAGCCTCTGCCAGCGTACCTGTGAACACGATGGCTTCCCCATCGTGATCGATCTTCCATGCGAGTTCAAAGGCCTTTGTGGAGTTCATACCAGGAATATAGTGGCAGAAGAGTGCAATGACTTGCTCATAGGTATGACAGTCGCAGTTGAACACGATCACACGCGCATCGATCCCAGCACTTGTGTCGGTGCTGGCGATCTCAGTTGGGACTGGAGGGGCGAAGGGAAGGTTCGTGCCGGCCATGGGGGTGAATTCTAGCAGACTTGACAGGAACTTTTAATAGCCTATCCGAAGGAGCAGGAGGTTGGTTCTGTGCCAATTCTCCCGGATACAGGATTGCATATAGAGAGAGAAGTG
>JBDTSF010000261.1:0-3022 GCA_039931295.1 Nitrospirota bacterium | reverse complement strand
CCCTCGAAGTTGCCATAAGGTGCCTGCATAATCCAGTCTTGTAAACGCTTGCGGTTGGCGATGGCACGGAACAAAACTCAAGGCCGATCATGGCCTGCCTGATACATCAGTCGATCGCCAATTCAACGGAGTCCGCGCCCCCCTGTCGGGGAGATGTGCTGGTTCCCAGTCACACTGCTTTTTGATAGCCTCCCGGGCAAGCAATCGGGCCGCTGTACATGAATGATTTCCTGTTATCTCATGGGTTTGGCGGTTGGGGGCTGCCGGCTTGAACCTTCGCCATGTGCCGGCGTACCTTTCATAAATCGATTGCATCCTCCTGATCCCGTAATACTCAGGCGATACGGCTGTAGATTTTCGTCAATACAAAACCCAACGGTCTCCTCCGCAATGGCGGCCTTAGGCTCGATCTGCCACCACTGGCAATTCATACACAGACCCCAAGTCGAATCTGGATTCGTGGGCATAGAAGGCTCCTTTCATTCCAAAATGGCTGGCATATAGGCTGCGACGGTGTTGACGCAGGCATCCGCTAGGGAGATCGTACAGACCACGTCTTTCCCCAGTCACTGGGAAAGCCCCTAGGATACTGAGAGACAGAAATACGCCGACGGTCGCTCTCTCGTGGGGGAGGATCAGAGCGGTTTCAAGGGCTAATAGAAGCTTTCCCACCTTATCCAGATGGGGATTCCCATAGGCTCCACAATTCTCGGGTTATTCCTAGTACGACAATTCGCCGAATGTACTAGAGTTCAGTTGTGCTTCAAAGTGCGCAATGCGAGAAGCTGTGAAGGCATAATGGAAACATTATGAACGAACGGTGAAAGCACTTCAGCCGATAGGTGCCGGCCTTTGTTCTTATCGAGCCCGGGTACGCCCAAATATTCTCTTACCTCTGCATGGTGATGGCGATTCTTTCTGACCCGGCGAGCGGTAGATCCAGCTGAAGACAGGGCCACGAAGAGCAGGGAGACAGCATGGAGAGAATAATATGCCCGCAATGTGCGGGCGAGAACGTCAAACCTATCGACTGGTGGGAGGCGTACGAGTTCAAAGCGCAAGTGCCTCCAGAGCCTATGTGGGTGTGTAATAGCCCAAACTGTCTCCATCTATGGGAGAGAGATTCTGGACCCCTCTGTGGAAACATAGCTCAGGTCATCGGTCACGAGGTAACCAGGCTCAGAGATTACCCGGTCACCTCTTCAGTTCTCACCAACCTGCTCTCCATCTTACGCTGAGGTGCGTATTAGCCGATTGCTCGACCAGGGTTCTTCCTAGTATGGCGTTGGAGTCGGAATTGGTAAAAAGGAGTTACTTCAGAAGACGCGATGGGAACACGGGTCCCCAACGGACAAGTTGTGAATGAGCCGTGAATGCCATGGGAATTCTGAGGGACTGATTGTGCAGGCCCGGCTCCGAAAGGGGTCGGGCATTTTATTCGTTTAACCGCTCCAGCAAGTGCGGGCCGTCAGGAGTGCACTTTTTGATCCCAGCGGGCCAACTTGCGATGAGCGGAAGTGACTGAGACCGTAGTTTTTACCTTCCCTTTGATAACGTGTACCTCGAATAGATAAGTACCCTTCTCACGGCTCACTTCACTCACTCTATGACGTAGGACGATCCGTTCAAGCGTATACCCGTGGGCGCAATACATTGGAGTCATGCTTTAGTGCACGCAATGCACAAACAGTGGTGAGCAGACGGTGGAAGCGTTGCAAGTCTGAAGTAGAAGGCACGACGCCGAAAGAGGTCGGGCCGTCGTCTTAATATCCCTGTTTCGGTCGCTGGCATCACGAAGCCATGAAACTTACACCGCCCCTGACAGCGCTAACACAACAGAGCCTAGATCCCATACTAACCGTCGCAATCATTATGAGTGGCCCGTTGTTGCTGGGGGTGATGGTGTGGGTGGCCATAAAATGGTTGGATCCCGGATCCGTTTACCGTTAGAGAAATAACGGGCCTTCCAGGTTCACATTCGCAAATGCATGAAAGGATACTGCCATGGAACCGACTGTCATACGAGAAGAAGTCCAGGCATTTCTGCAAGCCTGCCAATCATTCAATGGATTTGCTCTATACAATGGACTGACCATCGCAGAGCGCGAGGCCATCGCCACCGTTATCCGAACGCTGGGTCGGGATTTCAAGCCGTCCCTGGACGAGCAACCCCGCTCCTATTTGCCCGTCGATAGCTGATGCAGCGCAGAATAACAGAGACTCAGACGTCTACCGACTAGCAAACGAACCGGCGAAAGATGCCTGCCACGATTGCACGCCAACGTTTGTTTCTAGGAGTTTGACTCCTGCCCCGGACCTGGCGGATGGCTTGCTGTGTTTCCGCTCCAGTGGCTATTGGGATCCTCGAAGCCCGATATCCATCCAAACGTTCCTGCCCCTCCGATCCAGTGCTTGACCGTACAGTAGTCTCCAACCCGACGGAGCGTGTCGTTGAACATGAGGAAGAAAAGTTTCGTTTCGGCTTCTCTCGCGTTGCGGGTCAGGACCATTTGAAAGCGTTCTGTTGGTACGGTAATCCCTAACGAGCAGAAGTCCCGATGCTCCTCAAACTCCCGTGGCTGGCTGTCGATGTCTTTGCTGATGTATTTTGAGAGATATCGGGCCAGTTTGACCGGGGAAGTTCCAGGCCGTGGTCCCTTCACGTTCACCTGGCCCTGAGCTTTGCCGACGATCTTGTACCAACAGCGGCGTAGGAGACGGATATCCTGAAACCCACGAACCGCCAAATGTGGATGGATCGCCCCGCGCTTCTGACATTCCAACACCGCCACATAGGGCATCGAATAGCCACCGCGCGCGAGCATGCGTCGTAGGCGTTCCAGGTCGGTCAAGACTCGCTCACGGTCTTCGACATTGTCGCGATAGGTCAGCGTGACGAGATGGTCTGCTCCGATGGAAAGGCATTTCCTTCTGATCTCACCAGTTGCCCGCGCTCATGCTCTCTTATCGTTCTGTTCTTTGTTCACTGACTTGCCCTTGAAGCCTCGCTTGCCCGGATGCG
>JBDTSF010000260.1:0-14469 GCA_039931295.1 Nitrospirota bacterium | reverse complement strand
GTGATTTGTCCGTTAGCATGAATCAATGGAAACGGCGAGTACTGGCTTTTGGAGGGGCGCGCTCAAAAACCAAGTGCAACATTTTTAGGAGAAAATGTTGCATGGGAACAATCTACAGCCAACTGAGCATTGAAGAACGGACAATGATCCAGGGGCAGCTCTCGATGGGGATGAAGCTCAGTCAGATTGCCCGAGAGATGGGGCGGTCTGCCTCGACGCTTAGCCGAGAGTTGACGCGTAACGGCTGGATTCGTCCACCCACGCCGCGCGGTCCGGGGTGCCCTTTGGGGGCAGGTGGTTATCGCGCGTGGGCTGCGCACCAGCGTGCCCGCGCCTGTACGGTCACGCCGCGCGGTGCGCGTCGCCTGCAACCTGGAACCACGTTGTGGGATTGCGTCACGACGTATCTGAAGATGGGGTACTCGCCTGAGCAGATTGCTGGTACACTGCGCGCGGTGCATCCGGACACGCCTGCATTACGGGTTTCTCACAAAACCCTCTACACCGCGATCTATGCCCTGCCGCGTGGAGCATTGCGCACGCAAGTCATTGGCTGGTTGCGCGTTGGTCATGCCAAGCGTCGCCCTCGAGCACGGGGCGAAGATCGTCGCGGACGCATACCGGACATGGTTCGCATCCATGAGCGGCCGCCAGAGATTGAAGAACGTCTGGTGCCGGGACACTGGGAAGGCGACCTGATCAAGGGCGCGCACAACCGCTCGGCGGTGGGTACGCTGGTGGAACGAACCACTCTGTTCACGGTGCTGGCCAAGATGGACAACGCCAGTGCCGAATCGGCGGTGAAGGGCTTCGGCCATGTGCTCAATCGAATTACGGCACAGAAGCGGCTCTCGCTGACCTACGATCAGGACAAAGAAATGGCGGCTCACCCGCGACTGACGGCCGAGACGGGCGTGAAGGTGTACGTTGCCGATCCGCACAGCCCCTGGCCGCGCGGCATCAACGAGAACACCAACGGCCTGCTGCGGCAGTACTTACCCCAAGGCAGCGACGTGCGCGTCTTCTCACAAGAGGTGCTGGATGAGATGGCATGGCGGTTGAACACCCGCCCACGGAAGTCGCGACAATTCAAGTGCCCGGCTGAGTTGTTCACCCCAGACGCGTTTGACTTTAAGCAGCATCATGCTGCGCTTTTTGCACTTGGTACTTGAAACCGCCCGGTATAAGCTTGCTACCGGCGACATTGTGCGGAGGACATCTTCGATCTCCACGAGGAGCTGTTCGTCAATCATTGTTTCCGATATATCCCTAAGAAGGCCTGTTGCAGTGCGATAGGGTCAGTGGAATGAGAGACGAATACAGCCCAACTAATCGGCGGAAGCGACGAATCGAGAAGAGCATTGGGGGCCTCGAAGGGAGGCCAATGGTAGAGAGATACGAATGACGGCGCAAGGGCCATTCAGGAGAAAATGAAGGCAGAGCGACTTGAAGGACACCCACAACAAAGACTAAGCTGCGGAGTGACCTTCGCTTGCGATGTACTCCGTATGGCTGCTGGTCAGTGGAATAGGAGCGGCTAGCTGAGGGCAACCTGCAGGATGCTCAAAAAGGCTGTTCAGCAAGGCCGCAGCGAGCGAAGAGGTGAGGCGTACGCTTCGGTACGTTGAGCCTCTGAGCGAAGCGAGAACGAAGCTGGCGGACTTTTTCAGCATCCTGTCAGAGGACAACAATCTCCATGAAGGACACACTCTTCCACCTAGCTTTCCCCATACACGATGTGGCGGCGGCGAAACGCTTTTATGTCGATGGGCTTGGCTGCACGTTGGGTCGTGAGTCGAGCCACGCCGTCATGTTTGGGCTTGCAGGGCATCAGCTCGTGGCGCATGTGACGACGGAACCTCGGCCACCGCAACGAGGCATCTACCCCCACCATTTCGGCCTCGTCTTCTTGTCGAAAGATTCGTGGCAGCTGTTCTTGGGGCAGGCCCAGGCGAACAAGCTGACCTTCTATCAACAGGCCCGCGTGCGATTCTCTGGGACGCCCATTGAACACCACACATTCTTTCTCGAAGATCCCTCCGGGAACCTCCTCGAGTTCAAACACTACACGCATGAGTCAGCGATCTTCGGTGAGCGAGACTATTCTGAGGTTGGGGACTCGTTGTAACCTTCCGCCTGCTCCTGCTCTTGGGGCTCAATCGACTGTTCATCTGGCACAGATTCCGGCTCTATTTCTAAGTCTGGCTCTGCCTTTGGGGCTGGTTCTAGCCGGGGAGTTTGGGGAGATCCCCTGGTAATCCATTTGAGGATTCGGTTGTGGCGGCGGGTCAGGAAGGTCGTTTTTCGTAGCGGATCGTATCGTCGGGGCGACGGCAAGATAGCCGCCAGCCACGCGGCCTCGTCGGCCGTCAGATCGTGCGCGGACTTTTTGAAGTGATGTCGCGCTGCTGCTTCAGCGCCATAGATACCCTGGCCCCACTCGACAACATTAAGATACAGCTCGAGAATTCGCTCCTTCGTGAGATGCTGTTCGAGGGAGCGCGTAATCAGCGCTTCCCGCGCCTTTCGAAGCAGAGACCGTTCGGATGACAGGTAAAGGTTTTTGGCCAACTGCTGGGTAATGGTACTCCCCCCACGCTTGAATTCGCCTGCTTCGAGATTGTACTGAGCTGCCTTTTTGATCCCTTCCCAATCGAATCCTTCATGGGTAAAGAACGATGAATCTTCTGCTGCCACGACCGCATGGCGAAGGCTGGGAGCGATACGCGAGAGCGGCACCCACGTCCAATGGCGCCCGATGGCGCGACCTTGTTCCGTCGCCTGAGCCTGTCGCGTTTCTATCAGCGCAGTCACGGCTGGATTGGTCGTGCGTAAGCTCGACACATCCGGCATCGCTAATAACCAGAAGAGGAGGACCGCCCCGACCAGGAGGCCCAGGCCGATGATCAGAAGGGCCTTCAGTCGGGACCGGGATTGTTTGGTTGACTTCCTCATGAGAGGCTGCGTATCACAGAGACCATCGGCGCCGTATCAATACCATGTGTAATCGGTGAATGGCTGGGGAGCGTATGAGAATCCTTTCGGCAGAGTTTATCAGAAGTTGTGCGGGGCCAGAGCAGTTTCTGAAGAGTGACCTTCCTGAAATCGCCTTCATCGGGCGGTCGAACGTCGGAAAGTCCTCTCTCATCAATTCTCTCTTGCAGCGTAAGGGGTTGGCCAAGGTCAGCCGCACACCGGGGAAAACCCGTTTGGTCAACCTCTTTCGGATCGCCAGCGACGATCCTGGGTTGGCGCATTTCGTGGTGGTGGATTTGCCCGGGTATGGCTATGCGAAGGTATCGAAAGCGCTGCGGGCTCAGTGGGCCCCATTGATCGAGCAGTATCTCGACGGGAGTGAACAGTTGCGCGCAGTAGTGGTGTTAGTAGAGAGCCGGGTGCTGAGCGAACAGGACAGAGAGACGATTGCATGGCTGCTGTCCGTCGGACGGCCTCCCATCGTCGTGGCGACGAAAGTGGATAAGTTGAAAATGAGCGAACGTGTCGGTGCGCTTCGCCGACTACAAGAAGGGCTTGGATTGGTCGAAGGCGACGCGCTTATTTCTTACTCGTCGGTAACGGGCGAGGGGCGGGAGCGTTTGTGGGCTGTCTTGAAAGAGCGGATTCGAACTTGATTTCGATGTAGGCCTTATTCTTGAGGTTCGTTAACCACGTTTGAAAGGCATCCTCGCTTTTCTGCTGAAACACGAGTCCCTGGATTTCATTGCTGACTTGCGCATACGGGCGGAACTGCTTGGGTGTCTTGTCTTCTAGGCGCATGATGTGAAACCCTTCCGGGGTCTCGATCACATCTGAGATGCCACCGGGGACCAAGGAGGCGACGGTGCGCTCGATCTCCGGCAAGAGTTCTCCCTGACGTACTAAGCCAAGATTCCCTCCGTGTGAGGCGTTCGGGCCGTCGGAAAAACGCAGCGCCATGTCCTCGAAGGAATCCCCCTGTTTGAGCCTCGTCATCACCTCACGAACCTTTTCACTTGCGTCTGCGGTATCCTCGGGTGAGCGGGGCTTGATGAGAATTTGGCTGAGCGTATATTCCTCGGAGAGTGCAAATCGATCGTGGTGCTCCTGGAAATATCGTTTCAAATCTGAATCTGCGACCATCACGGCGCTTCGCACATCTCGGTCGACGAGCTTGAGAAGCGTCAACTGTTCTCGAACCCGTTTCATGTCTAGGGGGTTCGCTTCGTCGATCGTTTCTCCCTGTTGCTTCATCTGTCGAATCATTTGCTGGATTTCTTGATCCGTGACCGTGATACCCCGAGTTTTGGCTTCCTGGAGCTGCAATTTGCGTTCGATCATCGAGGTCAACGTGGCGTACTCCGCTGTCTTGAGGCGACGCGCAAGCGCATCACCGCGAGAGTCTTTCTGGATCCGCTCGCGCTCCGACGCGAGTTCCCGCTGTATCTCGGACAGCATGATGAGGTCTGAGTTGACGATCGCGACGATCCCATCCTCCACCTGTGCGGCTGAAAGTAGGGACGCTGGTGCGATGAGCCCGAGCGTGAAGAAGATGGTATGTCTCAACCAGTGTGGCGCCATTGTGCTGAACGGACGGATCGTGGATAGAGGACTCATTCTACGCCAGGGCGGTCGACCGTACGGCGAGAGCCCGACGGATTGTACACGAACTTCATTGGACTTGAAGCCTCTGAAGGAGGGAATTTTTCTGCCCTAGCAGGCTGCGGAAAAACTCTGTTGATACACAAAACGCCGTTGAAATCTTCCGCCTGCCAACGACGTCTTAATAATAATCGCAGGGTGCTAAAAAAGGCTGTCCCTGTCGTCCGTGAAAGGTGAAACGTAAAATATGAAAAGTTTAGAAGAAAGAGGACTCAGCCGTCCCGCATTTTACCTTTTACGTCTTACGTTTCACGGCTTCCTGGAGCGATGCGAGAACGCCGTTGGCGGGCTTTTTCAGCATCCTGCCGGACAACTCAGCGCTTGCCGACGTCGTCGGTGACATAGCGGGCGGCATCGGCGAGGCGAATGACCGCTTTTGTGCGGATATCGGCAATCACGCCGGTAAATCGCTTCCGGCGCTTCTCGTTGAGTAGTTCCTGACGAAGGCGTTCCCGAACGGCCACGTCCGCCTGAATAATTTCATTGTCGAGCGGTGCAATCATGACGAGGTAGTAGCCGGCGGCCGTCTTGATCGGCGCACTGATCATACCGGTCTTGAGTGTATGAATGACCGCATCGACTTCTGGGTCGACCAGTTCTTTTCGATAGGGTCCGAGATCGCCTCCGTTCGCTTTCGTTTTGAAGTCGATGGAATACCGCTGCGCAAACTTGGCGAAACTCCCTCCATGATTGACCTGGTATTCGAGATCTTTCGCGGCGGAAATATTGGGCAGCAGCATCTGTGCCACTCGTACTTTCAGGGGCGGGAGGAGTTCGCCGGCATGCTGCTCGTAGAAGGCGGCCAATTCCTCATTCGTGAGTTCGACCTTGGCTTTGATCCGGTCCTTGAGCAGTTCATCGATAATGAGTTGCTCCCGGTAGCGCTGTGCGCGATCGCGGATGGTATCGTTCTTGTCGAGCCCGAGCTTGCGCGCTTCCTGCATGAGTAGCTCTCGGGTGATGAGTTCATCGAGGAAGAGGCGCTTCCCCCCCTCTTTCAGGTACCGCGCCCTGGTGGCCTCAGCCAGTTCTCCCCAGTGGATATCGAAGTCGGTCTGTGTGATCTGGCGACCGTTGACAAGGGCCAGGACGCCTTCCTCAGGGGGTGGCGCACAGGCAGTCAATAAGAGGAAGATCCCGCTGATAACGCAGGCGAGCAGGGTGACGAAACGGACAGTGGCCACGTTCATGGATTCCTTCGATCGTCGAGTCATGGGCGTCTGAGATCGTGTCATTGAGATGAGCATGATGGCATTGTGGTGTTGGTATCACAGCCTCCCAGGCTTTGCAAGATTCCGGTGAGTTCTGGAAAGATGGAAGGCCAGTCTTGATGCGGCATCTGTAGCTCAAATGACAGCGGAGAGAGGAAGCACACCCGTTTCTTGTACCGGTCCATCATCCGGTGAATCGCCTGGCTTGAGACCCGGCTTTTGGCGTCGAGCGTGACGACGACGGAGTGGGTTTTAAGTTCGATTGTGCTCAGGCGCAAGGCTTTCGCCTGGAGTCGTACCTGCATCACTTCGAACAAGCGCTCGACGGAGTCCGGGGCCAGCCCATATCGATCCTGTATTTCGCCGTGCAGAAGGGCGAGATCTCCAACTTGGGTACAGGACGAGAGCCGTTTGTAACAAGAAAGTCGCTGGTGTGGGTCGGCGACGTACGCGTCGGGAATAAACGCGGAGACATTGAGCCGGAGTGTGGGGTCTGGTTCTTCTTCCACCGCCTGGCCTCTAAGGCGCTGGACGGCCTGTTCCACCATCTGCATGTACAGATCAAGCCCGATGGCGGCGATGTGCCCTGATTGCTGTTTCCCGAGGAGGTTGCCGGCGCCCCGGATTTCCATATCGGCTGCGGCGATGCGGAAGCCGGCTCCCAATTCGGTAAATTGCTGAATGGCTGTGAGGCGTTTCTGCGCGTCGTCGCTCAACCGTTCCTCATCGGGTACCAGGAAATAGGCATAGGCTTGATCGCCACTTCGGCCCACCCGTCCGCGCAATTGATACAACTGCGCGAGCCCGAACATGTCGGCGCGATTGACGAAGATCGTATTGGCATGGGGGACGTCGATTCCCGATTGAATAATGGCCGAGGCGATCAGCACGTCCGCCTCACGGCGAAAGAACTTCAGCATCACGGCTTCAAGCGGTTTGGCGTTCATTTGCCCATGAGCCATCACGATCCGCGCATCGGGCACCAGTTGGTGGAGCCAGGCCCCTGTCTTTTCCATCGTTTCGACCCGGTTATGGACGAAATACACCTGCCCGCCACGGCCCAGCTCGCGTAAGATCGCTTCTCGGATGAGCTGGTCGTTGGATCGGACGACCTGCGTGCGAATGGAGAGGCGGCCTGCCGGAGGGGTCTCGATGATCGAGAGATCTCGCACGCTTGCCATGGCCATTTGCAAGGTTCGAGGAATCGGAGTGGCCGTGAGCGTCAAGACATCGACTTGGGTGCGGAGCTGTTTCAATCGTTCTTTATGTTTGACGCCGAACCACTGTTCTTCATCGATGATGACGAGGCCTAAATCGCGGAATATCACATCTTTCTGGACAAGTCGGTGCGTGCCGATTACCACGTCGACAGCGCCGGATGCCACGTCTTTGAGTATGACTTTGGCCTCTTTCGGCGATTGAAATCGGGAGAGCAGCGCGACGCGAGCCGGGAATGGCGCAAACCGTTCGGAGAAGTTGTCGTAGTGTTGGTGCGCCAACAGGGTCGTGGGGACGAGTACCGCCACTTGGCGATTGGCTTCCACGGCCTTGAAGGCCGCCCGCATGGCCACTTCCGTTTTCCCGTACCCGACGTCGCCGCAGACCAATCGGTCCATCGGTTTGCTGGATTCCATGTCGTGCGTAATGTCTTGGATCGCTTTGAGTTGATCGTCTGTTTCTTCGTACTCGAAGGCCGCTTCGAACTCGTGGTACATCGTGCTGTCGAATCCATAGGCATGGCGTGTCACGAGCTCGCGGTTGGCATACAGATCGACCAGCTCGTGAGCCATCTCCTCGATGTCCTTCTTCACACGTGCCGTGGTCTTGGCCCAATTGGCGCCGCCAAGCCGTTCCAGGCGCGGCGCATGGCCGTCCGCCCCGCTGTACCGTTGCACCTGGTCGAGCCGTTCCAGGGGAACATACAAGGTGTCGCCGCCGGCGAACTCCAAGATCAAATAGTCGCTGTCGAAGCCCTGCACCGAGAGACGTTTCAGGCCTCGATATTTGGCGATGCCATGCTGGACATGGACGACATAGTCGCCCACGTTGAGATCTTCCAGCGAAGAGAGAAACGTCGCTGCTTTGCTCTTCGCCTGCGGTTTGTGGCGCGCGCCCTTCGCAAACAATTCTTCTTCCGTCAGCACGGCCAGACGCAAGTCCGGCGCAAGGAATCCAGCCGACAGATCGCCGTGTAAGACATAAAACGGCGCTTTGGTTTTGCTTGTCACAGCCCAGGTGCCCGCTGTCCATCCCATCGCCGGCACATCGTGCTCGCGCAAGAGCGCCAGCAATCGGTCCACTTGGCCGCGACTTCGTGCAACGAGGACCACGCGGGATTCATCTCGCAGGCGATCCATGATGGCGAGGGTCTGGCTGAAGGGCATGCCACGGGCTCCAAGGCCGGCGCTGGCCGGAGCCTGAGCCGGGAAGGCCTGAACCGGATTCCATGACGCATCGCGTGGAGTCAGGGGTTCAAGCCCAAGCGTAGACCAACCGTTCGTGTGACCCATGAGTTCCGGCCAGGAAAGAAACAACCGCTCTGGCGACGGGTAGGGGACGACCGTCTCCCGGTCGGCGTGGCGGAGATAGCCATCGTCGATTTTTGTCCAGAGGTCCTCACAGGCTTCCGTCAATGCCGCCGGCTGATCCAGGACTAACAGCGGTTGCTCGGTGAAATAATCGAGGAGGTTGTCCATGTCGGGATAGAGATCCGGTGCGTGCCATTCAGCGTCCGCAGGAATGGGAGCGAGGGCGTCCGGCGACGTCTCCGCACGCAGGTATTCGCGTGCGGGAAGGACGACGGCACGATCCAGCTTCGCGGTAGACTTCTGGGTGGCGGGATCGAAGAGTCGGAGCGAGTCGATGGTTTCGCCAAGGAACTCGACACGTAGCGGGTCGGCATAGGCCGTCGAGAATATATCCACAATACCGCCTCGAATACTGAACTCCCCGGGGATCTCCACCACTGAGACCTTGCGGTAGCCGAGGCGTAAGAGCCCTCCTGTGAGGACCTCTCGTTCAATTGTGCCGTTCAACTTAAATTGCAGGGTGGTGCTGATGAAGGTCGTGACGGGCAGCAGTCGTTGCATCAGAGCCGCGATGGAGGTGACGAGACAGGTGTGCGGTGTCGATCGGATGTGATGCAGGGCGTTCATCCGACGCGCGATGAGACTGACATGGGGCGCGCTGCCCTCGTACGGCAAGGTTTCCCATCTCGGGAACAGGGCGAGGGAGGTAGTCGGAATGCCGGTGAGGTCATGGAAAAAATGCAGGTCGTCAAAGAGGCGTTCAGCCGACTCATCCGACCCAGTCACGATCAGCCATGATCGATGCTCCAGTTTCCCTAATTGGGGATGCAGGAGGGTGGTGAGGGCAAGACCGGCAGCAGAACCATATAAGCCGGTCACAGAGGGACGACCTGTTCCATTCCCAAGCGCCGTGGCGACAGGAACGAACCATTGGGATGCTGATGTTGTGGAGATCGTATCGAGCATGATGTAACAGGCTAGGAAACGGCTAGTTTCTCAAGACGACATTTCGATGGGCGAGAGGGTATCGAATAATACAGAGGGAAGCAGTTGAGCAGGATGCTCAAACAGTTTCTCAGCAAGGCAGGAGGCGAGTCGAAACCTGGGGCGTACCCTCTGGGGCGCACGGTGCGACGAATAAGGAGCACCACGTCTGTGCGCGCCGCCGAGTGGTGAGGCGGCCGGGTCCCCGTTGAGGACCTGAACGATGCGAGAACAAAGCTGGCGG
Organism: Nitrospirota bacterium; assembly: GCA_039931295.1. Lineage (GTDB taxonomy): Bacteria > Nitrospirota > Nitrospiria > Nitrospirales > Nitrospiraceae > Palsa-1315. Next base: position 4,864 of record JBDTSF010000260.1, on the reverse strand, counting down.
ACTGTTTCAGCATTCTGCTTAGGTTGCGGTTGAGCGAATACGTTGGATCAGCGATGTGGTGGACACGCCTGGAACCAACGGAATGGTACGGACGACTCCACCTCGCGCTTCGACGATCTCGCGGCCGACGATCTGTTCCACTGCCCAATCTCCGCCTTTCACCAGGACATCCGGTTGCAATGTCGCGATCAGGCTATGGGGGTCCGGTTCGTTGAAGAGAATCACATAGTCGACCGAGCCGAGCGCAGCAACCACTTCCGCGCGCTGAGCCTCCGACACGATCGGCCGATCCGGCGCCTTGTTCAAACTCCTGACGGACGCATCGCTGTTGACGGCGACGACCAGAAGGTCGCCAAGGTCTTTCGCGGCCTGGAGGTAGCGTGTATGGCCTACGTGCATGAGATCGAAACAGCCGTTGGTAAAGACGACCCGTTTCTTCTGTGCGCGGGCTTGTTGCAAGAGCGGAGCGAGTTGCTCCCTGGTCACGACCTTCGTGGGCATGGCCCCATCATACCGGCTGTGGGTCCAGATGGAAAGAGACGAGGTACTACTCGGTGTCGTCACGGTTCACGCCGCCTAACCCAATCACCGATGACCCATGCTTAGCCATCAGCGCGTCCATCGTCTCGATAGCCTTTGTGCGTCGTTGGTCGAATAGTCCAGTTGGCGCAGGAGTCAAGGCGGAGAGCGCGAGTCCGGCCAAGCGGTACTCGATGCCGGGCCGAAGGAGCTCCTCTAGCGCTTGTTGGACGGTCGGCCACATGTCGGGATCGTAATTCAACGGGTGAGAAAAGCGATGCTGTTTGGTCGAGATGGCAAAATGGGCATTCTTCAGTTTCACCGTGCAGGATCCGGCGGCCAATCCTTCTTGTCGGAGATCCCGTGCCAGGTCACGGAGGAATCCGCGCAGGGTATGTGCTAAAAAAGAACGGTCATGTGTGTCGTGTTCGAATGTGGTCTCGTGGCTGAGACTTTTGGATTCTCGGTCGGCCACCACCGGTTCGTGGTCGATCCCTCTCGCCAGCTCTCGAACCCAATGGAGTCGCGTGCCGAAGATATGACGCAAGGGCTGATCCCAGCGTGGGTCCAACAGCTCGCCAATCGTCTTGAGTCCAAGCGGTTCCAGGCGTGCGGCGGTTTTTGGACCGATTCCCGGCATTGCACGCAGAGGCCGCGGTGCTAAGAAGGCTTCTTCCATACCCGGCTGGATCGTCACCAGCCCATCAGGCTTGTGGCTATCTGCGGCAATTTTAGCGACGGTTTTACCGGTCGCGACGGCGATGGTGCAGTGTAATCCCGTGGCATCGTACAGCGCATCCTTCACGAGTTGTCCGAGTGAGCGAGGATCGGGATGGCGGGTCTGGAGATCTGTCGTGTCGGCATAAAATTCGTCGATGCTGCTCCATTCGGTGAGCGGGAACAACTGGTCGGTGACGGCCCGCATCGCATCATGCAGCTGCCGATACAAGGGCCGATCGGGAGGTAGCAGAATGAGATTTGGACAGAGCTGGAGGGCTTTCGCCGTCGGCATGGCCGAGTGAATGCCGAATGGCCGCACGGCATAACTGGCCGCGGCGATGATCCCACGCGGGGGTGGCCCGCCGACCGCGATTGGTTTCCCGGCGAGGCTGGGGTCCTTCACCACGGCCGCTGATGCAAACATCGCGTCGACGTCCCCGAAGAGGATCTGGCGCGACCACCGCATGGCTTGCTCCTGAAAGGGAACCTAGAAGGCTACGGGAAAACTCTGTAGGCACGCTAGAATCGTACTGTCTGCACGTCCTGGCAACAGAAGCACACAACGCAGGGTGCTCAAAAAGGCTATCCAGCAAGGCCGCAGCGAGCGAAGAGGCGAGGCGTACGCTTCGGTACGTTGAGCCTCTGAGCGATGCGAGAACGATGCTGGTAGACTTTTTCAGCACCCTGCTAGAAGGTAAAGGATAATTGAAGCGGCTGCAAGGGACGTTGAGATAAGGGGACTCTCGTGTGGGGAATGCGCTCGGAGTCGGTTGGAATACGGCCGACTGATCCCACCAGCTCCTGTAACAATCCTCGACAGATCCCGCAATGGTGGCGACGTGGCTCAATCGTCCGTCGCTGGCGTCGGTATACTCGGCCGCATTGCCGACAACGCCAGGCGAATTGTGTGAGAGCCAGGACTTCCTTCTGTAGGGAATGGTAGATGGTGATCGCGAGAGCGCCGTCTCGATTGATCTCGGTCATCTTTCGGAGAAAGCTCGCTCCATGGTTTGGCCGCTTTTTCAAAATGTCGTATTGCCATTGATGAATCATTTCGTGCGCCAGCGTGCTCCGGATCTCCTGCTCGCCATACTCGCTCTGCTGGACAACTTGTTGGAGTAGAGGAAGGGACAAGCGAATTTCACGCCTTGTCGGCGGGCGAAGGCCGTCCCGATCTATTCGGGGCCGCGGTCCTCGACGAGTCACAAAGAGGCCGACTGAGGAGGTCAGTCTCCGACTCCAGACCAGGTCAATCGGGGGCAGGAGGCCTCCGAAGTAGCGTTCATTGAGTGCGCTCCACATCTGGGTCAGATGCTGCGAGGTCACGGGAGGGGATGAGTGTGAGCGTGAAGACATGCGAAGGGGTTACCCCAATTCTTCGTACACGGCTGCAGCCAGCAACGGCACCATAATTTCGTGGTGGCCGATCAGGGAGTAGCCTTTCCCACCCTTCTGGGTTGGCCGCCGCACCACGTTGGTCAGCGGGCGGTAGTGAGCGAGGAAGTCCATGTCCACGGTCGTAATATTGGTCAGATGATGGCCGAGATTGCGTCCCAGCGACACCGTTTTGAGAAAGACTTCCGGCAAAATAACGGCAGAGCCGAGATTGAGGTACACGCCACCTTCCATCCCTGACACCACGGCTGCGAGTCGCCGAAAGTCCAACAGCGAAGTTGCGCCGATCGCGGCTCCATCCGCCGCAGGATGCATATGGATGATGTCGGTTCCGATCGCGACGTGCACGGTGACCGGAATTCCGAGCTTCGCTCCGGTCGCGAGGATGCTCGTACCGCGGTGGGGAAATTGACCCTGGCGTCGATTGATGTAGTGGCCGATGGATTCCCCGAGCCCTTCCCGATCATGGGCTCCACGGATGATCGCCTCATTCAGCATGCGGCCGGTTTCCTCTGCCATTCCGAAGCGTCCCTCGTCGATTTCCGCGTCGACCTCTTCAGATGTGTGCCCCATGAGTGCCAGTTCGAAATCATGAATAATTCCGGCTCCATTCATGGCCACGGCCGACAAAATTCCTTGCTGCATGAGGTCCACGAGAATCGGACTCAATCCGACCTTAATGACGTGGGCGCCGAGCCCTGCGATGACGGGACGGCCTTTACGATGGGCCTTCGCGACGGCTTTGGCGACTTCGCGCAACGATTTCACGCCCAGGATATCCGGCAGCGAGCGATAGAATTCGCTGAAGCTGCCTCCTCGGCGCCAGGGGCTGGCAAAATCGGAGATGCGAACCTTGCTGTGCCGTTTCTTGAGCGGATACGTCGTGAGGTCCGTCACGTTGATCGGCGCGATCAGGCTCGGAGTCGTGACGGGGGGCCGCTGCCGGTCAGAAGGCTTTGCCAAGGAGCTGTTCCTCGATGAGTTCACACAGGACGTGGCCGAGCGTGATGTGGCTTTCTTGAATACGGGCGGTGACCGTCGAGGGTACGACGAACGGATATTCCACCAGACTGGCCAGTTTCCCGCCGGTCCCACCGGTCCAGCCGATGGTGGTGAGGCCACAGGCTCGCGCGGCTTCCACGCCTTTCAGCACGTTGGGTGAATTGCCGCTGGTGCTGATGGCAATGGCGATATCGCCTTTCTGGCCATGAGCTTGGACCTGGCGAGCAAAGAGTTCTTCAAAACCATAGTCGTTGGCGATGCAGGTAATGGCGGCGATGTCGGTGGCGAGGGCGAGGGCCGGAAGCGGGGCTCGCTCACGCTTGTAGCGACCGACGAACTCGGCTGCGAGATGGGCCGCATCCGTGGCGCTGCCTCCGTTGCCGAAGAGCAGCACTTTGCGTCCATCGCGAAAGGCCAGGGTCATCAATTTCGCGACCTGGACGATGCGATCGGCATACTCGCGTGCGAACTGTTGCTTGACTGTCGCGCTCTCGGTAAACGCATTGAGTACACGCTCTTTCATGGGAAGGGATTCTAGGCAACCCTCCGTCATCTGTCAAACGTGACTCGTTGGCCGTTTACGATTTTACTGTGGCGATGGGCCCTGTCTGTCGAATGGCGTTCATTGCAAGGGCAATCATAGAACCGACATCGGAGACCGTCGCCGGGAGGATGAGCGTATTGGTCGTTTTCGCTAATTCTCCAAACTTCGTGATGTACTGTTCCGCCACGCGCAGTTGAACGGCTTCCTGGCCGCCAGGCATTTGGATGGTTTCCGCGACCTTCCGCAGCCCCTCGGCTGTGGCTTGAGCAATGGCAAGGATAGCTGCGGCGGCTCCCTCTGCCTCGTTGATCTGCTGCTGCTTCTTTGCCTCGGAGGCCTTGATGACTTGCTGTTTCTCGCCCTCAGCCTGGTTGATCGCCGCGTCGCGCTCGCCCTCCGACGTGAGAATCACCGCCCGCTTTTCCCGTTCCGCCCGCATCTGCTTTTCCATCGCGTCCAGCACGCCCTTCGGCGGGGTGATGTTCTTGATCTCGTATCGGAGGACTTTGACGCCCCAAGCTTCTGAGGCTTTGTCGAGTTCGTTCACCACCTGAATATTGATGTTGGTCCGTTCTTCGAACGTCCGATCCAACTCAATCTTGCCGATCTCGCTCCGCAGCGTGGTCTGCCCGAGCTGGATCAGCGCGAAATGAAAGTCACTGATGCCATAGGACGCGCGCTGAG
>JBDTSF010000259.1:0-37281 GCA_039931295.1 Nitrospirota bacterium | reverse complement strand
CGCGCGATTGCTCCGGTGACGCCACTTCAACCGCCGGGTAGAGTTCTGATCTGTCTCCTGTAGCGCGGAGCAGAACCTTTTTCGCAAACAGTTCCCGCAGCATGTCGCGTCAGAGTTGGTTTAGTAAAAAGACGGCACAGGCCAGACCTATCAGCCTCCGGCCAGTACAAGTACAGCCTTCGTGATGTGTTCTTGCCCGATGGCATGAACCTCAAACAAGAGTTGGTCAAGCAAGGTTGGTGTTGGTGGTACCGGCGCTATGCGCCGGGGGATACAGTGATGGAAGGACTAAAGAAGGAACCGCGAGAAGGGCGGAAGGGCTTATGGGTAGATCAGCAGCCGGCACCCCAATGAGTGCTACTGAAAGCACGAGTCCCCACCCGTTGAGACGCTACGTGGATTTTGTCTGAGCATCTCCTTTACGCCTCCGTTGCTGGCCTCCTACCCGATTACGCTCCTGCTCGTAGCCCACGGCGGCGTAATACAGCACGCGATCGAAGAACCGGCCAAGCAGGTACAGTAATTCCAGCTCTCCGTGCAGTTCCATGGCGCTCTCGGACAGACCTTCCCGCTGGACGAAGTCGCGCACGTGTTCCCTGGTGGAGATGATGGCCCAGACGAAGTGACTGTAGTCCACGCCCTGCTGAGCGCGCGCCGCACCCAACTCGGTGTAACGCCGCTCCAACTGGGTCTCGCCCTTGTCCATATCCAGCAGCCAGTCGCTCAGATTGCGGTAGATCTCGCGGGTGCGAGCTTGGAGTTCGCTCGCAGGGACTTTGCTCAAATCGCTGCACCGGGGAGAATTCCACACCTTCTCGCTGAGGTCGCGGGAAAGCTGTTCGATGTGATTCTCGATCAGTCGCACCAATCGGACGGCCAGCATGATGCACCTCCAGGTAAAACAAGCAATCGCGTAGGTAAATTCGTTGAACCCTAATTCTATGCGAGACATTACTAGATAGATGGCACCAACGTCAATCACACGTCAGTCAAAAATGGTTGGTGCTGGTGGTATCGAAGTTATGCGACTGGGGACACGGCTCGGACAGGTTAGAACGCGAATCGCAAGAGTGGGCTCCCCTGTCAGTCCAAGGGTATTTCAAAATTTGTGGAAGCCCCCTCGGTTTGGCTCCACGTCCGGACACGATGGCGTGATACCTCTGATCTGTACTGAGTGGAATATTTACCCCGTATGGCTAGGCATACCACTTCTCACAGGGTCCCGCATGCGTGCGGTTTTTCTCTGTTATCTCCGATACATTGAAGTATCGCCCGTCGATCCCCTCCGGGCAAAAACTGAGCCAGAATCTATTCAAGACTATTTCACACGAAGTCGCACATAAACTCTTGCGCTGTTGTTCAGACCCTTCTACAATCCCCCCTACGAGATCTCTATGCCCTTCTTCACTCACTCCTACCGTCGTTTCCATCGTATAGCATTATTCGTTGTGTGCCTACTCAGCCTGAGTTCAATGGTGAGCGCTGACAGTCTGTGGAGTGGCGCATGGGTTCTGCGTGAGCCTCCGCAAGGAGGTCGCCTCATCATGACCGTAGAGGAAGTGGACACCGGATGGAGCCTGACCTACAAGGTTGTCGGCCCGGATGCGCCGGCGAGTACGGTCTCAACCGTCCAGACACCGCTCAACGGCAAGGAAGTTCCTCTCTTGGTCAATGGCAAACCATCGGGCCAGACGATGGGAATAAAAATGATCGACACGCACCGCACGGTCACTGTCTTGAAGTTTAAAGGGAAGGAGACCGGTGTCTCAAAGGCGGAAGTCTCACCCGATGGCAAGGTCCTCAAGATCGAGACCGATTATGTGAGCTCAAACCCCATCGGGAAAGAAATCCAATACTGGGACAGGCAGTAAGAACTCTCGCCTTGCCGTGAGATTAACGACAGCGAATGTGTCCAATGCTCCATGTTCATTCGGAGTTGTGCTCAAGACCTCAAGAGAAGCAGGATTAGGTTTTTCTCCACTCCCTCCAGTCGCTGGTCGTCACACCTGCCATCTGTTTGCAGCCCGATGCAGCCATTTGGGCTTTCGTGTGGCGAGGTCTCGCTGGATCGCTCTGATCGCCTTGTGGGTCCCCAGATACACGTTGGCCGTCTCCCAGCCCATCGCGTACAGGAGTTGGTCCTCATCTCGTTTCCTCGACAATGTGGCCAGTTCAATGCGCGAGCAGTAGGGGGAGAGCCATCGTATAAGCCAGCCACCTTGTACCCGCATAAAAGGATATTGGCCCCGAACAGCCTGGTCTAATATAGACTGATAGAAGATGGTGTCGGGCCCATCGTGCGCTCCCGCCCACACACAGGCTGAGAGCCCCAAGGCTTTCGCCTCACGGGCAATCTTACCCTCTTCCCAATCGGCCAACGCGATAAACCGCGGGCACCACAGGCTTCCCAACCCTGACACCCGTCGCTTAAGGCGATACGACAGACCAGATTCCGGCATCAGATGGTCGAGGGCTATCTTCACACTGTGAGGAACAGCCCCCTTCGCTGGCGGCAGCGCCTCCATGTTCTCCCAAAACTTGACTGGGTCACGGAGTGCATTGGTGGCAATGCCTCGCAACCACCAATGCTCCTCGGCCAACACAAATGGTTGGCCTCCTGAATTCAACCCTTCTGTGTAGCCAGTCAGCAGCGCGTCACAGGCAACCTTGGTCTTGATCGCCAGCTGCTTCGTATCGGCAGCCAACGTAGCGCTGACGGCTAATCGAACCAGATCGTTGGTGTACGGGAGTGGATAGGCCTCGTCAAAATCATTGGTTCCCCAAACTAAGCGGCCTTCACTGTCACGCCATGTTTCGAAGTTCTCGACGTGCGCATCGCCAATCGCCAAGAGCAGCGGTGCCGTGACGACGTCACGACACACGTCTGGCCACACCTGCATCCATCAGTAAAATGTCTATCGGAAAAAAAGAGAACGCATCCCGTTTCATTATCTTGTGCTTGAGAGCAAGATCGCTGGGGAGAAGTTGGATCTGCTTCGCCAGCCAGGCTTCATAAAAACGGGTGGCCCGATGGATCTTCATCAGCATGACGGCAGTCGGGTGAACGGGCCTTGCACGGAGTGAATCAACAAGGCTTGTCTATCGAACAGGCAAAAGGATACGTCAACACGCGAGGCCTGACCCTCGCTCAGTCCGGTAAGAGCACATCGGCAATGATGCGTCCATCCTTACGTCAATCAGACATGACGCCATCTCTCAGTAGCCGGTGGCACCTGTTCAATGCTAAGATTCAGCGTTTGGAATGCGTTGACCCGACGCAAGAGAATAGATAGTTGGAGGATGTCAGTTGGCTGTCACGTCTTGTCCCCGCATTAAGCGGTACAGGACCAGCGTCAAGAAGGGAGCGTATGAAAACGTTTCAGCTGCGACAAAGCATTCATTATGATCTGATGATCGCCGCGGGCACGGAACAGGAAGCGATTCTGAAGGCCGGAGGGATCCCGTTGACTCAGTGGGAGACCGAAAAGACCGAAGTCACAGCCGAGTTAATCGATGAAACGGAAGAAATAGACGATTACTGACGCCCACAGTGCGGACTGTTCTCGTCTTGGCTCTGTTCTCTATCCACGACACTCACGCGAGGCAGAGGTTGTGGCGTCAGTCCTTTTGACAGGCAACTTTCCACACTATGTGACCAATACTGCCGGGCACAACTGGTAACCACTTACCAACCTGGGAATTGGTATACACCACGGTTCCGCTTCCCATATTTCCCGAGTACTCTTTGAGCCCAAGCGATCGACTGCGCTCCGCGACGCAGTCGAATTCCCATTCTTCCTTGTCACTTAAAAACCTGACGCCCCCCACCGTTTGTACCGTCTTATAATCGAAGAATTGCCACATCTTGACCAGATTGCTGTTACGACGCATGGTGGCGGGATCCACATAGACCGTCTTTCCTGCCTCGTCGCGGTCACTCACTTTCACCCACTCCGCATACGCCGCGCTGCTATTCAAAACCAGGAGTGTGAGAACGATCAGTCGTACCATGTGAATCCCTCGATCAGCCGAGATCTCTCGTATATCTTCCAATGTCTATTCCCCTGACGGATTATTCGCGTCGATATTTTGAGCAGGAGCTGTTGCATACCCATTGGTCTTTATGTCGACTCAAGGCGGCAACGTCCCTCTGCATGGCACCCATCGAGTTGGCCGATGCGATGTTGTACCACAGTATACACGCACATCATCCTGATCCTGTATATGCCACGTCGGAATTCATCGGATGCTCCGAGGTTGTTCGAGGCAGTGGCCTTGGGCTATGGCGTTCTCGCGCTGCTGCCTCACGTGGGCATCGTATTTTTTGGCGCCCTGTTTGTTGGCAAAGAGAAGGAGGTATTGTCAGAACGCGGTGACGGAGGAGACCAGGGGCGAGGGATATGGTGGGAGCAATTCCAGCGAGTGCACACAGGGCACGAGTTGACGAGCTATTTAGCTATGCTGCCAGTACAACCACTCGGATGTCAACGTAGAGATGTGGGAGCACCCTTGATTGATCGCCTCCCCTCCATTTCGCTCACAGAGAGTATGCGATGCGTGCAGCACAGGTCTTTTTCCTTATCGCTGATACACCACGGTGACCCTGGCAAGAAAATCAATAAGTTCGGCGATTTGGCGGCGTATTGCGCTCGTGTCTTCTCTTGCTGCCGCTTGCTCCAAGGCCGCCCCCATCATGCTAATGGCGTCGAAGCCATACCCACCTCCGTCCCCTCTCATCCGATGTCCAATGATTTGAATCTGGACCAGATTACTTTCTTTCAATGCGGCTTCGAGTATCTGCACATCACGGCGACGGTTTTCTAGAAATCCCGGGATGATTTCTTCAAGCCCTTGGTCGACACACACGGTGATGATGCTGTTGGCGTTTCCGTCCGGTCCCGTCGTCATGATATATGCCGTCCTTTGCAAGCCCGGAGAACCTCCAGGAGGGTGTGTTTCTTGATGGGTTTCGTCAGATGAGCATCGCAGCCGGCATCCAAAATCTTTACTCCGTCCTCTTTCAGTGCCTGAGCGGTCAAGGCAATTACCTGTATCGGAGGGAGGTGATGCTCCCGCTCCCACGCTCGAATGGCTCGTGTAGCCTCATAGCCATTCATCACCGGCATTTGCATATCCATCAGGATGAGATCGTAGTCGCCGGCCTTAAATCGCTCCACCGCGATGGCGCCGTGATCCGCGATATCGAGGCAATACGGAGTCTGTTTCACATAGGCACGGATGAGCATCTGATTGTCTGTAGAATCTTCCGCCAGTAAGATGCGAAGAGCCTTGAGTTCAGTTGGAGTTGTGGACGCCACTGATAAGAACCCAGCCGTCTGTTGAATCCCCTTCGCACGGTCGAAGGCGATGCTGATGGTCTGAATCAGATCTGATCTCCTGATAGGCTTGATCAAATAGCCGCCTAGTCCCATGTCGTAGGTGCGGGCGATATCGTCGGCCCAATGACGAGAGGTCAGCATCACAATCGTCGGTCCTTGAGAAGGGTCGGCCCGTTTCATCTCTTCGGCAACGTGAAACCCATCCATCTCCGGCATGCGACAGTCGAGAAGCACAAGCTGGTAGGGTCGCGACGACTCAGCAGCTCGCCGCCATTCTTCGATGGCGTCGTGACCGGAGGCAGTATCCGTCACCTCCGCACCCAAGGCGGCCAAGGATTCGTGAAGGATCAAGCGGTTGATGGCATGGTCATCGACGACAAGGGCTCTGATCCCATGAAGATCGAGCGGGAGGTTGTTACGGGTGGGGGTCTGGCCGGATGGCACCGCAAGCTGCACGCAGCAATGAAAAGTGCTGCCCTCTCCTAAGGTACTCTCGACCCAGATTCGTCCCGCCATGCGTTCTGCTAATCGCTTTGAAATGGCCAACCCTAACCCGGTGCCCCCATACATACGCGTTGTCGAGGCGTGGGCTTGCGTAAAGCTTTCGAATATGGAGGCGAGCTTGTCTGATGGAATGCCGATCCCTGTATCACTCACAGTAAATCGAATGGCGCCAAGGGAGGGGATTTCAGGATCCGGCTTCACCCACACCATAACGGACCCGCTGTCGGTGAATTTAATCGCGTTACTGATGAGATTTAAGATGATCTGGTGGAGCCGGTGAGGGTCTCCAATCACCGCACAGGGGACATCAGGGGAAATATGGCAGGCAAGTTCGAGGCCTTTTTCATTGGCCCGCAGGGCAAGAATCTCGATGGCCTTTTCAATCAAATCGCTCAAGTCAAATTCTGTTGATTCAAGTTCCAGATGGCCGACCTCGACTTTCGACAAGTCGAGAATGTCGTTGATCAGATTTAATAGATTTCCTCCGGCACGGCGGAAAATGCGCAGGTATTTTCGTTGCTCTGATGCCAGATCTGTTTCCCATAAGAGATCAGCCATACCGACAATGGCATTCATGGGCGTGCGGATCTCGTGACTCACACTGGCAAGAAATTCATTCTTGGCTGCACTCGCCTTCTCTGCTTGCTCCTTTGCCTGGCGAAGGGCTTTCTCCGACTCCCGACGTTCCATAGATTCCATCGCGAGCGTCACCATCGTGGCTAATGATGTGGCAACAGTCATTTCATTGCTGGTCCATGTGCGGGGTGAGCCGAAGCTTTCATGACACAAGACGCCCACCGTCTTTCCTCTATGCCTGATCAATGCATCGAGCCTTGCGCCGCTTTCACATGGCGTGAGATGCGACGATGAACGTTCACGGGTACGTGAATCTAAGTGGGCATCGAGGGTCGCAGTCGCATGTTCTTCCCGATCCAACGCCTGAAGGTACGACGGGAATTGGTCGGCCTGGAGAACAGCTCCAGCACTGTGCTGACAGGTAGAAGACTCATACAGATCCTGCAGCTGGATCGTTGAGCGATCTTCCCGGAATAGCCAGATGCTGGCGCGCTCGACCGCCAACACACGGCTCGCTGTCTCGGTGATAGCCTGAGCCGCAAGGTGAAGTTCTCCTGAGATAATCGCCTTGCTCTGAGTCAATTCGAGCAACCCGGCCTGATACTCCTCGAATAAACTGACACGCCGGCTTTCTTGTCCGGCAATTCGCTCATTGAGGTGCGTCATCAGCCGCTTCCGCTCGACGGCTGTACGCAGAGAACGGTAGATTGCGCCCCCATTGTATGGCCCCTTCAACACATAATCCTGCGCTCCACTCTGAACGGCTAACATCGCAAGTGGCTCGGCATTCGGGTCTGTGAAGATCACGACCGGAAGTTCCGGCGCCCGCGCGTGCACGCGCGCGAGCGTGTCGAGGCCAGCGCTGTCTGGCAGGTTGAGATCCAGGAGTATGGCATCGAACCGCCTGACGGCTAGATATGAAAGTGCGACTGACAGCCGATCCGCATGCTCGACCAGAATGAGAGGATTCGAGAAATTAGTGAGTGCCTCTCGCAACAGAGCCATTTCCTGCGGGTTATCCTGGATGACGAGGACGACCATAGAACGCGTTCTCCTTCGAGCTCCTCTAACAGATGCCTAACCCTATTTCACAGCTTCCGGAAGTTAACCGCTCCCGTATGGCTGAGAATAGCTTCCAGCAAGGCAGATTTCTTGATGGGTTTGGCCAAGACGCCATTGCATCCAACGGCTTTGATTCGTCGCTTATCTTCAGGGTACGCGTACGCCGTCAACGCAAGAATCGGAGTCGGCGGAATGCCCTGTTTCATTTCCCATTCCCTGATGGTCGCAGTCGTGGTATAGCCATCCATCACCGGCATGTGGATGTCCATCAGGATCAGGTCGTAGCGGCCGACGGTCACCATGTCACAGGCAATGCGGCCATTTTCTGCGATGTCCACCTTGTACGGCGTCGCTTTCAGGTAGGCCTTGACCAAGAGCTGGTTATCCGTCGAATCCTCCACAACGAGAATTCTTAGCGCCCGGTGATCCACCAATGCCACGGGTGCCTCAGCCTGCCTTGGCAACGGAGGCAACCCTTGCGTTCGTCTATGAGCGATCGCGAGTGCGCGGCGAAGCTCGGACCGTTTAATGGGTTTCTCCAAATATCCGGCCAAACCCAGGTCGTAGGTGCGAGCGACCTCACCGGACCGGTGCGTGGATCCTCCGAAGTCCGATGTGAGCATCAAGATGGCCAAGCCATGTAGGGACGGATCCGCTCGAATCCGTTCGGCAACCTCGAAGCCGTTGAGATCGGGCATGCGGGAATCCAGCAGCACAAATTCGTATGGCTCGCCAGCCTCCCACGCCCGTTTCAGTTCAGCCAACGCGGTCAGACCATCCGGTGCTTCCCCTGCCTGCATGGCCCAAGCGGTCAGAGCCTCCCGAGCGATGAGTCGGTTCGTTGCATTATCATCTACAACCAGCACGCGAAGGGCATTCAAGTCCGTGAGGGCGGAGAGTGCGGCTTCCGGAGACTCAGGCTCAACGTCGAATCGCAGCGCGCACGAAATGGTGCTTCCTTGGCCAACTCGACTTTCAGCCCAGATGCGGCCGCCCATCAGGATGGCGAATTGCTTGCTGATAGCGAGACCTAGACCCGTTCCGCCGTATTTGCGCGCGGTGGACACATGCGCCTGCGTGAAGCTTTCGAAAATCGATTCCAACTTATCCGGAGGAATGCCGATTCCGGTATCTGTGACAGAGAACAGCAGCGCGCCCGGTTCTGAGATCTCGGGATTCGGCACCACACGCAATTCGATGGAACCCTGGTCGGTAAATTTGATGGCATTCCCGACCAGATTCACTAGAATCTGGTGGAGACGGGTTGGATCACCATAGAGGAATCGAGGTACCGCAGGGGATACGTAGCACGTCGGCTCTATATTCTTATCTCGCGCCCGCAAGGCCAGTAGGTCGATCACATTGTCAATCACGTCCTGTAGATCGAAGTGGATACGTTCCAGCTCAACTTGCTTTGCTTCCACCTTAGAGAGATCGAGAATATCGTTCAACAGGGTCATGAGGTTCTGGCCGGCATTTCGGAAGATGCGGACATATTTACCCTGTTCGTCGGTGAGAGAAGTCTCCCCCAGCAAATCGGCCATTCCGACTATCGCATTCATCGGCGTGCGGATCTCATGACTCATGTTGGCCAGAAACTCGCTCTTGGCCCTGGTGGCTGTCTCAGCCGCGTCTTTCGCCTGGAGCATAGCTTCCTGAATCTGCTTCCGCTCCGTAATCAGTTCCGTGAACATGATGATCCCGCCGATGGCCCCGTGTTCGTCATGCCAGGGACGCACTTCCCACCGCAGCCAGTCGGTGCTACCGTTTGCGCGCACGAAAAGATCCTCTTCCCGCCGCTCAATCGCACCGGCCAGGCATCGTTGATAGATATCATGCCATTCCCTCATGTCACGGATTTCAGGAAACACGTCATAATGATGTTGCCCGATGATATCCCGTTCGCCAAGCTGATAATCTTGATACCAGCGCTGACTGACAGCCACATACCGAAGCTGCTGGTCGAGCATCGCAACAGCGACCGGTGCGTGTTCGACAAAGGACTGGAACAGCGACCGGCTATGTTCAAGCGACTGCACTACTCGTTTGCGCTGTTGCTCCGCCGCAATGCGCGAGGCAAACGCCTGCAAAGCGGGGATCGCCAGTTTCCCGTCCGGCATCGGCTTGTTGTCCATGAGGGCAATATGCCCGATCACCCGGCCCGTCTTGTCCGTGACCGGTACCCCGCAATAACTGACAATCCCAAAGTCGGAGATCATGCGGACATGGGGATAGATCGTGTGAAGCCGATCCGGATAGTGAACGGCCTGTCCTGTTAACACTGCCTCGCAAGGGCTGCCCGTCGGCACCGCAAGCGGCTCAATGAAAGCACCTGCCCTCCACGCTGCGATGGACCGAAAATGCGTGCCTTCAGCATCCCTCTCAGAAAGATAGGCGAACTGGACATTGAATGCCGTGGCCATGCGACGGACCAAGGAGGAAAAAAATTCCTCACCTGTCTGTGTGGCAACCCCTTCGACCACCGCCAGCAGCCCGTCCTCTCTTTTTTTCCGTTCGGTAATGTCATTGGTCACGGCTAACTGTTCGGTGCACCCGGTGACAGGGTTTCTCAAGGGCACGGCATGGGTCTCCATCCACCGGCTGGATCCCTTGAGACCTTGAATTTTAAACTGGAGCGTTCGCTCGTGACCAGCTATCACATCGTCATGCATGCTCACGAACGCGGCGCGATGCTCAGAGGACACCAGGTCGAACATTGAAAGACCGATCGCGTCCTGCTCGTTGCACACCTCAATGAATCGTAGTCCGACAGGATTTATTTGCAGCAATGTTCCATCGGAAGCCACGCGGGTGATTCCGCTAGGTCCTGTGCTCAACATAATCATGTTGAGCAATTCCTGCTCCCCCCGTTTCTTAGCCACTTGCTGAAATGCGGTCACGTCTTCGCAGGCAATGAGCGCGACTGGAGTGTCCGCGCCACGCGCTATTCGAACGGTCTCACTGACCCAGGTCGTCGTTCCATCCTTCTTCACCATCCTGAATGTCCACCAGGCGGTGCTGGAGGGATGGCCGAACGCTTCAGCCAACTTTCTGACGACCGCATCCGCGTCCTCTTCATAAAAGACCGACAAGATAGAACGCCCGATCAGTTCCTCCGGTGTGTATCCCAACTGTGTCGCACCAAAACTGTTGGTTGAGAGCACCGTGCCTTGTTGATTCACAGTGAAATGCATGAACGGAGTTTCGTCATAGAGGGCACGGAACCGTTCCTCACTGTCGCGCACGGTGTCTTCCATGCGCTTCAGGTCCGTCCTGTCGCGTAGGAGAGATTGATGGGCAGCCGCGAGCTCAGCCGTACGGTCGACAGCACGCGCCTCAAGATCCGTCAGCAGCCGTTTCCGTTCAATGGCAGTGCACAGGGAGCGGGAAAGTAGCGCTCCGTCGTACCCCCCCTTCACGACGTAGTCCTGAGCTCCGGCACGAATTCCATCCAGCGCCAGCCGCCCGTCATCCATGCCCGCCATAATCACCACCGGAATCCCCGGCGCCAACGCTTGCACACGTGCGAGCGTATTGAGGCCGGTGCTATCGGGCAGGTTAAGATTCAAGATAATCGCGTCAAAATGCCCCGCAGCCAGACAGGTAGATGCAGCTGACAGCTGGTCCACATGCACCACCCGAATAGAGATGTTTGTGACAGCCGAAAGGGCTGTTCGCAGCAGGATCATCTCCTCCCGGCTGTCCTCAATGACAAGGATGATCATAGGTCGCCTTCCACTTCACGCTCCTCTGATAGGAGGACGGGCTACTCACATACCCGAATCGACGCAATGGGGTTCTTGACTAACTTGAAGATCTCTCTCACACCGGAATCCAGGTTTCGTGTGAGACAGCAATGGTTTCTGTAGCCTGAGAGCGAATCGTTTTTTAGACCTACGAGAAGCGATGGACAGACCTTGAGGCTATAGTTGAAGACCGTCAGCATGTCGATTGTGTTGCGGCTTCGCCACTGCACCAAGGAGCGGCCACTGCAACCTACCCCACGATGCGAGGGATCTTTTGCATTGCTCAGACGCCAATTCACGATAACCCAACAGCCGTCAATGACCCAGACAATTCGTCATTCACGCGGCCATCGTCTGATCGCTGTCATGCGAAATGCGAATTGAGTCCTCCCGATTTTATCGCCCTCCGCAGTCAACTAGCCCGCATTATTCATAACAGTTCGTCGCGAAATCGCACAGCCGCGTTATGAGACGGGCGCGCAGAGCCCTGAGAACCCGATGCGTACTCGTGCAGTACGTGGAGGGTCCGAGGGGCGAGCACGCAGGCCAAAGACCCGTCGTAGTAGCGGATCGGCGATTGCAGCAGAAGTGTTCATGAATAATGCGGACTAGAGCGGAGGAACGGCTGGTATGGGATCGTAAAGAGGAGAGCGAATCGGCAATACACGCGAATTACGAGGGGTAGCCGAGACTTGCGAGATTTAGCAGCATGATTATTGTCGTCTCAAGCCCGTCGAGCGAAACATTGATCCCTTACTTGCAAGCACACTCCTAGGATCGTTTGGTCGTATGCGCGGGTGACTCTGAGCAGTCGGCTCGATTTAGGCATGGAGCCGCCCCGCTTGAACGCCGGGGTCCTACGTGTCACGAGTGTTGGGGACAAGGGAGAGCGTACCGGCTTGTTTAGCCCGATTGCGGCCTTCTTGCTTCGCTTGATACAGCGCTTGATCCGCCGCCTTGATCAAATCGGTGGGAGAGTTACTCCGGCTGGGAATCGTACTGGCGAAACCTGCGCTGATAGTGGTGCAGCCACCGTCGGAATGCGTAATACCCAACGCCTCAATTTTTTTCCGAAGCGTTTCCGCCACTTGTGCCGCGCCGTCCGTACGGGTGCCGGGGAGCACCACCACAAATTCGTCTCCGCCGTACCGGGCAACCAGGTCTCCAGGTCTGTTGACGGCGCTCGAAATCGAAGCCGCCACCTGCCGAAGACACTCATCACCCGATGTATGGCCAAAAGTATCGTTGTAGGATTTGAACCGATCAATGTCGAGCATAATCAGAGAGAGCGGCGTCAATTCGCGGACAGCTCGTCGCCATTCCTGGTCCAGAAAATCGTCAAACTGCCGACGGTTCGTAATGCCAGTAAGGCCGTCAAGACACGACAGGCGCAGCAACATCTGGTTCGCTTCCTGAAGTTGACGCATGACTTCAAGAAGCTCCTGCTCATGTGTCCGCCTCCGTTCGATTTCGTGAACCAGCCGCAATACCGACCGGACACGAGTCAAGATCTCGATTTTATTGATGGGTTTCCCAATGTAATCGAGTGCACCTGCGGCAAAGGCAAGCTGGAGATCGACGGGATCGGTCTTTACCGTCACCATCATAATCGGCGTATCGCGGAATCGTTCGACCGCCTTGATTTGGCGGCAGGCTTCGATGCCATTCATGCCCGACATGACAATATCCATGAGGATCAGATCGACTCGAGAGGCGGAGCTGTGCGTCCCGTCATCAAGACCCAGCATGCGGAATGCAGAGGCAGCCGAGTCAGCGATCAGCAGGTCGTCATAGCCTGCAGCTGAGAGGATCGACTGCACCAAGAGGCGGTCGTCCGCCGAATCATCAACGATCAAGATGCTCATGTGCTCAAAATCCTCGTAAGCCAAGTGAGGCGCATGAGAAATCGTAACAGCTAGTCCTGGTAAACTCCAGGATAAAGCTTTTTGACGCAAGGTTGACAGATACCGTGGCTGAATTCGGCCTCGGAATGTTCGCCGATGTATTCTTCCAACTGTTGCCAAAACCCTCCGTCATTACGAATCTTTTTACAGGATGCGCAGATGGGGATGAGTCCTCTGAGGACTTTGACATCCCGTAGCGCTTTCTGCAGCTCGTCGTTGCTTCGACGAAGCTCTTCTTCGCGCGCTTTGCGGCAGTCCATTTCTTTTTTCAGCGCAAGCGCGGAGGAGGCCCGTGCCAAAAGTTCCAGGCTGTGCACCGGTTTGGTAATGTAATCATTCGCGCCCGCCGCAAAGGCCGCTTGGAGATTCGAGCGGTCGTTGTTGGCCGTCACCATGATGATGGGAATATCGCACAGATGCGGTCGGCGCTTGATCTGGCGGCAGGCCTCCACTCCGTCCAGCTCCGGCATGAGGACGTCCATCAGAATCAAGTCAATCTGGGCAGGCGTCGTTTCGCCGTCCATGTCGAGCATGGAGAACGCCGCCTTGGCAGATTCGGCGCTCAGGAGATCCGGATGGCCGGCTTGCTTAAGAATCGAGCGAAGGAGCGTCTGTTGGTCCGGGGAGTCGTCGACAATTAGAATGCCCATACCGGTTCCTGCCAGGTGTTCGCACAGATGGGGCGAGCGATTTTCTTTCAGTATAGCAGATGTCGGTTGGGCTATTGGAGTTTGGCACGGACGAGGTCGCTGATCTGTTTGCCGTCGATCGGTTGGCCGACCACGCGGGCCATCACGGCTTTCATCACCATGCCCATCTCTTTCAGTGATTGAGCGCCGGTTTCCTGAATAACCGCATCGACAACGGCGGAGAGCTGTTCAGGAGAGAGGGCCTGAGGGAGATAGGACTCGAGAATGGTGATTTCCTGTCGTTCCTTCGCAGCAAGTTCTGCTCGGTTACCTTTTTCAAATTGTTCGACGGATTCCCGGCGTTGTTTGATCATCGTCGTCATCACACGGCTCATTTCGGCATCGTCGAGATCTTTCTTGATTTCCATTTCCTTGTTCATCACGGCGGCCTTGATCATGCGAATCACATCCATCCGCAATTGATCACGAGCCTTCATGGCTAGTTTCAGATCTTCAGTTAGCCGATGATGCAAAGACATAAGGCCTCGAGGAGGAGCGTGATTGCGAGTGCGGAGAATACCCCTTCAGGCGACCCCAGTCAATGTGCGAACGTCACGGCGTGACGCTCTAGCTCACGTGGCTTTCACACCAAACAGAGAGTATGATATTGGAAGTTCAGGTTGCGTCACAACGCAAGATGAGAAAACCTTGGAAGGGCCGATCACAGACCAGTGATTGCGCGGACGATTGTCTTCACAGCGGCAGTGCTTCTTGTAGCCGCACGTGATCAGCAATACGGACCAGAGAGGACGCGAATGAATCGTCGACAAAGCTGGATGCAACAACGTGGAGCCCCTATGGTCGTAGGTGTCTGTGTCCTCTTCCTCATCACGGCTTGTGCTAGCGACCAGTCAAAACCTCTTCCGCAATCGACTCCAGACCAAGTACGGGGCCATACCGATCGAGCTTTCGAGAAGCTCAAACAAGAAGAGCAAGAACGAGGCGCCCAGCCGCCGACGCCTCGGTACTGAGCTGGAAACCTAACGGTTTAGTTTTGGCAGGGTCCAGGCCACAAACTGGGCAACCGGTTTCACAAGGGGCAATTCCCAGAGAAGTTGTCGCCGAGGCGCCCGTTCTACTTGGCGCGCTTCATGGAAGCTGCCGAGAAGACTGGACGAAACCAGCAGCCGCAGGACACCTGAGAGAAAAAAGACAAACGGCAAATTGGAGGCTGGCTGGAGCACCATCCCTCCCCACTCGATGTGTGCAGGAAGGTGCTCGACTAGCCAGCTCCCCAACAAAGCTCCCATCGACCACCCTATTGCATTGACCGTGCTATACAACGCAATAGCTTTTACGCGATCCGCTGGCCTGACCGAGTCGAACACATAGTTTTGCAGCCCCAACCCCAAACCGGCCCAAATGACGCCACCTAAAAAATTGACAATCAACAGAAAGCCTAGATTTGCACTCACAAGGTAAAGCATCGGCAAAAATGGCACCGTGAAACCAGTAATAGACAACAACGCTTTGTTTCCAAATCGGTCCCCGAAGTGACCCCAGGCTTGCAGGGCAAGAAGTTGACCCAGGAGACCGGTAGCCAACCATCCAGCGTATCCGATATAAGACAGATGAATATCTTGAAGGAGGTACAGAACAAAAAATGGGCCTGCGATCAACACGGACGCATGCATCAGCCCTGAGAACACCAGAAATCGACGAAAGTCCTTCGTGGCGCCCAGGCGGAAGAATCCGAGAAGTCCTTGCTGAGCCTCTTGGTGGGCGGTCGGATGCACATCTTGAACGGGTGACAAGGCCAACACCGAGAGGATGCGAGCACTCCCAGCCAAGGCAAAGACCAGGGCAAATCCCCACCATGCGGCGCCCGAATGTTGCCAGAGACTTAGTATCCATCCGGCTCCGCAGAGGGCAAAGAAGCTGAGGCCGGCGATAATTTTTGCTCGGCGTGCAAAATAAGCACCCCGCTCATGCTGGCCGAGCCAATCGGCGATCAAGCTATTCCAAGCCGGCGCAGTGAAATGCGCGCACGCGAAATACGCGGCAGCGCCGCCCACGACGAGCCAGGGGCCCCATTGTGGAAGCAACAGCGGCAGCAGCACGATGGGAATCCACGTCAAGGCCTGCCCGACCGTACCGACATAGATGAGCGCTTTGCGGTTGGGACACCGCTGCAAGACCTTCACGGAAATGATTTGGGCCACCGTTCCAACGAGTTGAGGCAATGCCGACAACACACTCAGTTGGAACGGGCTTGCTTGAAGGAGCAAGGCGAAAGCGGAAATGTATTGCTCCCCGCTTCCTTGCGTGACGGCCTGGCAGGCACCGTCCCGGAGGCCGTAGCGAAGACCTTGCTCACCGAGACTCTGCGACCGGGAGTTCTTTGGCGCGGTCTCTTGCGGATTTTCTAACGGTCCTGGATGCACAGTGCCTTTGTCAGAGGGGGGAGCCTGAATCGTTTCACCGCAGAATGTGTTGGAACCAAGTGGAAATAGATGTGCGGTGCGGCCTGTCGGTTATTGACCCCTTCCTGATGACTCGATACCATTATAACAGTACCAATGGACGGCACTATCACACCCCCATGCTAGAAACTAAAACGATAGGGAAGCAGCTCCTGCCAATCGTGTGTGCCAGCCTGAGCGTTGTTATGTCTATCTGGCAGGAAGTCGAGGCGCGGGACCCGTTTGCACCGAAGGAGCAAACGACAACCGAAATTGGCTCCACACAAAGCCCGTCGTTCGATGAGCAAAAGAAAGGTATCCCGCAATCTCTGTTTACCTGGATCAAGATGGCCAAGGGCTATGACGTCGAATGGGATTCGTTCGGGCGGAAAGGCTGGTACACGCAAGACCCCCGCTTGAAGCCCATTGAGCCTGGATCGGTGTTCGCTCGAGATATTCCTGCGATCTATATTGTATTCGAGTCGGCACCACTGGAAGATCCTGCCCAATTCAGCGCTCAATGGTTTCTGGAAGGAGAACAGGGTGCGCCTTCATCCGTTCCGCTCGGCAGAGATATTTTGGAAGTGCCGGGGCACGAACGCTATGGATTCCTCGAGCTCAAAAAATCTGGAAATGCCTGGGATGTCGGCACGTACCTGGTGAAACTGTTCATCACACCGCTTGGACAACAGTCCTTTCATGCGGCCAATCAAGTAGGTACCATGCGGTTTACCATTGTGGAGGTCGTTGCTCCGGTCGAAGAGAGCCCGCGTTAGCCCTAATACCATTGGCGAATTTGGCCGAAGTACCCATAAGCTTGAGTGTGAAGTAGAGAAAAGGAACACGATGCACACGCGAATCAAAGTCACGGATCAAGAAAAACTCACGTTGCTCTACGAGCGGTTCAGAGACGTCTGTCTGGTCGAGAAGGAAGTTTGGAAAGAGATTTTTATGCCGAGGGAGATCGCGCAAGGCCCTGTCAGAACCAACTTGCAAGACCGCTATGATGTGGAAATCGACGATCCGGAGATTGAGGAGGCCCTGGATGCCAATATCCCTCTCGGCAGCCCAGCCCTCGCTGCCGCAATTCAGGAGTATCGAGCACACATTTCTTTTTATCGAAAAACCTAAGGAGTTTAGCGGGCGGCAAGCACGCGCTCAACATCCTGGACAATGTCTTGAGCGAGCGGCTTCGTACGATGATGGTATCGGGCGACCACCTTCCCTGAACGATCGACTAGATACTTCTGGAAATTCCACTCCACTTCGCCGGGAAACGGGCTCTGCTCTGTCAAGTAGCGGTAGAGTGGGTGTTTGTCGTCGCCCTTCACGCTGATCTTGCTGAACAGTGGAAACGACAGACTGTACTTGGTGAAGCAGAAATCTTTGATCTCCGAATTCGTCCCTGGTTCTTGCTTCCCGAAGTTGTTCGCGGGGAACGCCAGGATCTCAAATCCCTTTTCCCGATACTGTTCATACATCTTTTCGAGGTCGGTGTACTGCGGCGTATTACCGCAGAAGCTCGCCGTGTTGACCAGCAACAGCGCCTTCCCACGGAACTGGCTGAGTGAGACCGGCTTTCCATCGATATCGTTTAGCGTAAAGTCATAGACCATTGGCGTTTGTGCTGCCATGGGTACAGTCCCTTCCTGTTTCGCCGCTGCGTGGGTGAGCCCAAGTAGGTCACTCGATCCAACACCTGCGATCAAGCCAATTGCTGCGAGCGCCCCTCCCAATAGCTGGTGCGACCTTTTCATCAGGCACCTCCTAGTTAGAGCCGTTCCAACGCAGCAATGCGCGATTCGACCGGCGGATGCGTCGCGAAGAAATGCATGAACCCTGAAGAATTACCGGAGATCTTCATCGTGGCGAGCGCGTCCTGGGTGGAATACTCGACCTGTGAGCGGCTGACCCACCGATCGATCGCGCGAAGAGCCGAGATCATCGAGTCCTTACCGTAGACCTTGGCAGAAAAGGCATCCGCGCCATACTCACGCTGACGCGAGAACCAGCAAATCAGGACCGAGGCCAGGATGCTGACGACAATCTGGATCACGAGCGACAGCCCAAAACCGAGCATGGCTTGATCGCGCTCTGCAAAGAACCGGCGCACCCACATCGCAATGTAGTAGACAAAGGTATTCATCAGCCCCGCCAACACCGTCGTGGCGAACATGTCCCCATTGTAGACATGTCCCATTTCATGGGCGAGAACGGCGCGCACTTCTTGCTCTTGTAGATTGCTCAGTAACCCGGTCGAAACGGCCACCATCGAGTTGTTCTTGCTAGGCCCTGTGGCGAAAGCGTTGGGGTCCGGGGCTTCGTAGACCCATACTTCGGGCATCGTGATCTGCAGCCGTTGCGCGATCTCCTGGACGGAGCCGTAAATGACCTGTTCGGCATGTGACCGAGGTTGGGTGATCTGGCGGCAATCCAACATGGCCCGCGCCATTTGTTTAGAGAAGGCCAAACTGATAAAGGCGCCACCAAAGCCGAACGCGAGAGCCCAGACCAACGAGCTGAGGTCGACTGCTCCCCGCAGATCGACTCCAAACATGGGCAGGACGATATTGATCAGCAACGGCACGGTGAGCGACAGCGTCACCATGATGAGTATGTTAGCGGCCAGCAGCAGGAACATGCCTTTCATCCACTTCATCGAGATCCTCCTTCACGACTATGTTCTCGCCCCGTTATTCGAGCGAGTCACCAGTGATAGTCATTATACTAACCGATTCCCTGAAATACATCTCAATCGAGAAAGCGAAAACAATCAATTCCAAGAAATAACTCGGGAAATGCCAAGGTCAAGGCATCTCAAGCCCGTGAAACTCTTAGGCAAAGTTGACCGGTTCCCGCCCTTCCTGTTAGAAATGCTCATGCAGAAGATGCCCAGGCAATTGCTCAACATCATGGCCATGGTCTGGTTGCTGACATCTGTCGGCGTGGCTATCGTTCATGGAGCGGAACCCTCTCAGCCCGGCCCTCCTCTGGTGATCCCGATGGCCGAAGACGGGGTACAGCGAGCCACCGTCACACTGGATAGCTACACGTATAGCCCCAACCATTTGACTGTCGAAGCTGGGAAGCCGGTTGAACTAACGCTGACCAGTGTAACGACAATAATCCCACACAATTTCATCATCAAAGAGCCGGCTGGAAACCTATCCGTCGAGCAGGACGTCAGCGCCGGCAAGACCATCACCATTACGTTTACACCGACTCAGCCTGGCACATTTTCCATCTACTGCGACAAACGGCTCTGGCCGTTCCCTAGCCATCGCGATAAAGGGATGGAAGGGACCCTGGAAGTGCGATAGGTGTGGCCACGAGCATAGAGCCCTCCAAGCAGGAATTGCTCCGCGATCTCCTCAAGCAAGTGTCCCGTCTTTTCTACACGACGTTGGTCGTGGTTCCGGCAGATGTGCGCGATCAAGTCAGCCTCGCCTACCTGTTTGCCCGCGCAGCGGACACGATTGCGGATACGGAGTTGATCGACCGTCCGCGTCGGCTGGATTTACTCAGCCAACTCAACGCTCAGTTCGTAAGCGATCAGATTGCCTGGACTCAGGTGCGAGAGATCCAGCAAGCGGTGGGGCCGATCCAACAGAATTCTGCCGAGCGCATCTTGCTTGAGCGGCTGGAAGATTGCTTCAAGCTCTTCCAGGCTTTTTCACCGGATGATCGCCGCCGCATACAGCGACTCATGACCACGCTGACGCAAGGCATGGAGATGGACCTTAACGTCTTCCCCGGCACGTCGGCGGATGACCTCACGGCCCTCAAAACGCTCGACGATCTCGACCGCTACACCTACTACGTCGCCGGCTGCGTGGGCGAGTTCTGGACAGATTTGATGTGTGCGCACCGAAAGGCGTTGGCCTCGTGGAAGGTGCGGGAGATGTCGGAGGTCGGCGTGAGATTTGGGAAAGGCCTCCAACTCACGAACATTGTGAAAGACATCGCGCACGACCTCCAGAAAGGCCGCTGCTATGTGCCGACACCCATGCTGGCCGAAGCTGAACTCACTGCGCGAGACTTACTCGACCAGCAGAACCGCGCACGTTTTCAGCCAGTCTTGAGCAAACTTGTCCGCATGGCGGTGGAACATCTCGACCAGGGCTGGCTCTACACCATGTCGATTCCACGATCTGAAACTCGTCTGCGATTGTCCTGCATGTGGCCGATTCTCTCCGCCGGCGAATCGCTGAAACTCGTCATGCATTCGCCCGATCTCCTGAACCCCGCCGTGAAAGTCAAAATCCCCCGCAGCAAGGTCTACCAGATCATGGTCCTCACCACAGGTACCTTCGCCTGCGGCTCAGTGGGGACAGCCTATTGGGGGCGCTTGCGGAAGCAGATCGTGTGAGCTGCAAATGAACATATGTGATTGCAAGCCCCTCACTCCATGTATTGAGTCGAGACGCTTGGGGCGTGCGAAGTCCGGTCGATACACGGTGAAGCACCTGAAGGCACAGGGGGTCTTATAGGTTTCGTATAAGACCCCGAGTGGAGACGATGCAGAGAAGAACCCTGTAGAAATTACTTGGACTTATGTCGTAGTTTTGACGGAATATCGGGTGGGTCCTTATCCGGCAGCGAATGAAGATTGGGTCTTATGCGGAACAAGATAATACATAATTAGAGGGTAAGGAACGTAGATGACTCCACAGGATTTCAGCTCGTTGCCTCATCATGACGCAGTACTTCGATCAGTGGAAGTCCTTTGGAAGCAAAAGCTGTGTCGGTTCAATTTGCGTGCATTCGTCACATGCGAAGCCCCAGCTACTGCGCATCGGCTGGAATTCAGCGGCGTTACCTCGCTGGTCATGCCGCATGAGGAAGCGTGGGGCCCGTCCTCATCTGTGAATTCCGTGTCACAAACATCGGGAAAGTTTCAGGTCGAAATGCAGTCGGGGGATGTCATCGAACTTGTCGCCAGTCATTTCACGTTTATTGCCCTCTAACAATGTATTCCAGTGGACGCGTGAAACGCGAGCGGCCTTCCCACGGGTTGGACTTAGTATGCGCGCCTCTCAACAACGTTGTTATGTTTCGCTGCCTGACCATGCTGAATGTCAAAGGTCAAACATCTCTCGTTAGTCCTAACGCGTCCTTTGAAGAAGACCTTTTGTGTTTGCCCTCCTTTCACAACCCATAGGGAACGGCCAGGCTGTCCTTCACTGCGCATGTCGAACCAGCGCAATTATTCCAACCACCCCTTCACGGTCTAGGTGAAAGAGTTTCGAAACAACTTTACTGGAGGAGCAGAAAAGTTGTTGGGGCTAGGTGGGGAAAGAATCCAGAGCCTACTCAAGTTTTTTCTTCGGCTCTCAAGGGGTGGGCTGGCTGATCCCCCACTGCGCGCGTCCAACGAGGGCCTTTCTAGGCCGCACGTTGCGCGAGCACAGGGGACGGCCAGGCTACCCCCTCTTCCTTTGCGGCTCCAACATCTTCTCCCCCTTCTTGAACACTCCGTAGATCGCCTGCGAGGGGCAAGCATCTAGACAAAGGCGACAGCTTTCCAAGCAACGAGACGGATCGAACTTGTAGGGAGGGGTTGAGAGCCAGGCACCGGTCGGGCAGATCGGAACACAGATAGCTTGATGGGTGCAGCGGTCAGGATGCCGGACGAGGTGATCGCGAATGACCATCATAGGTTTGACTCCTTCAAAGAGACCCTGGGAAAAGATGTCGAACATGTTTCTGTCAGGGAGGCTGTCACTCACTTCCACTCCTTCACGAGTTCTTTCAAGCGATCCTTCAATTCAGGATGTTGCTCAAGATTATTGTGAATCGCTCCAAGAATCTTCTCGACCCTGGCAGACTTGAGGGCATCTTTGTCCTTCTTGACCAATCGATCATACTCCACATAGGCCTCCTGATGCGCCGGCTCAAGGAGCGTCCGTGCCACAGCCAATGCCTCGCCCAACTCGTAGGGCTCCGACGCCATCGGAGGCACGATGGTGAAGGTGCTGTCGGTGCATACGAGCACAGCGGCTCCCTGTTTTCCCTTGAGCAGGATAACGGCCTTGATGGTCTTACCCGCCAAGGAGTCCCAGTTTCCGAGTAACCCAGGAAACTGCTTCATGAAGGCCACCTTTTCCAAGTTGGCCTTCCACTTTTCTTCAACGGCCATGACGTTCCTTGTAGTGCAGCGCTACAATGTGAGCGGAGGGAGCGTCGTGGGAGCCGGGTGATCGGGCATAATGAGACGGGTCACGACCTCGCCTTTAATAACGTGACGCTCCATGATTTCCGTCACGTCGGCCTCGGACTTGACTTGATACCACACACCTTCAGGATAGATCACCACACTCGGCCCTTCGGCGCAATGATCAAGGCACCCAGCTTTGTTGGCACGGACGACGTCTTTCAAATCCAATCGCTTCGCTTCTTGTTTAAAGCGGGCGTGAAGCGCCTCAGAACCAAGCTTCGAGCAGCTCCCACGGGGATCGTCGGGACTCCGTTGATTCGTACAGACGAAAATGTGGCGTTTGTACCCAGACATGATCGATCGTAGCCTACGCTGAAACAGTGATGGTTTGAAGTCGTTCGAGTAACCGTGCCACATCGCCGCTTGCGAGCAGCGCTGAATGGGTCTGTGTGGCATCAACCAGAGCAACAATCTCTCTCACCCGCAACGTCGCACGCTGGAACTCATCGGACTTCGACAGGACAGAGGTTTGTCCGGCCACAAGCTTATCGGTCTCGGCGGAAATGTCTCGGAAGTCCCGCTGGAGATTTTTCTGCATCGAACAACCTTCGCAGTACCATTTAGGGCTTTGATCGGTCGATGGAGACAATCGATCATAGGTTCGACCAAAAAAGTCCTTCCCGAGCGATAACTTCATCAGCGCAGTGCCGGTCGCGCCGCAGGCATTGCAGGACCCAGCTGCAGAATCCATAGAGCCTCCCTCTGTCGACCATGAGTTGAAGAGCGGGCGAATCTTACACCAGGCTTCCGCGCACTGTCCACTTAGAGAGACGACTCCTTATACGAGACAGGCTCGCGGATTTTCTCGACCTCCTGCTATAGAATAGGTCGGGTGTCGAGGAGACATTGCGAAAAGGAGGAGCAGCCATGGTCATCGGGGTCCCAAAAGAGATCAAAGATCACGAGTATCGTGTCAGTGTCACACCCAGTGGGGTACGGACATTGCGGCAAGCTGGCCACGAGGTTTGGATCGAACGCTCGGCCGGGGTCGGCAGCGGATACTCAGATGAGGACTACCGAAGTGCCGACGCCACCATGGCAGAATCGAAAGAGCAGCTGTTTCAGCAGGCAACGCTCATCGTGAAGGTCAAGGAGCCACTGCTTTCCGAGTGCCACTTCTTCCGTCCGAGACAAACTTTGTTTACCTATCTACACTTGGCTTCCTTACCGGATCTCACAAAGGCACTCCTGGATACAACGATCACCGCGATCGCCTACGAAACGATCGAGGCAAAAGACGGCACATTGCCGATGCTCAAGCCGATGAGCGAAATCGCAGGGCGAATGTCGGTACAAATCGGCACGCATTACTTGGAAAAGACGCAAGGTGGATGTGGAATTCTGTTGGCCGGTGTGCCTGGAGTAGAGCCGGGGAAGGTTGTTGTACTCGGGGCCGGGGTGGTGGGCAGCGCGGCGACTCGGATTGCGGTCGGGATGGGGGCCCATGTGACAGTGATCAACCTCGATCTTGAACGACTTCGCGAGCTCGACGAATTGTATCATGGTCGAATCGTGACGCGTGTTTCCACGCAAGCGGCCATTGAGGAGTCAGTGATCGCTGCAGATCTGGTTATCGGGGCTGTCCTCATTCCCGGGGCTCGCGCGCCCAAGTTGGTCTCGCGTGAACTGGTGGCACGCATGAAACCGGGAGCTGTGGTGGTGGACGTCGCAGTCGATCAAGGCGGCTGCTTCGAGACCACGAAGACCACGACCCATTCGGACCCGGTCTACATGGTGGACAAAGTCCTCCATTATGGGGTGTCCAATATGCCGGGAATTGTTCCGCGTACGTCGACTGAAGCGTTGACGAATGCCACGCTTCCATATCTGCTGCGTCTGGCTTCGCAGGGAGTGGAAGTAGCCGTACGAGCAGACGCAGGTTTGGCGAAAGGAATCAACCTGTCCAGAGGAAAGATTACCTGTCGAGCGGTGGCCGATGCCCACGGCTTGCGTTTTGACCCTCTGATGTAAGACAATCCCCGCTCCCATTGCGATGCTGTTGTTTTTGTCGGGGCGTAGCGCAGCCCGGTAGCGCACTGCGTTCGGGACGCAGGGGTCGGAGGTTCGAATCCTCTCGCCCCGACCAAACAGAGCTTGCTCGACCCGGAACATTTTTTGTATTAAGGCGATAGGAAACCCTTCCGCCATTCATTCCCCCTTGATCAATTCTTGTTCCTGCCTCGTCTCAAAGTACTTACTCTATCTTATCTTCACAAAGTTTCCGGCGCGTATATTGGAATGGTTGCGCCATTTTTGCATGCGCCGAACCTCTTCAGTCGTCCCATTTTTCATTCCTAATCGATAGGCAACGCGTACGCGCACGGAATCGCAAAACGCGTGACGCCTCTGCGGAGGTGTGAGAATATCCGTTCATTGAACAGGCGTCTTCGTACTACGCCGTTGTCTGAATGTATGGCCGAAGAGATTGAATCGACAGCGTTCCGAGCGAGGCTGTCGGTAAAGGGAAAAGTTCAAGGGGTCGGGTATCGAGCGTTTGCGGCTCGTGTCGCATCCCAACGAGGTCTCTCCGGCGGTGTCAGGAATCTCGATGACGGCCGAGTCAAACTTGAAATTGAGGGTCGCAAAGACCAGATTCTGTGCCTGATCGAAGACCTCAAGAATGGGCCACCGGCAGCACGAGTCACAGCCATCGACGTGGAGTGGAGTCCAGCAACAGGACGATTTACAGATTTTCAAGTGTGGTACTGAGAGGACCAGTTTGCAGGATGCTCAAAAAGGCAGCCCGGCAAGGCCGCAGCGAGCGAAGAGGCAAGGAGGTACGTTCCGCACTTTGTGTGGGCCGTTCGCTCTTTCAATTGATCTTGGCGAACGGAAAAATCTCTCCAGTGATTCCGATATCCGAGAGGCTTGCCTCTATACGTTGAGCCTCTGAGCGACGCGAGAACGAAGCTGGCGGACTTTTTCAGCATCCTGCTAGGAGCAAAGGAACGTATGGGGCGAGGGGGCGAGGAACTACACGATCTGAGCGAAGCGCGCCGACATCTCGTCGACCATGACGATGAGGACACGGGTGCATTGTCGAGAGCGGACGAGTCGCCCGCCGGCGAGGAGAAATCGAGTCGCCGGTCCGAAGGGTTGGATACGCTCAAGTGTTACTTGCGCGAGATCCGTCACTCCACTCTGCTGACGTTTAAGCAAGAGCAACAGCTGGGCAAACGAGTCATGGCCGGGGATGAGCAGGCCCGTCAAGAGATGATCGAATCGAATCTTCGGTTAGTCATCAGCATCGGCAAGCGATACATGCATCGAGGGTTCCCCTTCTCCGATGTCATCGAAGAGGGCAATCTTGGGCTGATCAAGGCCGTCGAAAAGTTCAACTATAAACGCGGGTTTCGCTTCAGCACTTACGCATCCTGGTGGATCCGGCAATACATCGAACGGGCGATTATCAATCAGGGAAAGCTCGTGCGATTGCCGGTGCACGTGGTAGAGCGTTTAAATCGGTATCTCACCAAGGTGGAGCGGCTCGTTCAGGAGCTTGGACGAGAACCGACCGCGTCGGAAGTGGCGGCACGGATGAAAACGACGGAAGAAACGGTGTTGGATCTCAAGCAAGTGATCCGAACAACCTGTTCGTTGGATAGTCCGATCAGTGAGGGCGGAGACACATTTTTACGCGATGTGATTGAAGACCCTTCCTGCGTCTCACCAGCCGATACGGCCGAGGGAGTGATGCGTCGAGCAGAGATGATGGAGTGGGTACAGCTGTTGCCTGAGAAAGAGCAAACTGTTATTATGGCCCGGTTCGGACTTGATGGGAGTGAAGCCAAGACACTGGAAGAAATCGGCCGGGAGATGGGACTGACCCGGGAGCGAGTCCGGCAGATTGAAATGGCAGCCTTAGCCCGTTTGCGCCATACCATTGAACGCAGAACCATGACACAAGCCGACCTGCTTTGATCGATGCCTCCCATCAACTACCACGCGCTTATTCGGGAAGTTCCCGACTTCCCCAAACCCGGTATTCTCTTCTACGATATCACCACACTGCTCAAGGATGCCCATGCCCTGGCGTCAATCGCCGATGAATTGACCGCCCATTACCAGGGACATCAAATCTCCAAAGTCATCGGCATCGAATCGCGCGGGTTCATTTTCGGAGGAATATTAGCAAATCGGTTGAATGCCGGATTTGTCCTAGTCCGGAAACCTGGCAAGTTGCCAGCCGACAGTTTTGAAGTCAAATATAATCTTGAGTATGGGTCGAACTCCCTCGCCATCCATCGCGATGCAATCGGTTTGGGAGAACGTGTGCTGATTGTGGATGACTTGCTGGCCACCGGGGGCACCGCAGCCGCGACGGTGTCTCTCGTTCGTCAGTTGGGAGGCGAAATCGCCGGACTCGACTTTCTGGTTGAACTCAAGGGCCTGAAGGGCCGAGAGAAACTGATCGGCTATCCCATTCATTCAACAATCGTCTACTCTTAACCTCTCAGGCTCTTCTTACAACCTCTTGTCAAAAGCGGGAGCGCCGTGCTATGAATGCCGAAATTTTCCGGTGACTCCGTGTTCATCCCAGGAGTAGGATCCGTCATGGCAACCAAATCACCCGCCAAGAAAAAACCGGCAGCAAAGGCCACCGTGCAAGCGAAGGTCGCAAAACCGGCGAGCAAACCTACGCACACGCCAACTATAGTCATAGAGAAACCTATCAGTATGGCTGTCTCCCCTCTTGCTGCCAAACCGAAAGAATCGGCGAAAGAACGGGAAGACCGGGAACGCCGCCGCCAAGCCCTCCATCAGATGTTGGTGCGAAAGCGGCAGGACATTATTAAAGAAATTGAAGATAGCCTAGGCCAGTCCCTCATTGAAGATAAACAGCGGCGGCTTGAATCTGCCCGCGACGTCGGAGACCAAGCCCTCATGGATCTCGATCGCGAGCTAGGCATTTCCTTGATGGAAATGCGCAATCGCCGACGGCAGGCCATCGACGAAGCGTTAACACGGCTCAACGAAGGCACCTATGGCATCTGTGCAGAGTGTGGTGTAGAGATTAGTGAGCGGAGATTAGAAGCCGTCCCGTTTGCGAAGCTCTGCGTCGAGTGTCAATCGAAAGAAGAGCTGTTGGAAAAAATCGAGCGAGAAGAAGATCGAGACTAGGCGTTCATGCGCGTGATCAGTCTTCTCCTTCCCTCTACATGATCCTCCTCCCCTCAACATGATCCCTTCCCCTCCCCCGTGAGGCAACGCTTGCGTCCTGTGACGATACTTGGCACCTTGCATCGTATATGGGAGTGGATGTGATGAAGCCATTGAACCTTCGCGCAGTCGTCTTGGCGAGCGGAGGACTGGACTCCACCGTCACGGCAGCGATTGCCAAGCAGGATGGTTGCGAGATTTTTTTTCTTACCATAGCCTATGGACAACGCCATGCGATAGAAGTCGAGCGGGCACGGCAGGTTGCCGCCGTCTTGGGCGTGGGAAATCATCTGGTGATGAACCTTGATCTTCGCGCCATCGGCGGGTCGGCACTCACTGGCCCGACGGCAGTACCCAAATACCGACCGAGCAACGAGCGTAACGAGCGCATTCCAATCACCTATGTGCCGGGACGAAATCTCATCTTTCTCTCGATTGCCGCCGCACATGCGGAGGTCGTAGGAGCCTCTCTCATCTATTTTGGCGCCAACGTACTCGACTATTCCGGCTATCCGGACTGCCGACCTGAATTCATCCACGCATTTGAAGCGGTGGTGAAGGAAGGTACGAAAGCCGGCATGGAAGGCAGCTCCTTCCATATCAGAGCCCCCTTGCTGACGCTCACAAAAGCAAACATTATCCTGAAGGGGATCGAGCTGCATGCACCGCTTCATCTGACCCACAGCTGTTACGATCCGGCAGGAGAGCTGGCCTGTGGACAATGCGATAGTTGCGTAATCCGTCTGGAAGGATTTGCAAAAGCTGGGGTTGTGGATCCCATCGCATATGCGACAGTGCCTCCTAATTCTAAGTAGTTATGAGTGTATCCGATGAAAATGATAAGTAGATCGCATCAATTGGCCGTTGCAGTAGAGGGAAACATACAGTACAAATAAAGGAGGAATAAGGCAAAATAGAAAGGAGAACTGCAATGAGGAATGCAATAGGACTTATGACGGCTTTGATCCTCATCAGCTGGCTGGGAGCTGCGCAGGCCAACGACGAAACGTACGGACACCCCGCAGATCAACGCTACTCCGAGGAACAACGCCACCTGGAAGAGCAAATGCGCCTAGACCGCGAATCGATTCAAAGGGAACGAGCCGGGATGCCGCCACTACAGTCCGAGAGGGCTATGCAGCTGGAACGCGATAGATGGCAGCACCGCGATGAGGATCGGCAAAGGCAATACGGCGATAACCCCTACAGTGACAGGGGCAATTTTGACGGTAATCCTAAGTGAGCCTATCCTCCCCACCCTGTTCCATTGGAACCTGTGAGCTCAGTCGGACGCGCAGGCTCAGTTCTCGACGCCATATGAGCTGGCCGGTAACATCGACCTATCCACCAAGAATCGCAAAGGACAATCAGCCTATGATAGATGGGTGGAGTTGTCCGGCCAAGGCCTACGCGAGGCCTTCATACAGCGAATGCAGTCACCGGCCTACGTGAACGGCTCTGATGGATGGAGTTGGTACACCGCCTCCAGCAGGGCCAACATGTTGCGTGAAGTACAACACCGATTCCAAGACAGGGCAATAATGTAGGTTCGTAGAGAGTTCCCTGAATTTGACGCAGCGCTCCGAGCGGATAAACAAAACAAGCTGGATACGAAAGTTGGTAGGACACCGCGCAATGCGATGTCTGAAGTTCTGAACTTCGGAGCCCGCTAGGGAGCCGTCTAAGGCGACGGCGGCGAGCGGATCAGTCTTCGTACCACGCGCCCATTTCCGACAATGGGAAGGGGTGCCTTCGCTTACCCTTTGATTTATAACGTGGTAGCGCTCTCAATCTGGGAGCGCTACTATCACATACAGCATTGATATTTATGGAGAAGTGCACGCGAGGATAGAGAAATCTAGATAGAAATCAATGCCGATCCCATTGATTTATAACACGGTAGCACTCTCAATCTGGGACTGCTACCAGGGCGTTTTTCTCTGAAAAGGCGACCGAGGCGAGTACTGAAGAACTCCCACACCTTGAGAGCGTTGGCGAGAATACCAAAGAAAAGTCTAACTACGGTGACGATTTCCATCATGTCGCATGTGGAGTCTTTTTGCAAATATTGGAAGACGCGGCCATTCTTCCGACCCAGTGAGACTACGCGCACAGGTTAAAAGCTGTCAAGGCTCAATACCCATGGTCCTGAATCCACCCTTTAACCACGTGCCATTTCGAAGCGCTGCTTTTGAACCTGAGCAAGAACGTCTTGTCCTGCTCCAGCATTGCGTAAAACATTCTCCCATCAAAGAAAAACTTGTCTTTTGCCCCTTTCGGCCAAACACGCCATGCTTCAAGTATTGCTGTTTTTGCATCCGCCTGTGTGATCATGTTAATTCCTCCGTTAATAATGATAGTTCCGACTATCACGTATTATACCATAATGGTTATTTATACCTTCCCCTGTGTGCGCATAAGGGAGCCGTCTGTTCTCGCCAGTTCCAGCTTTACGGTCATGGTGTGGCGGAAGCTGTGAAGTGAAAGCGATGGTGCCTTCAATCGGTTCTTGATCAGGAAGTATGTGAACCAGAGCGACGGAGAAATGGACAGTGTTGACTCGTTGCGGCGCAACTTGGTAGCTTGTTTTGGATTTTTACGGTCCTTTCGCATATGCGATATAAGGCGTAAGACGTGAGATGTGAAACGGTTCGAAGACAACGCGCTTGGCAGACCTACGTCTAACCTTTCACGATTCGTGACACGATGGCCAAACCAATGATCCTGATTCCATGAAAATCCCGATGACGTCAAAAATTCAGATCGGAGCGTGGTTGCTGGGGATGGGTCTCCTCGCAGCCTGCGATTCCTCGGAGCCCCCCAAGCCGACAGTCGCAAGCGGCCCTGTACCGGTTGAATTCCAAACTGGCGAAACCATGTTCAATGCGAACTGTTCGGCCTGCCATGGAAAGCAAGCGGCGGGAACCGACCACGGACCTCCGTTAGTACATAAGGTCTATGAACCGAACCATCACGGGGATGAAGCCTTCAAACGGGCGGCCGCCAACGGCGTCAAGGCACACCACTGGGAATTCGGCAACATGCCGAAGATCGACGCCGTCACTCCTGCGGATGTTGATCAGATCGTGAAGTATGTGCGGTGGCAGCAGCGCCAGGCCGGCATTCAATGACAGGATGCTGAAAAAGCTCGCCAGCTTCGTTCTCGCATCGTTCAAAGCCTCAACGTACCCCAGAGGGTACGCCTCCGGTCTTCACTCGCTGCGGCCTTGCTGAACGGACTTTTTGAACATCCTGCCCAATCTAGACTCCCCCCCTTTCCCCTCGATAGTCTCTCGATGGGATTCGATGCAAGCCTTGGACTGATCATCCGTCTACAGAGATTGGTGGGAACCTACAATGCCCCAGTTTTCCGCCCTCTACGTTGTGTAGTCGGGTTCTTTCGCGGCGGCACTTTCATAGACAGGTTTTACCGTGGTAATGAATTGATGAAACCAATCCTTTAGGAATTCAGCGAACCAATGTCCGACGCGGACCGCCAGTTCCGC
This sequence comes from Nitrospirota bacterium, assembly GCA_039931295.1. Classification (GTDB taxonomy): domain Bacteria; phylum Nitrospirota; class Nitrospiria; order Nitrospirales; family Nitrospiraceae; genus Palsa-1315. The sequence continues at coordinate 6,176 of JBDTSF010000259.1, read as the reverse complement.
TTTTTGCCTTGAGACGTCGAAATCTTTGTACCCTTTCGGATGGGTGATTCGGTTCCGGATTTCCATCGTTTTTTTTGAAATCGTCCCAATTCCGATCCACGGAATTGAAGTTCAGAGACAAACCAAAGCCCTTTTCTACGCATCGAATTGTAAATCGTAGATTGTCAGAAATTTTTAGGATTTTCTTCTGTGTTCGCACCTTCCCCGTATTCTTCAAGTCAAAGGTCTCCTCACGCAGTAAGGCAAGCTCAGCAAAGGTTAGTTTGCCAGGACAGGATGATGCAGCAACCAAAAGGGTTTGTTTAAGGACGAAGACAGAGAGTTCAATCGCGGCGAATAAGGCGCGGATGTAATTTCGACGTGAATACGAGTTGTCGTTGGCCAATAACTCTTTCTCCGAACGTTCGAGGTCATCACTGAATCGCGAATAGCGGCTTCGTAAGCTCTTCGATGCTCATTATTCCTATAACAAGTACCTAGCCGCCAAACGGTTGAGTTCACGCGGCGAGAGAATGAACGGTGTTAGGAACAGTTTCCTCGTTCTAATGAAGGCCGTCCCAGGAATACACGGGCCAGGTGTCAGCAATCATGTGAAACTCCCCCCTCAGTGATCATCTGAAATTCCCCCCTCCTTCACAACCGAGGAGGAGAGACATGTCTGACACCCATCGTCATCCGGTAGGCTCTGATCCCTGTGAATCACACAGGAGCGAGGAGCCGATGTTACGAGAAGACACAGTGCAGGAAGTGCTGGCCCGATTGGCGCGGGGCGAGAGCGTGAAGGCGATTGCCCGTGAGCTGGGGATGGATCGGAAGACCGTGAAACGGTGGCGGCGGCTGGGACAGTGGCAGCCACGCCAGAGACGCCCGCGGCCCCGCGGCCTGGATCCCTATCTGGACCGACTGACCCAGCGTGGCCCGGAAGTCGGGTGGAATGCGATGGTGCTGCATCGTGAACTCCAGGGACTCGGCTTTGCCGGCAGTGTCCAGCAAGTGCGCCGGGCGATTCGTCCGTGGCGGGCCAAGGCGCGGTGGGCGGCCGTCGCGACCGTGCGGTATGAGACCGGCCCGGGCGAGCAAGCCCAGGTGGACTTCGGCCAACTCCGCGTGTGGATCGGCGAGGACCGCGCGTGCGTCCATCTGTTCGTCTTCACGTTGGGCTATTCCCGGCGGCTGTGGGTCCGGGCCTATCCGCACGAGCGGCTGAGTGCGCTGCTCGACGGCCATGAGCGCGCCTTCCGCCATTTTGGTGGCGTGCCGCTCACCTGTCTGTATGACAATCCGCGCACGCTGGTACTCGGCCGTCGGGAGCGTGAGGTGCAGTGGCATCCGGTCTTTCACGATTTCGTGCGCTACTACGGCGTGACGCCGCGGGCCTGTCAGCCCTATCGGGCGCGGACGAAGGGCAAGGTGGAGAGTGGGGTCACGTACGTGAAGCGCAACGCGCTGGCCGGTCGGCGGTTTGTGTCGTGGGACGCGCTCAATACCTGGCTGGAAGAATGGATGGCCACGGTGGCCGATCAGCGGGTCCACGGCACCACCCATGAGCGGCCACTCGATCGGTGTGCCCGCGAGACGCTCACGCCGTTAGGGGCACGGGCGCCGTATGGCTACGAGCGGGAACGGATCCGCCGCGTGCCCGCCGACGCGCTGGTCGCCATCGGGGCCGCGCGCTACTCGGTGCCCGTGCAGTATGTCGGCCGGACCGTGAACGTGCACGAAACCGCCACGCACTATGAACTCTATGAGGGCGGCAACTGTATCGCGCGCCATGCGAAGGCCCCCCGATACGCCGTCGTCATGGAGCCGGGACATTACCAGGGGTTGTTCCGACCGGGCGGCCCCGCGTCACCGGCTGGGCCGCCGCAGTGGGATCCCGCCTATCAGCCCCTGGGTGAGGTGATGGTCCGCGATCTTGCCCACTACGCGGCGGTGGTCGAGGACGGAGGTGGCGCATGAGCACGCCCCAACTCGAACGGCTCCATGCCTACTGTCATCAGCTCCGGCTCTATCAAGTGGAGCTGGATCTCCCCACGATGCTGGAACAGGCCGCGAAGCAGGAGCGGTCGTATACGGACTTCTTAGAAGACCTCTTGAGCCGGGAGATCCACGCGAAGGGCGCCAAGTATCTGGCCATGCGGCTGGCCATGGCGCGGTTTCCGTTCCAGAAGACGCTGGAGAGTTTTGAGTTCAAGTTCCAGCCCTCGATCGATCCCAAAGTGATCCGCGAACTCGCCACCGGTCGCTATCTCGACCACGGTGAGAACGTGCTGTTGCTCGGCCCGCCGGGCGTGGGCAAGACGCATTTGGCTGTGGCGTTGGGAATGAAGGCCTGTGAGCAAGGCCGCCGGGTGTTGTGCACCACCGCCATGGGCCTGATTGCCAGTCTCGGCAACGCCCTAACCGAGAACCGGTTGGAGGACAAGCTCAAGCTCCTGACCCAACCACACCTGCTCATCATCGATGAGATCGGCTACATTCCGATCGATCGGCAAGGCGCGAACTTGTTCTTTCAACTCGTCTCTCGTCGCTATGAACGGGGCGCGATCATCCTGACGAGCAATCAGAGCCTCGGTGCCTGGGGCGAGGTCTTCGGCGATCCGGTCATCGCGTCGGCCATCCTGGATCGCCTGCTGCATCATTCGAGCACCATTAACATCAAGGGAGAAAGCTACCGGCTCCGCGAGAAGCTCAAAGCGGGGTTGGTTAAATCGAAAATCGCGGCCGAAGCGGGTTCGGACGGAAAATCGGCTTCGTAAACGGCGCGAGGACAGACGATCGCGGGGCGGTCCGATCTCTGGGGCACCCTGCGGCAGGCCCTGTATCACTGGGAGGGGGGAATTTCAGATGATCGTGCTAGGGGGAACGTCAGATGATCGTTGACACCAGGAAACGGTTCCTTGTATCTCTCCGCTTGTGGCACGATACTGTCACTCATAACGAATAGGGGCCTGACAGACCGTCGGTTCCATGGTCGCTTCCAGACCGAGTGTCAGCGTGGGTCGTCAGGCCTCTTCACCTGTAAAGCCCGAACAGTTGCGAGGGCCGTGGAGCCCGTATTTCGTAAGGCTGGGCACGACAGGAGGTTGCCATGAGTCCTCTCGTCTTCGTCGGTATCGATGTCTCGCTGACGCGCTTGGATATTGCCCTTCGTCCCGGTGCGTCGTCTTCGCATCCGCATGATGAGTCGGCCATCGCCACAGTCGTCGAACAACTCCATGCCCTCAGTCCCACCCTGATTGTGTTGGAAGCGACGGGCGGGATGGAAATCCCGCTCACGAGTGCACTCGCCACTGCCGGCTTGCCCGTGGTGGTCGTCAATCCTCGTCAGGTACGGGACTTCGCCAAAGCCAGTGGGCGGTTGGCGAAGTCCGATGCCCTTGATGCCCAGGTGCTGGCGCAGTTTGCTGAGGTGATGCGCCCGCAGCCGCGCCCCCTTCCGGATGCAGACACGCGAGCCTTGGCCGCAGTATTGATGCGCCGCCGACAGCTGGTCGAGATGCTGACGGCCGAGAAGAATCGTCTCCTGAGTGCCTCGTCGCCGATTCGGAAGAGAGTACGGGTCCATATCCTCTGGCTCGAACGAGAGCTGGAGCATACCAACGCGGAGCGGTCGGAGGCGATTCGTCAAAGCCCCGTGTGGCGTGAAAAAGATGACCTCCTGCAGAGCGTGCCAGGAGTAGGCCCCGTCTTGACCTCGACGCTCTTGGCGAGTCTCCAGGAGCTCGGCACGTTGACGAATAAGCAGATCGCCGCCCTCGTTGGCGTGGCCCCACTGAATCGCGATAGCGGGACATTCCGAGGGAGACGGACGGTGTGGGGTGGGCGGGCACAGGTTCGCGCCGTGCTCTATATGGGGGCCATTGTCGCCGCCCGGTTCAATCCGGTGATCCGGGTCTTCTATCAGCGTTTGCAGCAAGCAGGGAAAGCGAAGAAAGTGGCACTCACCGCCTGCATGCGCAAGTTGCTGACGATTCTCAATGCGATGCTGAAACATCGAACGCCCTGGCGTGAGGTGGAGGCACACCATGCCTAAATCTCAAGACAGTTGCTGACACCGTTTCGGTCTCCCTTCTCTAGGTCCTGAACCCGCTCCTCGATCAGAAGGGTTTCGCCCTGTAAGCACCCGGCTCGTTCTCGTCATTGCTCCTGTTTCGCATTGCCCGTTTGGCCTCCACACGGCGGCACTCTGCTGCGATCATTCGGTCGAGTTCTGCAATATGCTGCTCAGCGAAGGCTGTGACCGACGGCCGTTCGTCTGTCAGCCAGTGCGTCAGCGATTCCTTCTTGACCCGCCATGCGTCCGCAAGCCAGAATTCACCAGAGACCACGCCAGTGCTGTTGATGCTGGTCAGGACTCCGCCCATTTTGCGAGCGGCGTTTGGAAATCGCGACACAATCTCTTTCAAGACAACGAATGTGGACGTCTCACCAGGATAGTCCTGGAGAATCGCCAGAGAGAAATCTGCCTCCGTATCGCCACCAGCTTCTACCAACTTGGCAAGCGCGGCAGCGAACTCCGGTGTGCAGTTGGGAAATGCTCTGCTGAGCAAGCGCCCCCCTCGAAACCGGAATTGCTCCCGGTCTTGAGCGAACCACGACAGTCCCTTGCTGATGGCGAGTTGCGGGTCTTTCGAGAGTACCTTTTCAAGTTTTTGGAACTCAAACGGTACCGCTTCGATCTGCTTTTCGTCGCCGTCCTCTAACTTCCTGGCGAGCTGAATAGTGAGCACTTCGTCGAGTCGCTGCTGCTCAGTCTCTCTGATTCGAACAAAAGCCAGCCCGGCGGTTTCCTCATTTACCCACTGCACATCAGCCCCATCAATCATCAGCGGCCACTCCAAGCCGGGCACATCTATACGCAGTTCTAACGAGAGGCCTTGCAAAAAAAGGAGCGAGCTTTCCAGTCGACACCCGCCCCTTGAGAGATCGAGTATGAGGGCTGTTCCCTCGGGCTGGGTGGGGTCTGACACCGTGGTGCGAAATTGCACGCGGAAGCGAGGCGTAGCGCGCCGATCCTCCATCTTCATGTCCATGACCGATCGACTCCCCACCTTGTGCTTCTCACGCGACCTCAATCCTTGATATCCACGACCCGCCGACTCTCCTTAATTTGGTGAGACGTACATTAGGGGAGTACAAAATCAATATCAACTGACTTTAGATCATGAAAAAGTACCGGGAGTCTTTTCTCGTCGCATTTCTCCAACTAAACCCTCAGCCAATCAGGAGCGTGTGGAGTTTTTGACTGCGGCCGTCGAGCGAGGTCCTTCTCAGGGCGCGCGCTCCGGGAGCAAAGAAGTCTCCGCACGCCCTGCACCACACCTTCCAAGCTTGCGCATTCCCTCTTCAGGGCTTGGGGCTGATTGATCTTCCGCTGCACGCGTCTTCTCAATCCCCTACTTCGTTTTAAATGGCCGCCTCGTCGATCCTCGATTGCGCACGTCGAACGAGCACATTCCTATCCTGCGCGTTCCCCGAGCAGGAGGACGGCAAGGCCGCCCTTCCCTCCCTATTTATCCTATTGTCCATCCGGCGCCAACATCCCATGGTTTGCGATGCAGCAGTCTTTCTGCCGCCTCACTCTGCCAAGCATTCCAATAGTATATCCATGTAAGCTATTGATTAAATTGTAAACTTAATTCTTCTTTCATGGGAATGTTCATGGTAAGATTCACCCGCTGCTTTCCTCACGCTATGGGCTCTCCCCCGCGCAGAGGAAGTCGGGGAGGTGATGTGGCCATCACCTCCCCATTTTTTTGTCTCGCTGACTTCTTGTTTTGCTAACCTCAGCCCGCCGAGCGTCTTCTACTGCTTGGCCTGACTCCTCATCTGGACAGCGAATCATCGCTTCGACGGCACAAGCGGTTTCGTCATCGCCACCTATTCCAGGATTCACCAGGCGACGTAGCCACCCCTTCTGTCAATACAACATTGTCGTCGGCTTGAACCACTCCGGTTGCATCCAGACACACCTGTCTTTCCATACCAATGAAGGTCTGGTCTTGGAATAGCGTCTCTACCATGCGACGTGTTTGTATCGAGCAGTCACCCCTGCAGGAAGTTCGGCGGGAGGATGCCTCGATTGGTCAGCCGCCTGTGAGATACGGTTCGGATCTGAGGGAAAATGAGGAAGAGGGAAGGGAAGGTGAGGAGGCGACGTGGCCGTCGCCTCC